>NZ_WIQI01000099.1 GCF_009602535.1 Ornithinicoccus halotolerans | reverse complement strand
GGTGCTCGACCCGGCCGTGCTGCTGCCCGCGCCCGGCCAGGGTGCGCTGGCCGTCGAGTGCCGCGAGGACGACGACGCGGTGCTGGCGGCGCTGGCGCCGCTGGACGACCTCACGGTGCGCACCGCCGTCACCGCCGAGCGGTCCCTCCTGGCCGCCCTGGAGGCCGGATGCACCGCCCCGGTCGCCGCCCTCGCCGAGGACGGCACCGACGGCCTGACCCTCACCGGCTTCGCCGACCTGCCCGGTGGCAGCCGGCGCGCCTCCCGCACCGCCACCCCGACCGACCCACCGAGCCCCACCGATCCCGCTGCGCTCGGGCGCGAGCTGGCCGCCGTGCTGCTCGACATCCCGTCCACCCTGCAGCCTGCGCACACCCACACCCCGGAGCGTGACTCGTGACCACCCACCCCGCCCAGCCGAACCCCGCCGTCGCACCCGCCGTCGAGAGCGTCACCGGCACCCGCGTGGCCTTCGTAGGGGCGGGACCGGGCGACCCGGGCCTGCTCACCGTACGAGCGCGCGACTACCTCGCCGCCGCCGACGTGGTGCTGCTGGACACGGTGCACGACGAGGAGGCGGTACGTCGCCTCACCGGCGCCGAGGTCCGCTTGGTCGACGCCGCCCACGGCAGCTCGGGGCAGAGCCTCACCCAGGGCTCCCGTGCCAAGCTGCTGGTGCGGACCGCCCAGAAGCAGGCACCCGAGGGCGGCCTGGTCGTGCGCCTCATGAACGGGGACCCGGCCGCGTTCAGCGGGCTGGCGACCGAGGCGCTGGCCTGCCGTAAGGCCGGCATCCCGTTCGAGGTGGTGCCGGGCGTGAGCGCCGCCTGGTCGGTGCCGGCTTACGCCGGGGTCCCGCTGACCACCGAGGACGGCCACGAGGTCCACATCGTCGACGGCGCGGACCCGCGGACCGACTGGACCCGTTCGGCCTCCGAGGACGTCACCGTCGTCGTGCTGGGTGACGCGCCGGGGCTCCGGCGCGCACTCACCGGGCTGCGCCAGGCCGGCCGGGACGGACAGACCCCGGTGTGCCTGACCGTCAACGGCACCACCACGACCCAGCAGACCCGGGTCACCGTCCTGGAGGAGGCGCTGGCCGCGCTCGCCACCGACGAGGAGGGCCAGGGGCACTCCCCGACGGTCGCGGTGGTCGGCCGGCAGGTCGAGCTGCGCGAGGAGTTGTCCTGGTTCGAGACCAAGCCGCTGTTCGGCTGGCACGTGCTGGTGCCCCGCACCAAGGACCAGGCCGGCTCGATGGTCGAGCGCATCGGCTCCTACGGGGCCACCGCGAGCGTCGTGCCCACCATCAGCGTCGAGCCCCCGCGCACGCCACAGCAGATGGACCGGGCCATCCGGGGGCTGGTGACCGGCCGCTACGAGTGGATCGGCTTCACCTCGGTCAACGCTGTCCGCGCGGTCCGGGAGAAGTTCGAGGTGCTGGGGCTGGACGCCCGTGCCTTCGCCGGGCTGAAGATCGCCGCGGTCGGCGGGGTCACCGCCGATTCGCTGCGGGAGTGGGGCCTGGAGCCGGACCTGGTGCCCGAGGGCGAGCAGAGCGCCCGCGGCCTGCTGGAGGCCTGGTCGCCGTACGACGAGGTGCTCGACCCGATCAACCGGGTGTTCCTGCCACGCGCCGACATCGCCACCGACACCCTGGTGGCCGGCCTGCAGGAGATGGGCTGGGAGGTGGACGACGTCACCGCCTACCGGACGGTTCGGGCCGCCCCGCCGCCGGCGCCGGTGCGCGAGGCGATCAAGAGCGGCGCCTTCGACGCGGTCTGCTTCACCTCCTCCTCCACGGTGCGCAACCTGGTCGGCATCGCCGGCAAGCCGCACGCCAGCACGGTGGTGGCCTGCATCGGCCCGGCCACGGCCAAGACCGCCGAGGAGCACGGGCTGCGGGTCGACGTCGTGGCGCCGGAGGCCTCCGGTGACGCCCTGGTCGACGCGTTGGCCGAGTTCGCCGCCCAGACCGCCGCGGAGCTGCAGCAGGCGGGCGAGCCGGTGCTGCGGCCCAGCGAGCGCCGCCCGCGCCGGAACGGTTCCCGGTCCCGGGCATGACGGGGCCGGTCCGGCGCCCGGTCGACCGGCCCCGGCGGCTGCGCACCACCGCGGCCGTGCGGGAGCTGGTGGCCGAGACCCGGGTGCACCCGTCCTCGCTGGTTCTTCCGCTGTTCGTGCGGGAGGGCGCCGAAGAGCCGGTGCCGATCGGCAGCATGCCCGGCGTCGTGCAGCACACCCGGGAGAGCCTGCGCCGGGCGGCCGGGGAGGCCGTGGCCGACGGGGTCGGCGGGCTGATGCTGTTCGGGGTCCCTGAGCACAAGGACGCCGTCGGCAGCGGCGCGACCGACCCCGGGGGGATCCTCAACAGCGCGCTGGCCGACCTGCGCCGTGACCTGGGCGACAGCACGGTGCTGATGGCGGACCTGTGCCTGGACGAGTTCACCGACCACGGCCACTGCGGCGTCCTCGACGGTCGCGGCCGGGTCGACAACGACGCCACCTTGGAGCGGTACGCCGCCATGGCCCGCGCCCAGGCCGACGCCGGCGCCCACGTCGTCGGCCCGTCCGGGATGATGGACGGCCAGGTCGCCGTGGTGCGGGAGGCGCTGGACGCCGCCGGTCACACCGACGTGGCGGTCCTGGCCTACACCGCCAAGTACACCTCCGCCTTCTACGGGCCGTTCCGCGAGGCGGTGTCCTCCTCCCTGCAGGGCGACCGGGCGACCTACCAGCAGGACCCGGCCAACCGGCGGGAGGCGCGGCGGGAGCTGGCGCTGGACCTGGCCGAGGGTGCCGACATGGTGATGGTCAAGCCCGCCCTGGGCTATCTGGACGTGCTGCGCGAGGTCGCCGACCGCAGCGACGTGCCGGTCGCCGCCTACCAGGTGTCGGGGGAGTACTCCCAGCTCGAGGCGGCCGCCGAGCGCGGCTGGATCGACCGCGACCGGGCGGTGCTGGAGACGCTCACCTCGATCCGGCGGGCCGGTGCGGACATCGTGCTGAGCTACTACGCCCGGCACGCCGCGCGGCTGCTGCGCGGCTGAGAGCGGCGCCCCGACACCGAGCGGGCCCGGGCGGACAGCACGTCCGCCGGGCCCCGCTCGTCGGTGCCTGGGCCGCCTGCGCGGGGCTCAGCCCTGCGGCTGCACCAGCTGGATGTCGAGGTGGATCTGGACCTTCTCGCTCACCAGCACGCCACCGCTCTCGACGGCGACGTTCCAGGACAGGCCCCAGTCCTTGCGGTTGATGGTGGTGGTGGCCTCGAAGCCGGCCCGCACGCCGCCCCAGGGGTCGTCGGAGGTGCCGTTGAACTCCAGGTCGAAGGTGACCGGGCGGGTGACGCCCTTGATGGTCAGGTCGCCGGTCATCGAGGTCTCGGTGACCTGGGCGGACCGGAAGGTCATCGTGGGGTAGGTCTCGACGTCGAAGAAGTCAGGGCTGACCAGGTGGCCGTCGCGGTCGGTGTTGCGGGTGTCGACCGAGGCCATCTGCACCGTCGCGCTGACCGAGGAGTCGGCCAGCGTCTCGCCGACGACGACCTCGGCGGAGAAGTCGGCGAAGGTGCCGCGCACCTTGGTCACCATCATGTGGCGGGCGGTGAAGCCGACCTCGCTGTGGGCGGCGTCCACGGTCCACGTGCCGGGGATGAGCTGGCTGGGGGAGACGGTCTGCTGCGTCATGGTGGTGGGCTCCTGTCGGGGGGCTGTCAGTGGTTCTCGGTGGCCGTCGAGTGCGGTTCGGCTCGACACTAGGCGGCAACTGTTTAAAGTTCAAATACATTCCCGGGGGTCGGTTACGATGGCGTCGCCGCAGCAGGGTGGTCGTGACGGCAGGGCAGGGAGGTGGCCGCGATGACGGACGAGGTTCGCTGGCTCAGTGAGGACGAGCAGCGGTCCTGGCGCGCCTTCCTGCGCGGCCACCGCATGCTGGCCGAGGCCCTGGACGAGGCGCTGCTGGTCCACGGGATCCGGCTGTCGGAGTACGAGATCCTCTCCATGCTGTCCGAGGCCGCCGGTGGGCGACTGCGGATGTCGGTACTGGCTGACATGGTGGTGCAGTCGCGCAGCCGGCTGACCCACACCGCGACCCGGCTGGAGCGGCTGGGCTGGGTCGAGCGGCACAGCTGCCTGGAGGACCGCCGGGGCGTGGAGCTGGTGCTCACCGACGCGGGCCGGGAGGCGCTGGAGAACCTGTCCAGGGTTCACGTGACCAGCGTCCGGGAGTCGCTGGTGGACCAGATGACGCCCGAGGAGTTCGCCGTGCTCGGCCAGGCGATGGCCAAGGTGGTGGCGGCCCTGGGGGGCGGCACCGAGCGCTGAGCCCGGTTGAGACACTGGGGGCATGAAGGCCGAGCCCTACTCCGACCACGCCCCCGTCTCTGCCGAGTGGTGGAGCCGCGCCCGCCGCTTCATCCCCGGCGGGGTCAACTCCCCGGTGCGGGCCTACGGCTCGGTCGGGGGCACGCCGCGGTTCATCTCCTCGGCCCAGGGCGCCTGGCTGGAGGACGTCGACGGGCGCCGCTACGTCGACCTGGTGGGGTCCTGGGGGCCGATGATCCTGGGCCACACCCACCCGCGCGTGCTGGAAGCGGTGACCCGGGCGGCCCGCGACGGGTTCAGCTTCGGCACCCCTGGCACCCGCGAGGTCGAGCTCGCCGCCGAGATCGTGCGGCGGGTCGAGCCGGTGGAGTCGGTCCGGCTGGTCAGCTCGGGCACCGAGGCGACGATGAGCGCCCTCCGGCTGGCCCGGGCCGCCACCGGCCGCTCGGCCGTGGTGAAGTTCGCCGGCTGCTACCACGGGCACGTGGACGCGCTGCTGGCCTCGGCCGGCTCCGGTGTCGCCACCTTCGGGCTGCCGGACTCGCCCGGCGTGCCCGAGAGCAGCGCCGCCGAGACCATCGTGCTGCCCTACAACGACGTCGAGGCGGTCGAGGCCGCGTTCGCCGAGCGCGGCCAGCAGATCGCCGCCGTCATCACCGAGGCCGCCCCCGGCAACATGGGCGTCGTCCCGCCGGCCCCGGGGTTCACCGAGGCGCTGCGGCGGATCACCCGCCAGCACGGCGCGCTGCTCATCTCCGACGAGGTGATGACCGGCTTCCGCTGCAGCCCGGCCGGCTGGTACGGGCTGGAGGGCCCGTACCAGTCGGGAGCGCCGGACCTGCTCACCTTCGGCAAGGTCATGGGCGGTGGCTTCCCGGCCGCGGCCTTCGGTGGCCGCGCGGACCTGATGGCCCAGCTGGCGCCGGAGGGGCCGGTCTACCAGGCCGGGACGCTGTCGGGGAACCCCGTCGCCACCGCCGCCGGCCTGGCCACGCTGCGGGGGTGCACGCCCGAGGTCTACGCCCGGCTGGAGCAGGTCAGCGGCACCATCGCCGGTGCGGTCGCCGAGCAGCTGGACCGGGCGGGCGTGCCGCACCGGGTGCAGTGGGCCGGCTCGATGTTCAGCGTGTTCCTGCGCGAGGGCGAGGTGCGCCGTTACGAGGACGCCCGCGAGCAGGACACCGCCGCGTTCGGCCGGCTGTTCCACGGCATGCTCCGCCGCGGGGTGCACCTGCCGCCGAGCGCCTTCGAGTGCTGGTTCGTCAGCGCCGCCCACGACGACCAGGCGGTCGAGCACGTGCTGGCCGCGCTGCCCGGGGCCGTCGAGGACATGGTGTCCGGGGACCGCTCAGGCTGATGGGGGACAATCTCGACGTGACCGCGAGCAGCCCTGGCGACGCCCCCCGCACTGTCGTGCACCTGATGCGGCACGGCGAGGTCGACAACCCGCACGGCATCCTCTACGGGCGGCTGCCCGGCTACCACCTGTCGCCGCTGGGCCAGGAGATGGCCACCCGGGTGGCCGAGCACCTGCGGGACCACGCCATCCGGCACCTGGTCAGCTCCCCGCTGGAGCGGGCGCAGCAGACGGCCGCGCCGGTCGGGGAGATCCTGGGGCTCCCCGTCGAGACCGACGAGCGCATCATCGAGGCCAGCAACCACTTCGAGGGCGTGACGGTGGGAGGCGGCCCCAACTGGCTGCGGCGGCCGCGGCACTGGCACCGGCTGCACAACCCCTTGCGCCCCTCCTGGGGGGAGCCCTACCGCAAGATCGCCGCCCGGATGGCCGAGGCGGTCGAGGACGCCCGTGCCGCCGCCGAGGGGCACGAGGCGCTGCTGGTCTCCCACCAGCTGCCGATCTGGACGCTGCGGCGCACCATCGAGGGCCGCCGGCTGTGGCACGACCCGCGCCGGCGGCAGTGCTCGCTGGCCTCGCTGACCAGCATCACCTTCATCGGGTCCGAGCCCACCCGGCTGGACTACTCCGAGCCCGCCGGTGACCTGCTGCAGCGGGCCAGGCCTGGGGCGGGCGCATGACGCCGGGGCGCGCCCGCCTCCGCCGCTGGCCGGCACTGGTCGTCGCGGCCGGCGTGGCGCTGGCCGGCTGCAGCGACGGGGACAGCATCGCCGCGCAGGCCAAGCAGGGCACCCAGCAGGGCTACGTCTCCGGTGACGGGCGGGTGCAGACCGTCCCGCGGGACGAGCGGGACCTCACCCTGCGGATCGAGGGGACCACGCTGGAGGGCCAGGAGTGGAGCTCGCAGGAGCATCGTGGCTCGGTCGTCGTCGTCAACGTGTGGGGCTCCTGGTGCGGGCCCTGCCAGGCCGAGGCGCCGGACCTGCAGGCCGCCTACCAGCACTTCCAGGAGTCGGGAGAGCCGGTGGAGTTCATCGGCGTCAACCACCGGGACAGCGTGGAGACCGCGCTGGCGTTCCAGCGCGCGGAGGGCATCGGCTACCCGTCGCTGCGCGACGACGGCAGCACCCTGCTGGACCTGCAGGGGATGGCCAACGCCCGTCCCAGCACGCTGGTGCTGGACACCGAGGGGCGGCTCGCGGCCCGGGTGCTCGGCCAGGTCGACGAGCCGACGCTGCGGGGGATGGTCGAGGACGTGCTGCCGGGGTGAGCCGGCGTGAGTGAGCTGGTCCTGTCGGGGCCGCTGCTGCTGGCGCTCGGCGTCGCGCTCGCCGCGGGGGTGGTCTCGTTCGCCTCGCCGTGCGTGCTGCCGCTGGTGCCCGGGTTCCTGGGCTACGTGACGGGTATGGCCCCCGGGTCCGACCGCGGCCGGTGGCGGCTGCTCACCGGGGCGGCGCTGTTCGTGCTCGGCTTCAGCGTGGTGTTCGTCGCGATGGGGGTCGTGGTCTCCTCGCTGGGGATGGCGCTGCAGGAGCACCGCGGCCTGCTGATGCGAGTCGGCGGGGTGGCCGTGCTGCTGCTGGGCATCGTCCTGCTGCGCCCGGCCGGCCGAGGCTGGCAGCCGCGCTGGCGCCCGGCGCCGGGCCTGGCGGGGGCGCCGTTGCTGGGCGTGGTCTTCGGGCTGGGCTTCTCCGCCTGCACCGGCCCGGCGCTGGCCGCCATCCAGACCCTCGGTGCTTCGCTGGCCCCGGACGGGGCCACCACCGCGCGTGCCATCGCCCTGGCGCTGGCCTACTGCGCCGGGCTGGGCGTGCCGTTCCTGCTGGTGGCCGCCGGCCTCGGCTGGGCCAGCACCGCCTCGGCCGCCGTGCGCCGCTACCACCACCGGCTGCAGCAGACCGGCGGGGCGGTGCTGGTGCTGCTGGGGGTGCTCATGGTCAGCGGCGTCTGGGACGCCGCCACCGCCTGGGTGCAGACACAGCTGACGTCGAGCTTCACCACGGTGCTCTGATGGCGCCGGGGGAGCATGCCGTGACCACGCAGCCGCGGCTCGGCCCGCGGGGCTGGGCACGGTGGGGCTGGCGACAGCTGACCAGCATGCGCACCGCGCTGGTGCTGCTGCTGCTGCTCGCGGTGGCGGCGGTGCCGGGGTCGATCTGGCCGCAGCGCCCGGTCGACCCGGTGCGGGTGCGGGAGTACCAGGACGAGCACCCGGACCTGGCGCCGGTGCTGGACGCGCTGGGCTTCTTCGACGTCTACTCCTCGCCCTGGTTCGCCGCGATCTACCTGCTGCTCATGGTCTCCCTGGTCGGGTGCCTGGTCCCGCGGACGCGCCAGCACCTGCGCGCGCTGCGGTCCCGGCCCCCGGCGGTGCCACGGCGGCTGGAACGGCTCGCCGAGCACCGCACGCTGCGGGTCGGGGCACCACCGGAGGACGCCGTGGCAGCCGTGCGTCGGGTGCTGCAGCGGCGCCGCTACCGGTTCCGGGACGGCACCGGACCGGTGGCGCTGTCGGCCGAGGGCGGGCGGGCGCGGGAGACCGGGAACCTGGTCTTCCACTTCTCGCTGCTGGCGGTGATCATCTCCGTCGCCGCCGGCCACCTGTGGGGCTGGCGCGGGGAGGTGATCCTGGCCGAGGGGGAGACCTTCACCAACACCGTCGCCGAGTACGACACCCTGCAGCCGGGGCCGTGGGTCGACCTGAACTCGCTGACGCCGTTCTCGCTGACCCTGCAGGAGCTCACCGTCGTCTTCGAGCAGCAGGCCGGCGGCGCCCAGTTCGGCGCGCCGCGGGAGTTCACCGCCACCGTGTCGACCAACGGGCAGCCCGGCGGGGAGCCGGAGCAGCGGCGGCTGGCCGTCAACGCCCCGCTGAGCCTGTCCGGCACGTCGGTGTACCTGCTGGGCAACGGCTACGCCCCGGTGGTGACGGTGCGCGACGGCGACGGGCGGGTGCTCTACCGTGGCGCCACCCCGTTCCTGCCGCAGGATGACCTGTACGCCTCCACCGGGGCGGTGAAGGTGCCCGCCGCCGACCCGGACTGGGGCTTCCACGGGGCGTTCCTGCCCACGCTGCACTTCGACGAGACGGCCGGGCCGGTCTCCACCTTCCCGGACCTGCTCGACCCCGCGCTGGTGCTGGGGATGTACGAGGGCGCCCTCTACCCCGAGGGCCGGCCGCAGTCGGTGTACACCCTGGACGTCTCGCAGATGCAGGAGGTCTACCGCGCGGACGGTGAGCGGGCCAGGCTGCTGCTGCGGCCCGGTGAGACCGTCGACCTGCCCGGCGGCGGCACCATGACGCTGGAGGAGGTGGTGCGCTGGGGCGGCCTGGTGATGCGCCACGACCCCGGGCGGGTGCCGGTGCTGGTCTCCGCGGCCGTGCTGCTGCTGGCGCTGACGCTGATGCTGACGGTGCGCCGCCGCCGGGTGTTCGCCCGGGCCGCCCCCGCCGATGCCGGTGCCCGCCCGAGCGGGGATACTGTGCTGGTGGTCGCCGCACTCGCCAAGGGCTCCGACCCCGCGCTCGGGGAGGCGCTCGACCGGCTCTGCGAGCAGATCCGCGAGGCACTGCCGCCCGCCACCGGCGAGGACCACCCGACGAAGGACCGCCCATGACCGACTACACCCTGGCCGAGGCCTCGAACCTGGCCCTCTACGCCGCGCTGGCCGTGCTCACCCTGGCCATGCTCGCCTTCGCGGTCCACCTGGCCGTGCAGGGCTCGGCGCGCGCCGCCGCACCCGAGCGCGCCGCGACCGGCGTCGGGGCGTCCGG
>NZ_WIQI01000098.1 GCF_009602535.1 Ornithinicoccus halotolerans | reverse complement strand
GGCTCCGGCCGCGATCGCCGCGCCGGCGAGCAGGCCGGCCTTGCCGCCCGGGCCGGCGCACAGGTCCAGCCACTCCTCGTCGCGGCCCTCGACGGGTGCGGCCAGCAGCGCGAGGGTGAGCAGCTGCGAGCCGGCGTCCTGCACCGCCGCACGGCCGTCTCGGACCGCCGGGATCTGCGCTGGGTCCCCCGCGGGCAGCCGCCAGGCGGTGGGGCAGGTCGGGTCCGGCTGGGCGCCGGCGTCGGCCAGGTCCGCCTCGGCGCCGAGCCCGGGCCGGGCGGTGAGCGTCAGCGTCCCGGGCTCGTTGTGGGCAGCGAGCAGGTCCGGCAGCGCGTCCTCCCCCTCCCCGTGGTCGACCAGCGCCGCGCGCAGCGCCCGCACCACCCAGGGGGGGTGGGAGTGCGTGGCGGCCAGCCGCTCCACCGGGTCGGTGATCCCCTCGGTGACCCGGTCACGCCAGCCGGTCAGGTCGTGCTCGGCGACCCGGCGCAGCACGGCGTTGGTGAAGCCGGCGGCGCCGCTGCCGAGGTGCTGTCGGGCCAGCGCCACGGTCGCGCTGACCGCCGCGTGCGGCGGCACCCGGGTGGCCAGCAGCTGGTGGCAGCCTAGCCGCAGCGCGTCGAGGACGGGCGGGTCGATCTGGTCGGGGGCGCGGCCCGCGGCCTGCGCGACGACCCGGTCGTACAGGCCCTGCAGCCGCAGCGTGCCGTAGCCGAGCTCGGTCGCGAAGCCGGCGTCGCGGCCGGTCAGCCGGGCCTGTCGCAGCCGGCGGGGCAGCTCCAGGTTGGCGTAGGCGCCCGCGTGCACCGCCCGGAGCAGCAGGTAGGCGGCCTCTCGGGCGGGGTCCACGCGCCGGGCCCGCTCGGCCGGCCGCTGCCGCGACCGCTGCCCCGCCCGGGGACCACGGCGGGGGGAGGAGCGGTCAGCCACCCAGCACCTCCCCCGTTTCGGGCCGTACCCCGCGGGCCCAGTCGGCCGCGGGCATCCGGCGCTTGCCGTGGGCCTGCACCTCACCCAGCCGCACCGGTCCGGAGGCGGTCCCGACATCGACACCGGCGCCGTGCACCACCAGCTCCCCGGGGCCGGCCGGCCGGGGGCCCTCGGGGACGTCGGAGGGCTCGACCGGCTGGACCGGTCCGAGCTTGAGCCGCTGGCCGCGGAACAGTGTCCAGGCCCCCGGTGACGGGGTGCAGGCACGTACCTGCCGGTCCACGGCGAACGCGGGCCGGGTCCAGTCGACGCGTGCGTCGGCCGCCTCCAGGCGCGGGGCGTGGGAGACGCCCTCGGCGGGCTGCGGGACAGGGGTGATCTCGCCTCGTTCCAGGGCGTCGAGGGTGGTGACCAGCAGCCCGGCGCCGGCCTGAGCAAGCCTGTCCAGCAGCTCCCCGGCGGTGTCCCGCGGCCGCACCCGCTCGGTGAGCCTGCCGAGCACCGGGCCGGTGTCCAGGCCCTCCTCCAGCAGGAAGGTGGTGGCCCCGGTGATCTCGTCACCGTGGAGCAGGGCGTGCTGCACCGGCGCCGCCCCGCGCCAGGCGGGCAGCAGCGAGAAGTGCAGGTTGACCCAGCCGTGCGCGGGCAGCCCGAGCAGGTCCGGCGGGACCAGCCCGCCGTAGGCGACCACCGGGCACGCCTGCGGGGCCAGCTGCTCGAGCTGCTCGCGCACCTCCGGCTCCCGCAGCCGCGCGGGGGTGAGTACCGGCACGCCCGCGCGCTCGGCCGCCTCCCGGACCGGCGAGGGCCGTGGCCGGCGGCCGCGTCCCGCGCGCGCGTCCGGGCGGGTCAGCACGCCCACCACCTCGTGGTCGGAGCGGAGCAGTGCGGACAGGGACGGGAGGGCGACCGCTGGGGTTCCGGCGAAGAGCACGCGCATAACGGCCCGACCCTATCCCGGCCACCGCGCCGTCGCTGCTGCCGACCGGGACGGGGCCGGCGTCAGCGGTCGGGGTCCTCCGGCGGCGTGTCGTGGTGCGAGCGCTCGTGGAACCGGTCCCCGGAGACCTTCAGCTCCACGACCTCGTCACCGAAGCTGCGCAGCAGCTGGTGGCGCTGCTCGCGTCGCTGCCGCTGCTCCCGCGGGTCCGGGACCGGCGCGGCCGCCAGCAGCCGTTGGGTGTACTCCTGCTGTGGGTCGTGCAGGATCTGCTCCCGCAGCCCCGCCTCGACCACCTTTCCCTGCTGGAGCACCACGACCTGGTGGGCCAGCAGGTCCACCACCGACAGGTCGTGGCTGATGAACAGGCAGGCGAACTTGTACTCGGCCTGCAGCTCGGCGAAGATGCGCAGCACCCGCGCCTGCACGGACACGTCGAGCGCCGAGGTGGGCTCGTCGGCGACGAGCAGCTCGGGGTCGAGGGTGAGCGCCCGGGCGATGGAGATCCGTTGCCGCTGGCCGCCGGAGACCTCGTGCGGGTAGCGGTTGTAGACGGCCCGGGGCAGCTGCACCGCGTCGAGAAGCTCGTAGATCTTGTTCTCCCGGGACTTCTTGTCCCCGACCTTGTGGACCACCATCGGCTCGGCGATGCACTCACCGATCGGCATCCGCGGGTTCAGCGATGCGGCCGGGTCCTGGAAGATCACGCCGATCCGGCGCCGCAGTGCCTTCAGCTGCGACCGCTTCAGCTGGCCGAGGTCCTCCCCCAGCAGCCGGAACTCGCCACTGGCGGCGGGGATGAGGCCCAGCGCGCAGCGGCCGATGGTGGACTTGCCCGACCCGGACTCACCCACCAGGCCGACGATCTCGCCCTGCCGGACCTGGAAGCTGACGTCGTCGACGGCCCGGAACGGCGGGCGTCCCAGCCGGTGGTACTCGATGACCAGGTTCTGCAGGTCGATCGCGAGGTCGGCCTCCTCGTTCCGGACGGTGTCGGGGACGTTGACGCCCATCTGGTCGCGACCGGCGCCCAGCCGCGGCACCGAGCCGAGCAGCACCCTGGTGTAGTCGTGCTGCGGGTTTAGCAGCACCTCGTCGGCGGTCCCCTCTTCGACCAGCTCGCCCTTGAACATCACCGCGACCCGGTCGGCCATGTCCGCCACCACGCCCATGTTGTGGGTGATCAGCAGGATGCCGGTGTTGAGCTTGTCCTTCAACGAGCGGAGCAGGTCGAGGATGTCGGCCTGGACCGTGACGTCGAGGGCGGTCGTGGGCTCGTCGGCGATGATGACGCGCGGGTCGCAGCTGAGCGCGATCGCGATGACCACGCGCTGGCGCTGCCCGCCGGAGAGCTCGTGGGGGTACTGCTTGATCCGACGGTGCGGCTCGGGGATGCCGACCATCTCCAGCAGCTCGACGGCACGGCTCTGTGCCGCCTTGCCGGTGGCGATGCCGTGCAGCTCCAGCGCCTCGGTGAGCTGGGTGCCGATCGTGAGCACCGGGTTCAGCGCGGTCATCGGCTCCTGGAACACCATGGCGATGTCCTTGCCGCGCTTGCGCCGCATCTCCCGCTCCGGGATACGGCTGATGTCGGTGCCGGCGACCGTCACCACCCCGTTGATCCGGGCGTTGCCGGGCAGCAACCGCATCGCGGTCATCGAGGTGACTGACTTGCCGGACCCGGACTCGCCGACCAGGGCGACCACCTCGCCGGGGTTGACGTGCAGCGAGACGCCCTTGACGGCGTGCACGGTCCCGAACTCGGTGCCGAAGCGGACGTCGATGTCGCGGAAGTCCAGGACCGCCCCGCTGGAGTCTGAGGCGGTGCCGGCGCTCGCGGGTGTGGTCGTGGTCATCAGTCGGCGCTCCTGCTCTGGCGGGGGTCGAAGGCGTCGCGCAGCCCGTCTCCGAGGAAGTTCACAGTGAGGGCGATGAGGAGGATGAACATGCCGGGCCACCAGAACAGCCACGGCCGGACGGTGAACGACTGCTGGTAGTCCGAGATGAGCCGGCCCAGCGAGGTGTCCGGCGGCTGCACGCCGAAGCCGAGGAAGCTCAGCGAGCTCTCCAGCAGGATCGTGGTGGCGATCGTCAGCGTCGCGCTGACGATGATCGTGCCCATCGTGTTCGGCAGGATGTGCTTGAGGATGATCCGCCATGACGAGGTCCCGATGGCCTCGGCCGCGGTGACGAACTCCCGCTCCCGCAGCGAGAGCACCTCCCCGCGCACCAGCCGCGCCAGCCCGGTCCACACCACGAAGCTCAGCATCAGCGACAGCGGCCAGATGCCGCCGCCGGCGATCTTGCCCAGCACCGCGGCCAGCACCAGCAGCGGCATCACGATGAACAGGTCGGTGGTCCGCATCAGGAACGCCTCGGCCCACCCCCGGAAGTAGCCGGCGATGGCGCCGATGAGGGTACCGATCAGGGTGGAGAGGATCCCCACCGTGAAGGCGACCATGAGGGTGCGCTGGGTCCCGCGCATGGTCAGCGCGAAGTAGTCCTTGCCGGTGTTCTCCTGGCCGAACGGGTACTCCCCCGGGCTCGGCGGGAACACCTCCAGCGTGGGGCGACCGCCGTCGACGACGGTCGCCGACAGCCAGAACTCCTTGTCCCACCACCCGGGGATCCAGCCGTAGCCGATCGAGGTGAACGCCAGCACGGTGGTCAGGACCAGGAACACCAGGGAGGCCATCGCGACCCGGTGCCGGAAGAACCGACGCCGCACCAGCTGCCCCTGCGAGAACGACCTCCCGCTGAGGTCGATCTCCTGCTCGACCGAGTACTTGTCGCTGATGACCTGGCTGTGCTCCTGCTGCGGCGCCCCGGGGTCGGCCTGGCCGGGGAAGGGCGAGAGCTCCTCCCGGCCGGTCCCGGGCTCGGGCGGCTGGTCGGGTCGGTCCGGGTCGTGGGGGGTGGGGCTCATCGGTCACCTCCGGCGCGGGGCGCGGGCCAGTAGTCGTGGGCGGCGGTCGTGGGCACCTGGCTCACCGCCGGATCCGCGGGTCGAGGAAGGCATAGGTGATGTCGGCCATCATGTTCATCAACACTGCGGCGGTGCCGGTCACCACGTAGAACGCCATGATCGGAGCCGGATCGACCAGGTTCAGCCCACGGATGAACAACGCGCCCATTCCCTGCCAGCCGAAGACCGTCTCGGTGACGACCGCGCCGCTGATGAGGTTCGCGAAGTCGAAGGCGACGATCGTGGTGATCGGGATCAGCGCGTTGCGCAGCGCGTGCTTGGTCATCACGACCCGCTCGGACAGGCCCTTGGAGCGCGCGGTCCGCACGTAGTCCTGCCCGATGGTCTCCAGCATCGAGGACCGCGTGTAGCGGCTGTAGCTGGCCAGCGAGATCACCGTCAGCACGAGGGTGGGCAGGATGAGCTGCACGCCCCAGTCCCACACCCCGGTCCAGAACGGCCCCTCGAAGTTGGGCGAGCCGGAGCCGATGGTGGAGATGGGCCGCGGCTCGCGCTCCAGGAACCCGCTCCAGTGGCGCAGCAGCTGGTCGAGGGACACGGCGAGCGCGAAGGCGCTGGCGGTGCCGATCGACACCCAGGTCGCGACGCCGCGGTCCCAGCCGCCGAGGACCCAGCCGATGACGGCCGCGACGGCCACGGAGATCAGGTACATCAGCAGCAGCCGGCCGTAGCCGCCCTCGACGATCCAGCCCTGGAAGATGAAGTAGCCGACGATCCCGGCCCCGACCGTGGCCAGCGCCGAGTAGAGCACCCTGCGGTTGCGCAGGCCGGTGGTCAGCGACGTCAGCACGACGCCGGCGGCGAGGGCCATCAGGATGACCAGGCCCAGTCCGAGCGCGGGGCGGCGCCACCAGCCGACGCTGTCGAAGTAGGTGACCGCCAGGAAGACGAAGAGGGTGGTGGCCACCCCGGTCAGCAGTTGTCGGCGCCGGTCGCCGCCGATGATCGAGGTGAGGGTCACCCCCACCAGCACCGCGATCACTGCGGTGGCTGTCCATGACACCGATGGATCGGCGATCCAGTTGTTGAACCGGATGGCCCCGTACTCCTTGAGCAGCACCGCCACCCAGAAGACGGGGAGGGAGAAGAACAGGAAGGCTGCGAACGTGACGACGTAGTCGAACCCGGAGTACTGGCGGATGGCTGCCAGGATGCCGAGCGTGACGCCGATGATGATGGCGAGGATGGTCGCCAGGGTGACCAGTCGCAGCGTGGCCTCGGCGGCGCTGATCAGGAGGGTGTTGATGTTGCGGCCGTCGCGATCGGTTCCCAGGTCACAGGCGAGCACGAAGCACTTGCTCACCCCCACCAGCCAGATCCAGTACCGCTGGTACCAGGGCACGTCCAGGTTCATGTTGCGGATGCGCGCCTCGATGAGCTGCTCACGGTTCTCGGCGCGGGTCTCGCGCAGGTCCTCCAGCGGGTCGCCGGAGTTGATGGCCAGCACATAGAGAAACACTGATCCCAGCAGCAGGACCAGTGCGGAGATCCCCATCCTGCGGAGGATGAAGCGGGTCACGGGAGTCGTCCTTCCAGAAGCCGGTTGGCGCCGTTGCCAGTCACGGTCGGGCAGCGTAACCGGTCGACCTTAACCCCTCCGGACGTCACCGTCCGGAGCCTGGGGCGGGGCGACCGGCACCGCACGGACCGGTGGGGCGGGAGTTGCCTCCCGCCCCACCGGTGGGCAGCCGGGCACGGGTGCCCGTGCTGATCGGCTCAGCCGATCAGCGACGGGTCACTGCCGCATCCACTGCTCGGCGTTCCAGGCCACCTGGGTCTGGGTAGCGTTGAAGATGACGTTCTCGATGCTGGCGTCGTGGGCCACGACACCGGGGAACGCGAACACCGGGATGCCGTAGAGCTGGTCCCACAGCTCCTTCTCGATGATCTTCTTCTGCTCCAGGTGGACCTCCGGGTCAACGGTGCTGCTGACCTTCTCCCAGGCCTGGTCGACGGTCTCGCTGCTGAACTGGCCGTAGTTCTGGGTGCCGCCGGTCTCGTAGATGGGCTGGCCGGAGCTGATCTGGCCGGAGCCGGCCCAGGCGAACAGTGCGACCTCGAAGTCACCGACCTCCAGGGCGCCACCGGGCTGGAAGAAGTCCTCCGCGCCGGTGTCGACGATGTTGAAGCCGACCTGGTCACAGCTGGACTTGATCAGGCTGACCTCGTCGGTGCGGCGCTGGTTGGGGGCCGAGTACCCGATCCGGATGTCGACACCCTCCTCCAGGCCGGACTCGGCGAACTTCTCCTTGGCGGCCTCGATGTCGACCTCGTCGTAGCGGCCGTCGTAGGCCTCCTGGACGACCTCGTCGTACTCATCCTGGAACGGGAAGTACTCGCGCAGGTTCATCACCTCGGCCTCGGGGTTGATCGGGGCGATGAGGTTGTCGATGATCTGCTGCCGCGGCACGCAGAGCGCGAACGCCTCGCGAGCCGCCAGGCCACCGTTCTGCTCGGAGAAGGCGCTGGTCTCGGCGAAGTTGAAGTCCAGGTGCTCCCAGGTCATCTCGTCGCCGGTCTTCAGCGTGAACTGGTCGCCCATGTTCTCGATCTGCTGGACCGTGTCCACGGTGGCCTGCGGCTCGATGATGTTGATGTCACCGTTCTGCAGGGCCTGCACGTGGGTCTCCGGCGCCGCGAACCGGAAGGTCAGCCGCGCGGTGGCCGGCGGCGGGCCGTAGTAGTTCTCGTTCGGGACCAGGGTGATGTACTGACCGGCGTCCCAGGTGGCACCGTCCAGGCTGTAGGGGCCGTTGGAGGGCACGATGGAGGGGTCGGGCAGCTGCTGGTCGGGCGAGAGCCAGCCGGTGTTGTAGAACTCGGCGGTCTGCCGCACCGTGTCGCCGTCTCCGTCCAGGATGGCCTGGGTGAGCTCCTCGGGCTCCAGCCCGCTCTCCCGGGCGGCCACGTGGGCGGGGAAGGCGTAGTCCATGACGAGCTCCCAGTCCGGGTAGGGCTCGTCGTACTCGACGGTGAAGGTCTTGCCGCCGGGCTCACCCTGGGGACCCTCGGAGACGTAGCGGGCGAAGGAGTCGGACACGCTGTCGAAGACGGCGCCCTCGCCGTCCTCGTCGCTCCCGGCCTCGCCCTCGTCGTCGCCGCCGACGCCGCCGCTGAACAGGGAGGCGGGGTTCTGCGTGGCCCACTTGTACAGGAAGTCGTCGTACGTGATGGGCGTGCCATCCTCCCAGACCGCCTCGTCCGAGATCGTGTACTCGATCGTCAGCGGGTCCTCGGAGACGAGCTCGTAGGTACCGAAGTCCTCGTTCGGGTAGATGGTGCCGTCGGTGCCCCAGTACCAGAAGCTGTCCTGCATCCGGTCGTTGATGACCGAGTTGTAGACCGAGTTGGTGCTCGACAGGGCGGCATTGAAGCCAGACCACTCGTCCTGGCCGACGGAGTAGTAGATCTCGTCGTCCTGGGTCTCGATGTCGCCCAGGTCCGGCTTGGCGGTGTCGCCGGCCGCGGCACCCTCGGTCTCGGTGGCCTGGTCCTCGTCACCGGTCGCATCGCCGGTGTCGCCGGTGTCGCCGGTCTGCTCGGCACCACCGTCGCCGTTGTCGCCACCAGTGTCGCCGCTGTCGGACGTGCAGCCGGTCAGCACCAGGGCTCCGGCGGCCACGATGGCCATCGTCGTGCGCCTGATCTTCAATGTTCCTCCTGAATGAGCGGTCACGCCCGCTGGCTGACGCCGGCCCCCAGTGGCCGGCATCCCGTGGGCTGCGGGACGAGCCGAGGTTGCGCAGCCAAAGTAGACACGGGCGTCCGGAATATCCATAGCGCACACCGCAGGTTGACCCGATCGTTACCTAGTCGATATCGCGCTCACCCCACCAGGTCCACCGGGTCCAGCCTGCTGACCAGCACACCTGGACTCTTGCGCAGGCTCCGGGCGGCCCGGACCCTGCGAACCTCCGCGACCAGCGGGTCGGCGCCTGCCGCGGGGGCGTGCGGGGGCGCCGGCGTCCCGCCCTGGCGCACCAGCAGCTGCAGCCCGCGGTCGTCGCTGGAAGCGCCCGCTGCCGGCCCCTGCGCCGGCCGCGGAGTGGTGGCCGGGAGCGGCCCGAGCACCTCCAGGTCCGCGCGCCGCATCGCGGCCGCCGCCTCCTCGACCGCGGCCTGGTCCCCCGTCAGCAGGGCGGTCCGACGGGCCGGCGGGAGCGCCAGCTCGCTGCGGTCGGCCAGCTCCCCGGCGGCCGCCCAGGCCGGGTCCCACCGCACCAGCGCCTCCACCGGCCGGACGCCCGCGTGCGGCGGGACTCCGGCCAGCACCACGGCTCCGCCGTCGTCGCGGCCGTGCACCAGCGCGGCGGCGGCCGCCCATCGGCGCAGCGCCTCCAGCCCGCTGTCCAGCCCGGCCCGGTCCAGCTGCGCCCAGCCGTCGAGCAGCACCGCGGCGGCGTAGCCCGCCTCCGCCACCGGTTCGGCTCCCGGTGTCGCGACCACGACGGCCGGCTCGGCGCCCACCCGGGCCAGCAGCTGCCCGGCGCGCGACGTCCGCACCGGGTACCCGGCGAAGGCGCGGCCGATCTCCTCGGCGGTGCGCCGCTCGCCCACGACGGTCGAGC
>NZ_WIQI01000097.1 GCF_009602535.1 Ornithinicoccus halotolerans | reverse complement strand
CGCACATCAGCATGGCGATCACTCCTCTCACGGTTCCGTGCCGATGTATCTGCGGTTCGCCGCCATGATCCTGACTGTCCCGGTGCCCACGGCGGCGCGGACGAGGGTGGGCCCCTGCTGGTCCCCGGCGGGGACGGCCGCCACCACGGCAAACGCCACCGCCAGCCCCAGCAGCGTCGCGACGACCGCCACGACGACCGACTCCAGCAGGGACCACACCAGCAGCTGCCGCCGCGAGGCACCCCGCGCGACGAGCACCTCGACGTCGGAGGTGCGCGCCGCGGCCTGCAGCCGCGCGATCTGCACCACCGCGATCACGCTGACCAGCAGCAGCAGCGCGACGGGGATGGCGCCGAGCGCCTGGGCGGTCGCCAGGTTGCGGGCCGCGGTCGCCGTGGTCGGCGCCAGGTCGCCCTCGACCAGGACGCCACGGTGGTCCACCTCGGGCACCTTGAGGGCGTCCTGCAGCGCCTCGGCCGCCCCCGCCAGACCCGCCATGTGGGCCGGCTCGAGCCGGTCGGGGTCGGGGCGCACCGTCCAGTGCACGAACGGTGCCGGGCCCAGGGCGGCCACGGCCGCCTCGCCCATGACCAGGGGGCCGGCCTCGCCCTCGACGACTCCGGTGTCGACGAGGGCCTCCCCGAACCAGCGCGGCTCGGTGGGGTCCACCGGCCGCCACAGCGCCGCGACGGTCACGGTGCTGCCGTCGACCTCCAGCTCGTCGCCGACCGCCAGCTCCCAGAGCTCAGCGGCTCCTGCGTGCAGGGCACCGGGGACGGCCGCGCCGGCGGCGTCCTGCCCGGCGCCGGCCGCCGTGTCGGGCCAGCTGCCGGCCACCACCTCGACCGCCGGGTCCTCGCCGTCCGGGCGCAGCCAGTCGCCTGCCCACGCCACGACGTCCCGCTCCTGGCCGGCGACGGGCCGCGGCTCGGAGACGACGGTGCGCTGCACGGTGACGGCTGCCGGCGCGAACGTCTCGGTGATGACCCGGCGGGCGGTGGCGTCCTGCACCGGCCGGGCCTGCTCCTCGGCGGCCAGCCGGGTCCGGGCCCGCACCGCCGACTCCGTCGGGTCGGAGCCGGTGAGCGCCTCCCGGGCGGCCGTGGTCGCGGCCGCCTGGCTGTAGCCCAGGGTGCCGGCGATGATGCCGGTCGCCACCGTGGCGAGTGCCACGATGGTCAGCAGCAGCGCCGCCCCAGCCCGGGCACGGCGGAGCACGAGCCCGACCGACCCCATACGCAGCTCCTCGTCCACCCTGTCCGTCCCGGACGCTAGACGTCGGACGGTTACCGCTCAAGGAGTCAGCGGTTTTGTGACCGACCTGTGACAGCCCGCGACCGGCCGCGGAGCTCGGCGACGAGGGTGTGGTCGCCGACCCGCACGACGCGCACGTCGGTGAGGCCGCTGCGTCCGTAGCTGGCCCGCTCCCGGGCCTCGGCCAGCAGCACGTCACCGGCGTGGGCCGGGGCGATGAACTCGATGTCGGCGCCGGCGGCGACGGTGGGCCGGCCGCCGGCGTTGCAGGCCAGCGCGAACGCGGAGTCGGCGAGCGCGAACACGTAGCCGCCGTGGCAGATGCCGTGCCCGTTGGCCATCTCCTCGGTCACCCGCATCCGCGTTCGGGCCAGGCCCAGCCCGTCCCGCAGCGTCACCTCCAGGCAGTCGATGCCCATCCGGGCGCTGGCGCGGTCCTGGGCCCACATCCGGTGCACGTGGGGGCCGGTCTCCGGGCTGTTCGACATGCGCAGCATCCTGGCACGCTGGTTACGCTGACGGGGTGACAGAGACGGCAACGGTGCACGACCTGGTCAACACCCACCACGAGGTGCTGGAGGAGGCCGCCACGGCGCTCGCCAGCCGGACCTACTACAGCCGCTACCCCGAGTCGCCCTCGCCCCGGGTCTACGGGGAGGGGTCGGCCGAGCGGGGGACGCAGGCCTTCGAGGAGACCCGCAACGACGTGTTCCGGGCGCTCGGGGACCAGCCGACGACCGGCGACCACGTGGCCAGCGAGGTCTCCCCGTACGGTCCGCCGCTGGGGGTGCGCTACCCCCGGCTCGATGTCGACGCCGCCATGGCGGCCGCCCGGGCGGCGATGCCGGCGTGGCGCGACGCCGGCCCGCGCGCCCGCGCGGCCGTGTGCGTCGAGATCATCGACCGGATCAACGCCCGCTCCCACGAGATGGCGCACGCGGTCATGCACACCAGCGGGCAGCCGTTCGTGATGGCCTTCCAGGCCGGCGGCCCGCACGCCCAGGACCGCGCCCTGGAGGCGGTCGTGGCCGCGCTCGTGGAGCAGGAGCGGGTCCCGGAGACGGTGGTGTGGGAGAAGCCCAGCAAGCGCGAGCCGGTGCGGATGCGCAAGGACTTCCGGGTGGTGCCCCGCGGCGTCGGCCTGGTCATCGGCTGCAACACGTTCCCGACGTGGAACGCCTACCCCGGGCTCTTCGCCTCCCTGGCCACCGGCAACGCCGTGGTGGTCAAGCCGCACCCGCGCGCGGTGCTGCCGCTGGCGATCACCGTAGCCGTGGCCCGGGAGGTGCTCACCGAGGCCGGGTTCGACCCGGCGCTGGTGCAGCTGGCCGCCGAGGACGACGGCGAGGGGCTGGCCAAGGAGCTGGCGCTGCGGCCCGAGGTCGCGCTCATCGACTACACCGGCGGCCCGGCCTTCGGGCGCTGGCTGGAGCAGGAGGCGGGGTCCGGTGCCCGGCAGGTCTACACCGAGACGGCCGGACTCAACAGCGTCGTCGTCCACTCCACCGACGACCTGAAGGGGATGCTGAGCAACCTGGCGTTCTCGTTCTCGCTCTACTCGGGGCAGATGTGCACCGCCCCGCAGAACGTCTACCTCCCGGCCGGCGGGATCGACACCGACCAGGGCCACCTGTCCTTCGACGAGGCGGCCGCCGAGCTCGCCGAGGCGATCCGCCAGTTCACCGCCGACGACGCCAAGGCCGTCGAGGTCCTCGGGGCCACCGTCAACGACGACGTGCGCGCCCGCGCGACCGACGTGCCCGCGCTCGCCGAGCGAGTCGGCGGGACCGTGGTGCTGGACTCCCGGGCGGTCACCCACCCGTCCTACCCGGACGCGGTGGTGCGGACCCCCGCCCTCGTCGCCGTGGACGCGGCCAACCGGGAGGCCTACCGCGCGGAGTGCTTCGGGCCGGTCGCGTTCCTCATCCGGACCGGCTCCACCGAGGAGTCGCTGCAGCTGCTCACCGAGACCGTCCGCGAGCACGGCGGGATGACCGCCTCGGTCTACGCGACCGGCGAGGAGACCCTCGAGGACGCGCGGGAGGCGGTCGCCGAGGCCGGGGTCGCGCTGTCGGAGAACCTCACCGGGCCGATCTACGTCAACCAGACCGCCGCCTTCAGCGACTACCACGGCACCGGCGCCAACCCGGCCGCCAACGCCGTCTACACCGACGCCGCGTTCGTGGCCAGCCGGTTCCGCGTGGTCACCAGCCGCCGGCACGTGTGACCGGCCCTGCCGTGACTGACCTGCGCCTGCGACGCCTCGGCCCGCACCTGGCCGCGCTGGAGCTGGAGCGGGACGGGCCGGTGCCCGACCCCGAGCAGGTCGACGCCGAGGCCCGCGCGGCCTTCGCCGACGGCGTGCACCGGGTCGAGGCCGAGGTGCCGGTCGACCGGCCGGAGCTGCGCCGGGCGCTGCAGCGGGCCGGGATGCGGCCCGAGGGGATCTCCCGGGGCCGCGGCAGCGGTGACGGGCACGGCGGCTCCCGGGACGTCACCCGGCTGGCGCGGCTGGCCGACGACCCGCCGCCCGGCACCCGCGCGGCCTTCCTCGGCGTGCTCAACGCGGCGCTGCCCACCAAGCGGCTGATCGCCCAGGGCCTGGTGCGCGACGAGGCCGGGGCGGTGCTGCTGTGCGAGCTGGTCTACAAGACCGAGTGGGACCTGCCCGGCGGGGTCGTCGACCCCCGGGAGTCACCGGCCCACACCGTCCTGCGCGAGATCGAGGAGGAGCTGGCGGTGCGGCTACCGCCGGAGTCGGCGCGGCTGGCGGCGATCAACTGGCTGCCGCCGTACCGGCAGTGGGACGACGCGCTGCTGTGCGTCTACGACCTGGGCGTGGTGCCCGACATCGCCGAGCGGGCGGTGCTGGAGCCGGCCGAGCTGCGGGCGCTGCACTGGCGCCCGCCGGAGGAGCTGGACGGGCACGTCGCGCCCTACGTCGCCCGGCACGTGCGGGCGGTGCTGGCGGCCGACCCGGCGGCCGGGCCGCTCTACCTCGAGGACGGGCTGCCGCCCGCCGGCAGGTAGCGCGCCAGGAAGTCCTGCGTCTGCGCCCACGCCCGCGCCGAGGCCTGCGGGTGGTGGAAACCGGGGTGGGGGTTGTCGAACGCGTGACCGGCTCCCTCGTGCAGGTGCACCTCGACGTCCTCGCGGGTGCCGCCGGCGGTGACGGCCTCGGTGATCCGCTCGACCTCCGGCATCGGCAGGTAGTCGTCGGCCGTGCCGAAGTGGTGCAGCGAGGGGCAGCGCACCTGAGGGGCCAGCTCGGTGAGCCGCGGCAGCGCCGAGCCGTAGTAGCTCACCAGCACCGCAGGGTCCGGCTCGGCCCCCGCCGCGGCGGCGAAGCCCAGCCCGCCGCCGAAGCAGAACCCGACGATGCCCGCGGGCTGGTCGGACCCGGCCAGCGACCGGGCGTGGCTCAGTGCGGTGCGGGCGTCGGCCACCGCGGTGTCCCAGTCCAGCCGCTGCATGGTGGCCAGGGCCTGCTCGACGAAGTCGGGCGCCTGCTCGTCGATGGTCACCTCGGGCAGCCGCCAGTAGAGGCGGGGTGCCAGCACCAGGTAGCCGAGTCCGGCGAGGTCGGCGCTGCGGGCCTGCACGAAGTGGCTGAGACCGAAGATCTCCTGCAGCACCACCAGCGCCGGCCGGTCGGCGGCGCCCTGCTCGCCGTCGCCTCCGCCGCCGGTGGCGGGCGGCGGCTCCCACAGCAGCGCCGGCATCTCGCCGTCGGGGGTGGGGACGCTCACCTGGGTGGGCCCGGTGACGCCAGCGGGTTCGCTCATCGGGTCACTTCCCGTCGGGCAGGACGGCGTTGAGCAGCAGCGACACGACCGTCACGATCAGGGCGCCGAGCACCGCGTCCCAGAAGAACTCGGCCACCTGGAAGTCCAGTCCCAGCAGGCCGGACAGCCAGGAGGTCAGCGCGAGCATCGCGGCGTTGACGATGAAGGTGAACAGCCCGAGGGTGAGCACCAGCAGCGGCACCGACAGGATCATCAGCGCCGGCCGGATGACGGCGTTGAGCACACCGAAGATCAGGGCGACCGCGCCCACCGTGATGACAGCGGCCGCCGTCGAGGAGGTGTCGTCGGCGAGGGTGATGCCGTCGACGAGCCAGGCCGCTACCCACAGCGCGACGCCGTTGACCAGGACCTTGATCAGGAAGGACATGGCCCCATCGTGGCAGACACCGCTGCCCTGCGGCGGGGTGACGGGCCGGGCTGGCTAGGCTGCGCGCATGACCGAGTCGAGGAGGCCGCGGGTGCGGCTGCGCACGACGCTGGAGGGGGTGCCGGCGTACAAGCCGGGACGGCCCGCGGCGCCGCAGGAGGGCCGGACGACCTACAAGATCTCCTCCAACGAGAACCCCTACCCGCCGCTGCCCTCGGTGGTGGACGTCGTGGCCGAGGCGGCGCGCTCGATGAACCGCTACCCGGACATGGCGGTCACCGACCTCAGCCATGCGATCGCCGAGCGGCTGGACGTCCCGGTGGAGCACGTCGCCACCGGCACCGGCAGCGTGGGCGTGCTGACCCAGCTGGTCACCATCAGCTGCGAGCCGGGCGACGAGGTCGTCTACGCGTGGCGCTCGTTCGAGGCCTACCCGATCGTGACCGCGCTCTCCGGTGCCACCGCGGTGCAGGTGCCGCTGACCGAGGACGCCCGGCACGACCTGCCGGCCATGGCGGAGGCGATCACCGACCGCACCCGGCTGGTGCTGGTCTGCTCCCCGAACAACCCCACCGGGCCGGCGGTCACCGACGCCGAGCTGCGGGACTTCGTCGCCCGCGTCCCCGAGGACGTGCTGGTCGTGGTCGACGAGGCCTACCTGGAGTTCGTGACCGACCCGGACGCGCCCGACACGCTCGCGCTCTACCGGGAGTACCCCAACGTCGCGGTGCTGCGCACCTTCTCCAAGGCCTACGGGCTCGCCGGGCTGCGGGTCGGCTACGGCGTCGCGCACGAGCCCATCGCGACCTCGCTGCGCAAGGCCGCCACCCCGTTCGGGGTCACCGACCTGGCGCAGCGGGCCGCGATCGCCAGCCTCGGCTGCTACGACGAGCTCAAGGAGCGGGTCGACGCGCTGGTGGTCGAGCGGGGCCGGGTGCTGACCGCGCTGCGGGAGCAGGGCTGGCCGGTGCCGGACAGCCAGGCCAACTTCGTGTGGTTGCCGCTGGGCGAGCACACTCTCGACTTCGCGGCGGCGTGCCAGCAGGCGGGCCTGGTGGTGCGGCCGTTCGAGGGTGACGGGGCCCGCTGCACCATCGGTGAGACCGAGGCCAACGACCGGCTGATCGAGGTGGCCGGGGGGTTCCGCCGGCGCCTCGCGGACGCGTGACCGGCACCGTGCCCCGGCCGTCCGGATACCGGGCGCCCGTGGTCCGAAGTGGCGGTGGCGCTGCGGTAGCGTGGCCCCGGATCGGCAACAGGCACGCGTCCTGCCCGTGGGGCGCGACAGTGAAGGAGCGGACCCTGTGAGCGACGACGTCGTCGCGCCGGAGCGCAGCGAGCCGAGTGCGCCCTCCGCCGCGGCCCACACCCGTGAGACCCACGAGCCGCCCGAGCGGGACATCACCGACGGCGGCCCCGACATGGTGCAGTTCCTGGACGCGGAGGGGCGGCGGGTCCCGGACACCGACGTCAACCGCCCCTACGCCGAGTACGCCGACGAGCTGGACGGCGACGCGCTGCGCGCCCTCTACCGCGACCTGGTGCTGGTGCGCCGCATCGACGCCGAGGGCTACGCGCTGCAGCGGCAGGGCGAGCTGGGGCTGTGGCCCTCGCTGCTGGGCCAGGAGGCCGCCCAGGTCGGCCCGGGCCGGGCGATGCGGCCGCAGGACTACGCCTTCCCCGGCTACCGGGAGCACGGCATCGCCTGGTGCAAGGGGGTGGACCCGGTCAACCTGCTGGGACTGTTCCGCGGGGTCAACCACGGCGGGTGGGACTCCAACGAGAACAACTTCCACCTCTACACCATCGTCATCGGCAACCAGATGCTGCACGCGACCGGCTACGCCATGGGGGTGCAGCGGGACGGGGCGGTCGGCACCGGAGACCCCGACCGTGACACCGCCGTGATGGCCTTCACCGGCGACGGCGGTATCGCCCAGGGCGACTTCAACGAGGCCCTGGTGTTCGCCTCGGTCGCGCACGCCCCGGTCGTGTTCTACGTGCAGAACAACCACTGGGCGATCTCGGAGCCCAACGAGCGGCAGTTCACCGTCCCGCCCTACCAGCGGGCCTACGGGTTCGGCCTCCCGGGTGTGCGGGTGGACGGCAACGACGCCGTCGCCTGCTACGCGGTGACCAAGGCCGCGCTGGAGCGGGCCCGGTCCGGCCAGGGGCCGACCCTCATCGAGGCCTTCACCTACCGGATGGGCGCCCACACCACCTCCGACGACCCCACCAAGTACCGCATCGAGGCCGAGGTGGAGGCCTGGCGACGCAAGGACCCCGTGGACCGGATGCGCAAGCACCTCACCGCCGAGGGGCTGGCCGACGAGGACTGGCTGGCCGAGCTCGACGCCGAGGCCGACGAGCTGGCCGCCCGGGTGCGGCGGGAGTGCCAGCAGATGCCCAACCCGCCGCACGAGGCGATGTTCGAGCACGTCTACGTCGACCCCCACCCGCTGGTGGCGCGGGAGCGGGACGAGTTCGCCGCCTACGTGGCCGGCTTCGAGGAGGAGGAGTGACGGTGGGCGAGGCGACGACGCAGAAGATGACCCTCGCCAAGGGCCTCAACGCCGGGATGCGCGCGGCGATGGAGGCCGACCCGACGGTCGTGCTCATGGGCGAGGACGTCGGCAAGCTGGGCGGCGTCTTCCGCATCACCGAGCACCTGCAGAAGGACTTCGGCGAGGACCGGGTCATCGACACCCCGCTGGCCGAGTCCGGGATCCTGGGCACCGCGGTGGGGCTAGCGCTGCGCGGCTACCGGCCGGTGGTCGAGATCCAGTTCGACGGCTTCGTCTACCCGGCCTTCGACCAGATCGTCAGCCAGATCGCCAAGCTGCACTACCGCTCGCTGGGCCACCTGCGGCTGCCGCTGGTCATCCGCATCCCCTACGGCGGCGGCATCGGCGCGGTCGAGCACCACAGCGAGTCCAACGAGGCCTACTTCGCCCACACCGCCGGGCTCCGGGTGGTCACCTGCGCCACCCCCGAGGACGGCTTCTGGATGATGCAGCAGGCCATCGCCAGCGACGACCCCGTCATGTTCTACGAGCCGAAGCGCCGCTACCACGAGCGCGGCGAGATCGAGCTGGGCGAGCGCGCCCCGTTCGGGCTGCACGACGCCGCGGTGCGGCACCCGGGCGAGGACGTGACGCTGCTGACCTACGGGCCGATGGTCAAGACCGCCCTGGCCGCCGCGCAGGCCGCCGAGAACGAGGGCGGTCCCTCGGTGGAGGTGGTCGACCTGCGCTCGCTGTCGCCGCTGGACGTCGAGACCATCACCGCCTCGGTGCAGCGCACCGGGCGAGCCGTCGTGGTGCACGAGGCGCAGACCTTCCTGGGCATGGGTGCCGAGCTCGCGGCGCTGGTCCAGCAGGAGTGCTTCTACCACCTGGAGGCCCCGGTGCTGCGGGTCGGCGGCTACAACATCCCCTACCCGCCGAGCCGCCACGAGGAGGTCTTCCTCCCGGACCTGGACCGGATCCTCGACGCCGTCGACCGGTCCCTGGCGTACTGACCGGCGCCCCCAGCAGGTCCTGAAGCACCGACCGAGCGCTGACCGCCCGCGAAGGAGAAGCCCGTGCCGCAGCAGTTCAAGCTCCCGGACCCCGGCGAGGGGCTCGTCGAGGCCGAGATCGTCAGCTGGCGGGTCCAGCCCGGCGACCAGGTCACGGTCAACCAGGTCGTCGTCGAGGTCGAGACCGCCAAGTCGCTGGTGGAGCTGCCGATCCCCTGGTCGGGCACGGTCACCGAGATCCTGGTGCCCGAGGGCGAGACCGTCGAGGTCGGCACCCCGATCGTCAGCGTCGACACCGGCGAGGGCGACGACGAGGGCAGCGGCGGGCAGGCCGGGGCGGCCACCACGGGGGAGAGTGGTGCCGGGGCCGACGACCTGGTGCCCGAGGCCGAGGGCACCGAGCGCACCGAGAGCGCGCAGGGCACCGAGGAGGGCGGCGGCCGGCAGGCCAACCTGGTCGGCTACGGGCCCTCCGAGGGGGCGGTCAGCCGGCGCGACCCCCGGGAGCGGATGTGGGCCTCCCGGACCCGGCAGCTGCAGGCCGAGCACGTGAGCCGCTACGACCGGCTGTGGTCGACGCTGCCGTTCCTGCGGCCGATGGCGACG
>NZ_WIQI01000096.1 GCF_009602535.1 Ornithinicoccus halotolerans | reverse complement strand
CGATCTCTGGGCGGCCGCCGCGGCGGCCCGCACTCCGTCACCGCCCTGCTCCACGAGGTGGAGCGCGGCGTCCATCGACCGGGTCCGCACCTGGGCGGCTGCCCCCGCAGCCCGGGCCGCCTCGCGTGCCGCACCCACGGTGACCTGCACCGTCCGGACGGCGACCAGGCCGGCAGGTGCCTCCAGCGCCTGCTGGGCGGGTCCGGCCAGCTCGGCCAGCGCGGCACGCTGGGGCAGCGGCCGGTCGGTGCCCGCCGTCCCGATGCCGGCCGTGGTGGCCGAGACCGCCAGCACCGCACCCAGCCCCAGCGCGATACCGCCCCGGGCCGCCGGGACAGTGAGCCGATGGGGTTCCCGGTGTCGGGGCGGCCGGTGGCCGGCCGGCCTCACCGCGTGCTGCGGACGGTGGCGTCCGGAGCGGCGGTGCCGCCCGGGTGCGCCAGTGACGTCAGCGGGCACAGAGTCTCCTGGAAGGGCCACGAAGGGGGAACGGCAGGACTCTACCGCCCCGCAGGGCCAGTGGCCAACGTCGGGATCAGGCCGACGGTCACCGCGGTGGTCCGGAGACTGGACCGGCAGCGGGCGCCGCAGCCCTCCGGGACGGTACCCTGCCCGCATGACCCAGACACCGTTGCGCGTGGTCGTGGCCAAGCCGGGGCTCGACGGTCATGACCGGGGCGCCAAGGTCGTCGCCCGGGCCCTGCGGGACGCCGGCGTGGAGGTGATCTACACCGGCCTGCACCAGACGCCGGAGCAGATCGTCGAGGCCGCGATCGCCGAGGACGCCGACGCGGTCGGGCTCTCCGTGCTCTCGGGGGCCCACATGACGCTGTTCCGCCGGGTGCTGGACCTGCTGGAGCAGCGGGACGCCCGCGACATCGTCGTCTTCGGCGGCGGCATCATCCCCGAGGCCGACATCGGGCCGCTGACCGAGATGGGGGTGGCGCGGATCTTCACCCCGGGCGCGACCACGGCCGAGATCACCGAGTGGGTGCGCACCGCCCTCGCCGACCAGCCCGACCCGGCCACCCGGTAGCCCGCCCGGTACCCTGATCACCGCCCACCCACCCGCACCGAGGGGATAGCCAACCCGTGGATCTGTTCGAGTACCAAGCACGCGACCTGTTCGAGGCGCACGGGGTGCCGGTGCTGCCGGCGGAGGTCGTCACCGACCCCGCGGACGCGGCGGCGGCGGCCGAGCGCATCGGTGCCGCCAGCGGCGGAGTCGTCGTCGTCAAGGCACAGGTCAAGACCGGTGGCCGCGGCAAGGCGGGCGGTGTCAAGCTGGCCAAGAGCCCGCAGCAGGCCACCGAGGCCGCCCAGCAGATCCTCGGGATGGACATCAAGGGCCACACCGTCGGGACGGTCATGATCGCCCAGGGCGCGAAGATCGCCGAGGAGTACTACTTCTCGCTGCTCCTGGACCGGTCCAACCGGACGCTGCTCGCCATGTGCAGCAAGGAGGGCGGCATGGACATCGAGCAGCTGGCCGAGGAGCGCCCCGACGCACTGGCCAGGGTGCCGGTCGACCCGCTGGTGGGCATCGACCAGGCGACGGCCGAGCGGATCGTGGCCGAGGCGGGCTTCACCGCCGACCAGGACCAGATCGCCGAGGTGCTGACCACGCTGTGGGGCGTCTACCGCGACGAGGACGCCACCCTGGTGGAGGTCAACCCGCTGGTCAAGACCGAGGACGGGCAGATCCTGGCGCTGGACGCCAAGGTGACCCTCGACGACAACGCCCGGTTCCGCCACCCCGGCCACGAGTCGCTGGTCGACACGGCTGCGACCGACCCGCTGGAGGCCAGGGCCCAGGACAAGGGCCTCAACTACGTCAAGCTCGACGGCAACGTCGGGATCATCGGCAACGGCGCGGGACTGGTCATGTCCACCCTCGACGTCGTGGCCTACGCCGGCCAGGACCTCGGCGAGGTCGACGGCCAGCTCGCCCGGCCGGCCAACTTCCTGGACATCGGCGGTGGCGCCTCGGCGCAGGTGATGGCCGACGGGCTGGACGTGATCCTGACCGACGAGCAGGTGAGCAGCGTCTTCGTCAACGTCTTCGGCGGCATCACCGCCTGCGACGCCGTGGCCAACGGCATCGTGCAAGCGCTGCAGATCCTGGGCGACGAGGCCAGCAAGCCACTGGTCGTGCGCCTGGACGGCAACAACGTCGAGGAGGGCCGCCGGATCCTGCAGGAGGCAGGCCACCCGCTGGTCACCCTGGTCGACACGATGGACGGCGCGGCCCGCAAGGCCGCCGAGCTGGCCGTGAACGCCCCCGCGAGCTGAGGACACGAGGACTACCACCCATGGCGATCTTTCTCGACAACGACTCCACGGTCATCGTCCAAGGCATGACCGGCGCCGAGGGGCGCAAGCACACCCAGCGCATGCTGCACTCGGGTACCCGTGTCGTCGGAGGTGTCACCCCCGGCAAGGGCGGCCAGTCCGTCGACTTCGAGGACGACGTGCAGCTGCCGGTCTTCGGGTCGGTCACCGAGGCGGTGGAGGCCACCGGCGCCAACGTCACGGTCATCTTCGTGCCCGCCAAGTTCACCAAGGCCGCCGTCGTGGAGGCGGTCGACGCGGCCATCCCGCTCGCGGTCGTCATCACCGAGGGCATCCCGGTCAAGGACACCGCCGAGTTCTTCCGCTACGCCGAGGACGCCGGCACCACCCGCGTCATCGGCCCCAACTGCCCCGGGCTGATCAGCCCCGGGCAGTCCAACGCCGGCATCATCCCGGCCGACATCACCTCCGCCGGCCGGATCGGGCTGGTGTCGAAGTCCGGCACGCTCACCTACCAGATGATGTACGAGCTGCGCGACTTCGGGTTCTCCACGTGCGTGGGCATCGGCGGCGACCCCGTCATCGGCACCACCCACATCGACTGCCTCGAGGCGTTCGAGAAGGACCCGGACACCGATGCCATCGTCATGATCGGGGAGATCGGCGGCGACGCCGAGGAGCGTGCCGCGGCCTACATCAAGGAGCACGTCTCCAAGCCGGTGGTCGGCTATGTCGCAGGCTTCACCGCGCCGGAGGGCAAGACCATGGGTCACGCCGGTGCGATCGTCTCCGGCTCCTCCGGCACCGCCGAGGCCAAGAAGCAGGCCCTGGAGGCCGCCGGCGTCAAGGTCGGCAAGACGCCGTCGGGCACCGCCGAGCTGATGCGCGAGGTCATGGAGCGGGTCAGCCGCTGACGGTCGTGGCCGTTCCCGGTGCGCCTCCCGCGCACCGGGGGCCACGGGGGTGAGCATGGGTGGGCCATGACTGTGCTCCGCCCGCCCCGCCGGCCGCGGCACCGGCGGCCCGGGCCCGGACTGGACGCCGGAACGCCTGCGTGGGCAGCGGCTCCGTCCTGGGCGCCGGGGTGCCGCTGGCCGCTCCCGCGGCGCCGGCCGCGCCGATCACCGCCGCGAGCGTGGCCTGCGCCGTCTCCGAGACCGGCCCCCCGGACCGGGCGGCGTTGAGGTCGGCCCGGAACTCCGCGGCCGACTGGTACCGCTCCTGCGGGGTCTTGCGCAGCGCGTGCAGCGCCACCGCGTCCATCTCCGCCGGCAGGTCTTCCTGCAGCGTGGAAGGAGGCTTGGGCTGCTCGCCCAGGTGCTGGTAGACCAGCGACACCGGGTCCCCCACGAACGGCGTCCGCCCGGTCAGCAGCTCGTAGAACAGGCACCCGGCCGAGTAGAGGTCACTACGGGCGTCCACCGCCTCGCCCTGGGCCTGCTCGGGCGAGAGGTAGCGCGCGGTGCCCAACACCGCCGAGGTCTGCGTCATCGTGGCGGCGGTGTCGGCCAGCGCTCGGGCGATCCCGAAGTCCATCACCTTGACCGCGCCGCCGCGGGTGAGCATCACGTTGGCCGGCTTGATGTCGCGGTGCACGATGCCGCGATCGTGGCTGAACTCCAGGGCCGAGAGCACGGCCGCGGTGATCCGGGCCGCCTCGTCGGGGTCGAGCACCTTCTCGTCGTTGAGCAGCTCGCGCAGCGTCCGGCCCTCGACGTGCTCCATGACGATGTAGGGCACCTGCACCGGCGCGCCGCCTCGTCCGCGGCGACGGGCACGTCCACCCCGTCGCGGGCCAGCGCGGTGCGCAGCTCGGCGAGCTCGGGCACGGTGCGGCACGGCTGCTCGGCGTACTCGAGCTGGTGCCGGCCCAGCCGTGCCAGCGCCTCGCGGGCCTGCGCGACCGACCAGGCGCCGTTGGCGTCCACCCGCACCCGGCCGGCCGGGCCCAGCAGCCGGCGCACCTCCGCCACCCGGGCGAGGTCGTCGGCCAGTCGCTGGCCCCGCTCAGCCACCTTGACCTTGGCGGTCGTGCACCCCTCGAACCGGGCCAGCACCCCGGCCACCCGGTCCGGCGGGACGGCCGGGACGGTGGCGTTGACCTCGATCTCGTCGCGCACCGGCGCCGGGTGGCCGTACCAGCCGGCCTCCGCCGCGGCCAGCAGCCACCGGGCCGCCTCGGCGTCGCCGTACTCGGGGAACGGGGCGAACTCGCCCCAGCCCCGCGGGCCGCGCAACAGCACCGCCTCCCGGTGGTCCACGCCGCGGAACCGCACCCGCAGCGGCACCCGCACCACCACGGCGGAGCCGAGCAGCTCCTCGGTCGGCGGCAGGTCCACGGGAGTCGGCAGGGCTGCGGCGGCGGGCATGGACCTATCCTCGTGCGGGTGACCGACGCGACCACGCCCGACCCCGATCTGTGGGAGCCGGTGCCCGGGTTCGAGCTGACCGACCTGACCTACCACCGCGCCCGTGGCCCCGCCGGCACCCGCGAGCGCGGCGTGGTGCGGGTGGCCTTCGACCGCCCCGAGGTGCGCAACGCCTTCCGGCCGCACACGGTCGACGAGCTCTACCGGGTGCTCGACCACGCGCGGATGTCCCCGGACGTGGGCGTGGTGCTGCTCACCGGCAACGGTCCCAGCCCGCGCGACGGTGGGCACTCCTTCTGCTCCGGCGGCGACCAGCGGATCCGGGGGCGCTCCGGCTACCAGTACGCCGGCGGCGACACGGCCGACACCGTCGACCGGGCGCACGCGGCCGCCCACGGCGGCCGGCTGCACATCCTGGAGGTGCAGCGGCTCATCCGGACGATGCCCAAGGTGGTCGTCGCGGTCGTCAACGGCTGGGCCGCCGGCGGCGGGCACTCCCTGCACGTGGTCTGTGACCTGACGGTCGCCTCCCGCGAGCACGCCCGGTTCAAGCAGACCGACGCGGACGTGGGCAGCTTCGACGCCGGCTACGGCTCGGCCTACCTGGCCCGGATGGTGGGCCAGAAGCGCGCCCGGGAGATCTTCTTCCTGGGCCGCACCTACGACGCCGAGCAGATGCACCGGATGGGCGCGGTCAACCTGGTCGTGGACCACGCGGAGCTGGAGCGGGAGGCGCTCGCGGTGGGCCGGGAGATCCTGGCCAAGTCCCCCACGGCGCAGCGGATGCTCAAGTTCGCCTTCAACCTCGTCGACGACGGGCTGATGGGCCAGCAGGTGTTCGCCGGGGAGGCGACCCGGCTGGCCTACATGACCGACGAGGCGGTCGAGGGGCGCGACGCCTTCCTCGAGAAGCGCGCGCCCGAGTGGGACCGCTTCCCGTGGTACTACTGAGACCCGACCGCACCCGCTGGGGGAGACTGTGACCATGCGACGACTGCTGCCGCTGCTGGGCCTGGCGCTGCCCGCCGTCCTGCTCGGGGCGTGCTCAGACGAGCCCACCGTCGTCGACGCCGGGAGCACTGCCTCCCCGACGCAGGCCGGCAGTGACGCCGACGGGGCCACCGCCACCCAGCGCCCCGACGAGGCCGCCGCCACCCAGCGCCCCGACGAGGCCGCCGCGACCGAGCAGGACGGGGCACCCAGCCGGACCGAGCGCCGCGCCGCCGGGCGGGCCCGGGACTGGCTGGTGGCGTTCGTGCGCGGCGAGGAGGAGGTCTGCGACTACATGCTCGACCTCTCCGGGGAGCGGCCGATGACCGAGTCCGCGGGCGACCACGCGATCTGCGTGGAGATGGTGCCCCCGCTGGCGCAGGAGCAGTTCGACGAGGAGACCGCTCGGGTCATCGAGCTGGTCGAGATCACCGGCGCCGACGTCGACGGCGACCGCGCGGTCATCACCCGCGAGCACTTCTCCGAGCTGTTCGCCGAGGGCCTCGGCGACCAGCGCATCGAGCTGCGCCGCGTCGACGGCGCCTGGTACGTCGACCTGGAGAACAGCTTCTGAGCCACGGCGGCCTGGCTGCGGCACCGGTGCGGCACGTCGTCGCCGGCGACGCACCGGCGGCCGGGCGTGGCCTCGGCCACCTGCTGGACCTGGTCGCGGCCGTGCTCGAGTCCGGTGACGTGCCGCTGTGGCCGCGCCGCGGGGGACCCGAGGAGCTGGCCCGGTTGGCGCTGCCCCCGGCCGCCGCCGAGCTGCTCGCCGGTGCCGCGGTGGTGCTGCCCACCTCCGGCTCCACCGGGGAGCCGAAGCCGGTGGTCCTCGACGCGGCCGCCCTGACCGCCTCCGCCACCGCGACCACCGACCGGCTCGGCGGGCCCGGGCAGTGGGTCCTCGCCCTGCCCACCGACCGGGTCGCCGGGTGGCAGGTACTGGTCCGCTCCGTGCTGGCGGGGACAGCGCCGGTGCTGGTGCCGGTTCCGGCCCCCCGTCACGCGGCCGGCCACGGCTTCGCGGCAGGCCCGTTCGCCGAGGCGGTGGCGAAGCTGGCCGGACCCCGCCGCTACACGTCGCTGGTGCCCACCCAGGTGCACCGGCTGCTGGCCGACGCGGTGGGCCGGGAGGCGCTGGCCGCCCTCGACGGGGTGCTGGTGGGGGGCGCGGCGCTGCCGCGGGCGCTGGCCGAACGGGCCCGGGCCGCGGGGGTGCGGCTGGTCACCACCTACGGGATGACCGAGACCGCGGGCGGCTGCGTCTACGACGGCGAACCGCTGCCGGGGGTGGCCGCCCGGACCGACGAGAGCGGCCGGCTGTGGCTGTCCGGACCGGTGCTGGCGCGCGGCTACCTGGACCGGCCGGAGCTGACCCACCGGCGGTTCCCGTGGGAGGCGGGCCGGCGGTGGTTCCTCACCGACGACGCGGGGACGGTGGGACCCGAGGGGGTGCGGGTGCTGGGCCGCGTGGACGACCTCGTCAACACCGGGGGCGTCAAGGTCGCGCCTGCGCTGGTGGAGGAGGCGCTGCGCGGGCTGCCCGGGGTCGCCGACTGCGCTGTGCTCGGGTTGCCCGACCCGGAGTGGGGGCAGCGGGTGGTGGCCGTCGTCGTCCCCGAGGGCGACGGCGTCCCGGCGGCGACACCGGACTGGCGGGCCCGGCTGCGTGGCCGGCTGCCGGACGAGGCGCTCCCTCGGGAGGTGCGGCTGCGGCCGGCGTTGCCGGTGCTGCCCTCCGGCAAGGTGGACCGGCTGCGGCTGCGGCAGGAACTGGCAGGTGACAGTGGCACAATGGCCCTTCCCCCCACTGAGTCGAGCTGAAGGAAGCCGCCCGTGCTCCGAGTCGCGATCGTCGCGCTGGTGCTGGTGTTCACGGTGTACTGCGTCGTGGACGCGGTGCGCACCGAGCAGGACGCCGTGCGCCACCTGCCCAAGCTGGTGTGGGTCGCGATCACCGTGCTCTTCCCCCTCGTCGGTGGCATCGCCTGGCTCCTGGCCGGCCGGCCCCGGCAGCACCGCGTCCCCCCTCCCCCCGGCCCCCGCGGGCCGGACGACGACCCCGACTTCCTGCGCGGTCTCTGACTCGTGGCGACGCTGCAGCAGTGGGCCGCTGGCGCCCGCCCCCGCACCCTGCCCGCGGCCGTGGCCCCGGTGGCCGTGGGGACCGGCTCCGCGCACGCCCTCGGCGACAGCGACCTGGCGCTGGCGTTGCTCGCCCTGGTCGTCGCGCTCGCCCTGCAGGTGGGCGTCAACTACGCCAACGACTACTCCGACGGCGTCCGCGGCACTGACTCGGCGGCGCGGGTGGGCCCGGTCCGGCTGGTCGGCGGCCGGCTGGCCGACCCGCAGACGGTGCGGTTCGCGGCGTTCTTCTTCTTCGGCGTCGGCTGCCTGGCCGGGCTGGCGCTGGTGGCGCTGTCCGGCCGGATGGAGCTGCTGCTCGTCGGTGTCGCCGCGGTCTGGGCCGCGTGGCACTACACCGGCGGCGAGCGCCCGTACGGCTACCGGGGGCTCGGCGAGGTGGCGGTGTTCCTGTTCTTCGGCCTGGTCGCCGTGCTCGGCACCAGCTGGGCGCAGGCCGGGCGGCTGGACCTGGGCAGCTTCGCCGGCGCGGTGGGCGTGGGAGCGCTGGCCTGCGCGATCCTGGTCACCAACAACCTGCGCGACCTGGCCGGGGACCGGCAGGCCGGCAAGCGCACGCTTGCGGTCCGGCTGGGAGACCGGCGCACCCGTCGGCTCTACGCCGGGCTGCTGCTGACCGCACCGGTGTCCGCGGGCGTCGCCGCGCTGGCCCACCCGTGGGCGCTGCTGGCACTGCTGGCGCTGCCGCTGGGCTACCGGCCGGCGCAGCGGGTCCTGGGCGGCGCCCGGGGGGCGGCGCTGGTGCCGGTGCTGGCGATGACCGGCGTGCTGCAGCTGGGCTACGCCGGGCTGCTCGCGCTCGGGCTGGCGCTGGCGGGCTGACCCGCCGGGCCGCTACCGCGCGGTGGGGCCGGGGCCCTCCTCGTCCTCGGCCTCCTCGTCGGTCCGCTCGGCCGCCAGCCGCGCCTCGCGGCGCCGGCGCCGGGCGGCGACCTTGGCCTCGAGGTCGCGGGCCATCTCCTCCCGCTGCCGCCGCAGCAGGAAGAAGGAGGTGACCATCGAGAACGCCGCGGCGAAGATCAGCGCCCACAGCTCGGGCACGCCCAGCCACAGCAGGGCGAGGAGGAGGACGGCGAACAGCAGCAGCCGCCAGACCGTGTACTGCCACATGCCGCTCACAGTCCCGAGTAGGAGTGCCAGCCGACGAAGAACATGTTCACGACGGCGTAGTTGACGATGATGCAGGCGTAGCCGGCCACCGCCAGCCAGGTCGCCCGCCGGGTGCTCCAGCCGGTCGTGGCCCGGGCGTGCAGGTAGGCGGCGTAGACCACCCAGATGACGAACGACCAGACCTCCTTGGGGTCCCATCCCCAGTAGCGGCCCCACGCCTGCTCGGCCCAGATCGCGCCCGCCATGACGGTGAAGGTCCACAGCGGGAAGGACACGATGTGCACCCCGTAGGTGAGCCGCTCCAGCGCCCCCGCCCGTGGCGTCGCGGCCAGCCATCCCGGCAGCGGCCGTCCCGAGCGCTCGGCGCGGTCGCGGGCCAGGAACAGCAGCGCGAGCACGCAGCCGATCGTGAACAGCGCGACCGACAGCGTCGCGACGGAGACGTGGATCCACAGCCAGATGCTGTTGAGCGAGGGCAGCAGCTGGCTGGCCTCGGTGTACCAGGCGACCAGCGCGGCACCGAGCACGAGCAGGACCGGCGCGACCACGAACAGCCCGAGCCACAGCACGTCCCGGCGCAGGCTCCACAGGCTGTACAGCAGCAGCGTGAAGCCGGCGGCGACCAGGGCGAACTCGTACATGTTGCCCAGCGGCGCACGGTGGACCGACAACCCGCGCAGCGCGACCGCCGCGATGACGGCGAAGGTGGCCAGCCAGGTCAGCTGCACCCCGATGACCCCCCAGCGGCGGGAACCGGCCGCAGCGTCCTGCGGCTCCGGGGCCGGCGCGGGCGGCGGCGTGGCCGCGCCGGAC
>NZ_WIQI01000095.1 GCF_009602535.1 Ornithinicoccus halotolerans | reverse complement strand
CCAGCTCGGCGATGAAGCCCAGCGCGTGGCCGACGGTGGGCAGGAAGATGTCGCCGCGTGGCCCGGCCACGGTGGCGGGGCTGCTACGCCGCTGAGCAGCCGCCACCGCCGCTACCGTGGGGCCATGCAGCAGCGAATGAGCCTGGTCACCCTCGGCGTGCGAGACCTCGACCGGGCGCGGGCGTTCTACGACGGGCTCGGCTGGCAGCCGGCCGGCTCCCCGGAGGGCGTGGTGTTCTACCAGCTCGGCGGCGTGGTGCTGGCGCTGTGGGAGCGGGCCGCGCTCGAGGCCGACTCCGGCGTCACCGACGGCGGCGGCTGGGGCGGGGTCACGCTGGCGCACAACGTCGGCTCTCCCGAGGAGGTCGACGAGGTGCTCGCCCAGGCGCGCGCCGCCGGCGGGACGGTGGCCCGGGAGGGCGCGGCCACCTTCTGGGGCGGCTACTCGGGGGTGTTCATCGATCCCGAGGGGCACCCGTGGGAGGTTGCGCACAACCCGTACTGGGAGGTCACCGAGGACGGACGCACCCTGGTCGAGGGCACCGGCGAGCCAGCCGGCTGACGCCCTGGCCGCTCAGCCGCGGCCCCGGTTGACGGCGCTGGTGACCGCCTTGAGCGAGGCCACGACGATGTTGGCGTCGATGCCGACCCCCCAGCGCACCTGGCCGTCCACGGCGCACTCGACGTAGGCCGCCGCGACCGCGTCGTCGCCGGCCGACAGCGCATGCTCGGTGTAGTCCAGCACCCGGACGTCGATGCCCTGCTCGGCGAGGGCGTGCACGAACGCGGCGATCGGGCCGTTGCCCTCCGCGCGCAGCACCTGCTCGGTGCCGTCCAGCACCACCTGCGCCTCCAGCTGCTCCCGGCCGGCCGGGGTCTGCCGGGTCTGCACGGTGCGCAGCTCGATCGGGCTGGTGCGGACCAGGTACTCGGTCTCGAAGGCCGCCCAGATGGCCGCTGGGCTCATCTCGCCGCCCTCGCCGTCGGTGTGGCGCTGCACCGCCTGGGAGAACTCGATCTGCAGTCGGCGCGGCAGGTCCAGGTTGTGCTCGGTCTTCATCACGTAGGCGACGCCGCCCTTGCCGGACTGGCTGTTGACCCGGATGACGGCCTCGTAGGTGCGGCCGACGTCCTTGGGGTCGATGGGCAGGTACGGCACCGCCCACGGGTGCTCGGCGACCGGGACGCCGGCGGCATCGGCCTTGCGCTCCAGCGCGGCCAGCCCCTTGTTGATGGCGTCCTGGTGGGAGCCGGAGAACGCGGTGTAGACCAGGTCGCCGCCGTACGGGTGGCGCTCGGGGACCGCCAGCTGGTTGCAGTGCTCGACGGTGCGGCGGATCTCGTCGATGTCGGAGAAGTCGATCTGGGGGTCGACGCCCTGGCTGAACAGGTTCATGCCCAGGGTCACCAGGCAGACGTTGCCGGTGCGCTCGCCGTTGCCGAACAGGCATCCCTCGATGCGGTCGGCGCCGGCGAGGTAGCCCAGCTCGGCCGCCGCTACCGCCGTCCCGCGGTCGTTGTGCGGGTGCAGCGACAGCACGACGTGCTCCCGGTGCTCCAGGTGCCGGTTCATCCACTCGATGGAGTCGGCGTAGACGTTGGGGGTGGCCATCTCGACGGTCGCCGGAAGGTTGATGATGACCGGCTTGTCCTCGGTGGGCACCAGCACCTCCATCACCTTGTTGCAGATGCGCGCGGCGAACTCCAGCTCGGTGCCGGTGTAGGACTCGGGGGAGTACTCATAGAAGATCTCGGTGCCCTCCAGCTGCTCCTCGAACTTCTTGCACCACCGGGCGCCGGTGACGGCGATGTCGATGATGCCGTCCATGTCGCTGTCGAACACCACCTCCCGCTGCAGCGTGGAGGTGGAGTTGTACAGGTGCACGATCGCCTGGTTGGCCCCGGCGACCGCCTCGAAGGTGCGCTCGATCAGGTGCTCGCGGGCCTGGGTCAGTACCTGGATGACCACGTCGTCCGGGATCAGGTCCTCCTCGACCAGCATCCGGACGAAGTCGAAGTCGGTCTGGCTGGCGGCCGGGAAGCCGACCTCGATCTCCTTGTAGCCCATCCGGACCAGCAGCTCGAACATGCGGCGCTTGCGGTCGGGGGTCATCGGGTCGATCAGGGCCTGGTTGCCGTCCCGCAGGTCCACCGCGCACCAGCGCGGCGCCTCGGTGATGGTGCGTCCGGGCCAGGTGCGCGCCGGCAGGTCGACCGGGGGGAACGGCGTGTACCGCTGGAACGGCATGCCGCTGGGCTGCTGCGGGTTGCGAACGGGGGACGTCGTCGTGGTGCTCATGGGGGCTCCTCGCTGGGTGTGCTGGTGTCCGGGGACAGCAGAGACTCCGCAGCGAGGGGCCGGACTAGAGGGCCTCGCTGCGGCAGCGAAGGAGCAGCACGTGCGTCATTGGTCCCTGACCATAGCCGACTTCGGCGCGCCGGTCACGTCCCGGGCTCACCGGTCGCGGCGGTGACCCGCGGGGTGAACGCGGGTCGGCCGCTCTCGAAGCGGTCGATCTCGTCGGCGTGGCGCAGGGTGAGGGAGATGTCGTCCAGCCCGTTGAGCAGCCGCCACCGGGTGTAGTCGTCCACCTGGAAGGCGGCGTGGATGTCGCCGGCCACCACGGTGCGCTCGGTCAGGTCCACGGTCACCTCGGCGCCGGGGTTGTTCTCCAGGTGCTTCAGGATCAGCTCCACGTCCGGCTGGGCGACCTCGGCGGTCAGCAGGCCCTGCTTGCCGGAGTTGCCGCGGAAGATGTCGCCGAACCGGGCGGAGACCACCACCCGGAAGCCGTACTGCATCAGCGCCCAGACCGCGTGCTCGCGGCTGGAGCCGGTGCCGAAGTCGGGGCCGGTCACCAGCACCGAGCCGCCGGCGTAGCCCGGCTGGTTGAGCACGAAGGTGGGGTCCTCCCGCCAGCGGGAGAACAGCCCCTCCTCGAACCCCTCCCGGCTCACCCGCTTGAGGAAGTGGGCCGGGATGATCTGGTCGGTGTCGACGTTGCTGCGGCGCAGCGGCACCCCGACCCCGGTGTGGGCGGTGAACGGCGTCATCATCGGGCGGACACCTCCCGCGGGGCCGGCTCCGACAGGTCGGCGGGACTGGACAGCGTGCCTCGCAGCGCGGTGGCGGCGGCGACCGCGGGGCTGACCAGGTGGGTGCGCGACCGGGCGCCCTGGCGGCCCTCGAAGTTGCGGTTCGAGGTGGAGGCGCAGCGCTCCTGCGGCGAGAGCTGGTCGGGGTTCATGCCCAGGCACATCGAGCACCCGGCCAGCCGCCACTCGGCCCCGGCCTCGGTGAACACCTGGTCCAGCCCCTCGGCCTCGGCCTGCAGCCGCACCGCGTGCGAGCCCGGGACCACCAGCATCCGCAGCCCGTCGGCGACCCTCCGCCCGCGCAGCACCTCGGCAGCTGTCCGCAGGTCCTCGATGCGGCCGTTCGTGCACGAGCCGAGGAAGACGGTGTCGACGGCGATCTCGCGCATCGACGTCCCGGGCCGCAGGTCCATGTACTCCAGGGCCCGCTCGGCGGCCTGCCGGGCGTCCTCGTCACCGAAGGAGGCCGGGTCGGGGACCGCCTCGCCCAGCGGCACCGACTGCCCCGGGTTGGTCCCCCACGTGACGTAGGGGGTCAGCTCGGCGGCGTCGATCACGACCTCGGCGTCGAAGCTGGCGTCGGGGTCGGTGCGCAGCGAGCGCCACCACTCCAGCGCGGCGTCCCAGTCGGCGCCCTGCGGGGCGTGCGGGCGGTCCTTCAGGTAGGCGAACGTGGTCTCGTCCGGGGCCACCATGCCCGCGCGCGCGCCGGCCTCGATCGACATGTTGCAGATGGTCATCCGGCCCTCCATCGACAGCGCCTCGATGGCGCTGCCGCGGTACTCCAGGACGTAGCCCTGCCCGCCGCCGGTCCCGATCCGGTTGATGACCGCCAGGATGATGTCCTTGGGGGAGACGCCGGGCGGCAGCTCGCCCTCGACCGTGATGGCCATCGTCCGGAACGGCCGCAGCGGCAGCGTCTGCGTCGCCAGCACGTGCTCGACCTCGCTGGTCCCGATCCCGAAGGCCAGTGCACCGAAGGCGCCGTGCGTGGAGGTGTGGGAGTCGCCGCACACGATCGTCATGCCCGGCTGCGTCAGTCCCAGCTCCGGGCCGATGACGTGCACGATCCCCTGGCCGAGCTTGCCCCGCTCGTGGTGGACGATCCCGAACTCGGCACAGTTGCGCTTGAGCGCCTCCAGCTGGGTGCGGCTGACCGGGTCGGTGATCGGCCCCAGCGTCGTCGGGACGTTGTGGTCCTCGGTCGCCACGGTGAGGTCGGGACGACGCACCGGCCGGCCCGCGGCGCGAAGGCCCTCGAACGCCTGCGGGCTGGTCACCTCGTGCACCAGGTGCAGGTCGATGTAGAGCAGGTCCGGCTCGCCCTCGGCCCGGTGCACGACGTGCGAGGCCCAGACCTTCTCGGCCAGGGTCTGGCCCATGGGAGTCCCTCCTCGGTGGATGGCGGGGATAGGACACACTGTAGTCCGGCTGTGACGCGTCACCGACAGGAGCACCCATGAGCAACCCCCCGCACCGTCTCGCCGTCATCCCGGGTGACGGCATCGGCCCCGAGGTCACCGCGGGAGCGCTGGCCGTGCTGGACGCGGCCGAGCAGCGGTTCGGCTTCACCACCGAGCGGACCACCGTCCCGCTCGGCGCGGAGCACTACCTGCAGACCGGCGAGCTGCTCACCGACGAGGTCGTGGCCACGCTGCGCGAGCACGAGGCGATCCTGTTCGGGGCGATCGGCGACCCGCGGGTGGTCCCGGGGGTGCTGGAGCGCGGCGTCATCCTGGCGCTGCGGCGGGAGATGCGACAGGCGATCAACCTGCGGCCGGTGCGCCTCTACCCGGGGGTGCCCACCCCCATCGCCGGGCTGACCCCGGAACGGTGCGACCTGGTCGTGGTGCGGGAGAACACCGAGGGTGCCTACGTCGGCTCCGGCTCCACCGTCCACCGCGGCACCCCGGCCGCGGTCGCCGCCCAGGAGTCGCTCACCACCTGGTACGCCACCGAGCGCGCCGTCGACTACGCCTTCCGGCTGGCGCAGCAGCGCCGCGGCAGCGTCACCCTGTGCCACAAGACCAACGTGCTGGTCGAGGCGGGGCGGCTGTGGCTGGACGTGATGGAGGCGGTCGGCAGCCGCTACCCCGACGTCGAGACCGACTACGTGCACGTCGACGCGATGTGCATGCACCTGCCGGTGTCACCGGAGCGGTTCGACGTGGTCGTCACCGACAACCTGTTCGGCGACATCGTCACCGACCTGGGCGCCGTCGTGCAGGGCGGGCTCGGAGTAGCGGCCAGCGGCAACCTCAACCTGGACGGGACCGCCCCGAGCATGTTCGAGCCGATCCACGGGTCGGCACCCGACATCGCCGGCCGCGGGTGGGCCAACCCGGCCGGGGCGGTGCTCTCGCTCGCGCTGGCGCTGTCCGCGCTGGGGGAGGGGGTTGCGGCCGCCGCCGTCGAGGCCGCCGCCGCCTCGGTGCTGGCCGAGCTGCCGGCCCTGTCGGGCCCGGCGATGGGTGCCACCACCACCGAGGTCACCGAACGGGTCGTGGCCCGCCTCGGGCAGGTGGACCCCGCGGGGGCCGGGCTGCCCTCGAGCCTCATGGAGCAGGTCGCCGCCGTGGCGCGCGGCTGAGCGCGGCCACCGACCTCACCTGCCAGACTTCCCCGCATGAGCCCTGTCGACGCGCTGCCCACCCCGCCGGGTGACTACCCGGCGGTGGCGGTCGTGGACCTCGACGCGATCGCCGGCAACGTCGCCACCCTGCGCGAGCACGCCGGCGGCAGCCCGCTGATGGCCGTGGTCAAGGCCGACGCCTACGGCCACGGGCTGCTGCCCAGCGCTCGGGCGGCGCTGCGCGGCGGAGCCTCCTGGCTCGGGGTCGCGCAGCTCTCCGAGGCGTTCCGGTTGCGCGAGGGCGGGGTGACCGCCCCGGTGTTGGCCTGGATGCTGACCCCCGACTCGGACTACCGGGGCGCGCTGCGCCACGACGTCGAGCTCGGCGTGAGCGCCCCCTGGGCGCTGGAGGCCGCGGCCGCCGCGGCCCGGGAGGAAGACCGGGTCGCCCGCGTCCAGCTCAAGGCCGACACCGGGCTGGGTCGCAACGGCGCCTACGCGCTGCCGGTCCCGGGGGGGCCGGGGCGGACCGACTGGGCCGCGCTGGTCGACACCGCCACCCGGCTGGAGGCGGAAGGGACCATCCGGGTCACCGGGCTGTTCTCCCACTTCGCCGCTGCCGACGCGCCGCAGCACCCGACCGTCAGCCAGCAGCAACGGACCTTCGCCGACGCCGTCGCGCTGGCCGAGCGGGCCGGGCTCCGACCGGAGCTGCGCCACCTCGCCAACTCCGCGGCCACGCTCACCACACCGGGCGCGCGTTGGGACATGGTCCGTCCCGGCGTCGCGGTCTACGGGCTCACCCCCGCACCGGACGTGGGCAGCAGTGCCGACTTCGGGCTGGTGCCGGCCATGACGGTCCTCGCGCTCGCCTCGGTGGTCAAGCGCGTCGCCGCCGGGCAGGGGGTCTCCTACGGCCACACCTACACGACCCCGGCCGAGACCACGCTGGTCGACATCCCGATCGGCTACGCGGACGGCGTGCCCCGCCACGTCTCCAATTCCGCGGAGGTGCTCGCCGGGGGCCGGCGGCACCGGATCGCCGGCCGGGTCTGCATGGACCAGTTCGTGATCGACGTGGCCGACACCCCCGTCGCGGCCGGTGACCGGCTGGTGCTGTTCGGCCCCGGCCGTGCCGGTGAGCCGACGGCCCAGGAGTGGGCCGAGGCCGCCGGCACCATCAACTACGAGATCGTCAGCCGGTTCGGCCCGCGCGTGCCCCGCCGCTACGTGGGGGAGGACGTGGCGCCGGGCACCGAGGGGGACCAGCGGTGAGCCCGCTGCGCAGGCCCGCGCTGCTCGGTGCCGGAGTCGCGGTCGCGGGGGTGGCCACGGCGGCCGGGATCGCCGTGGACCGGCTCTGGGAGGATCGGCGGCGCGCGCTGGCGCTGGGTGCCGAGGAGGACTTCGAGGTCCGGCCGAGCCGGGCCGCGGTCGTGGTCGCCGACGACGGCGTCCCGCTGCACGTGGAGGTCGACGAGCCCGGTGAGGCGGCGGAGCCCGACGGCCTGCGGACCGGTACGGCGCCGCGGGCCACCGTCGTGCTCAGCCACGGGTACACCCTGGACCGCCGCTGCTGGGTCTACCAGCGGCGAGCGCTGCGGGCGGCCGGGTACCGGGTCGTGGTCTGGGACCAGCGCGGCCACGGCCTGTCCGGCAGGGGGGAGGGCAGCTCCTACCAGGTCGACCAGCTGGGCGCGGACCTGGCGCGGGTGATCCAGGAAGCGGCGCCTGAGGGCCCGCTGCTGCTGGTCGGGCACTCCATGGGCGGCATGACGGTGATGGCCCTCGCCGAGCAGCAGCCCGACCTCGTCCGCGCGCGGGTGCGCGGGGTAGCCCTGGTCAGTACCAGCGCCGGCGGGCTGCACCGGATCACGTGGGGCCTGGGCTCGGTCCTCGGCAGCGTCGTCACCCGGGTCGGGCCGGCCGCCGTCGGGCAGCTGGCGAGCCGGCAGGAGCTGGTGGACGTCGCGATGCGTGGGGGGCGGCGGCTGCAGGAGTTCATCGTCTACCGCGCCTCCTTCGCCTCCCCGGTCTCCATGGCCGTGGTACGGCTGACCGCCGACATGATCTTCGGCACCCCGCTGGAGGTCGTGGCCGGGTTCGGGACCGGACTGAACTCCCACGACAAGACCGAGGCGCTGCAGGCGCTCGCCGGCGTGGAGGCGCTGGTGCTCAACGGCGACCGGGACCTGCTCACCTCCCCGGTGCACAGCGAGGAGATCGTGGAGCGGCTGCCGCACGCCGAGCACGTGCTGGTGACCGACGCCGGGCACATCATCATGCTCGAGCACCCCGAGACCGTCACCGCCGAGCTGCTGGCGCTGGCCACCCGCGCGCTGCGGGCCGAGGAGGGACGGCCTCCGGGTGGTCGTCACCCCGCCCGGACGACGGTCACCGACCTGGCCAAGCGCCGCAGCCTGGCGGCCCGTCGCCCCCGCAGGCGGGAGCGGTGACCGGCCACACCGCGCGCAGCTCACCGAGCAGCCCGGCCAGGTCCCAGTCCTCCACCGGGCCCGGCTGGGCGGCGGCCGCGACGGTGGTCTGCACGACGTCGTTGATGAAGTGGCGGATCTGCTCGTGCAGGTCCTCTCCCTCGAGCACCCGCCGGCGCTCGGCGTAGATGACCTCGCGCTGCCGGTTGAGCACGTCGTCGTACTTGAGGACGTTCTTGCGGGTCTCGAAGTGCTGGGCCTCGACCTGGGACTGGGCGCTGGCGATGGAGCGGGAGACCATCTTGGACTCGATGGGCACCTCGTCCTCGATCCGCGCCGACTGCATCACCCGGTCGACCATCCCGGCGTTGAACTTGCGCATCAGGTCGTCCTGCAGCGACAGGTAGAAGCGCGACTCGCCCGGGTCTCCCTGCCGGCCGGAGCGGCCGCGCAGCTGGTTGTCGATGCGACGGGACTCGTGACGCTCGGTGCCGAGCACGTACAGCCCGCCGAGCTCGGTGACCTCGGCGTGCTCGGCCTGCACGCTCTCCTCGGCCTGCCGCAGCGCGTCCTCCCAGGCGGCCTCGTACTCCTCCGGGGTCTCCACGGGGTCCAGGCCGCGCTGGCGCAGCGCCGCGACCGCCATGAACTCGGGGTTTCCGCCGAGCATGATGTCGGTGCCGCGGCCGGCCATGTTGGTCGCGACGGTGACCGCGCCCTTGCGGCCGGCCTCGGCGACGATCGCCGCCTCCCGGGCGTGGTGCTTGGCGTTCAGCACCTCGTGCGGCACCCCCCGCCGGCGCAGCTGCTCGGACAGGTACTCGGACTTGGCGACGCTGGTGGTGCCGACGAGCACCGGCTGGCCCTTCTCGTGGCGGGCCGCGATGTCCTCGACGACCGCGTCGAACTTGGCCTCCTCGGTCCGGTACACCAGGTCGGCCTCGTCGCGACGGATCATCGGCATGTGGGTGGGGATGCTGATGACCCCGACCTTGTAGATCTGGTGCAGCTCGGCCGCCTCGGTCTGCGCGGTCCCGGTCATGCCGGCGAGCTTGTCGTACATCCGGAAGTAGTTCTGCAGCGTGACCGTGGCCAGGGTCTGGTTCTCGTTCTTGATCTCCACCCCCTCCTTGGCCTCGATCGCCTGGTGCATCCCCTCGTTGTAGCGCCGGCCCGGCAGCATCCGGCCGGTGTGCTCGTCGACGATGAGGATCTGCCCGTCCGCCTTGACGTAGTCGCGGTCCCGCTCGTAGAGCTCCTTGGCCTTGATCGCGTTGTTGAGGTAGCCGATGAGCGGGGTGTTGGCGCTCTCGTAGAGGTTGTCGATGCCGAGGTAGTCCTCGACCTTCTCGATCCCGGACTCGAGCACGCCGACGGTGCGCTTCTTCTCGTCGACCTCGTAGTCGCCCTCGCCCTCCTCGCCGCGCTGCAGCAGCTGGGCGATCTTGGCGAACTCGGTGTACCACTTGGTGGCCTGGTCGGCCGGTCCGGAGATGATCAGCGGCGTACGCGCCTCGTCGATGAGGATGGAGTCCACCTCGTCGACGATGGCGTAGTGGTGGCCGCGCTGGACCAGGTCCTCCAGCGACCAGCCCATGTTGTCGCGCAGGTAGTCGAAGCCGAACTCGTTGTTGGTGCCGTAGGTGATGTCCTTGGCGTACTCCTCGCGGCGCTGCGCCGGCGTCATGGAGGCCAGGATGCAGCCGGTCTCCAGCCCCAGCGCCCGGTGCACCCGGCCCATCAGCTCGGACTGGTACTCGGCCAGGTAGTCGTTGACGGTGACGATGTGCACGCCCTCACCGGTCAGGGCGTTGAGGTAGGACGGCAGGGTCGCCACCAGCGTCTTGCCCTCACCGGTCTTCATCTCGGCCACGTTGCCCTCGTGCAGCGCGACGCCACCCATGATCTGGACGTCGAAGTGCCGCTTGCCGAGGGTG
>NZ_WIQI01000094.1 GCF_009602535.1 Ornithinicoccus halotolerans | reverse complement strand
CCTCGGCGGCGGCAGCAGCCTCGGCCTGCTGCCGGGCCTCCTCCTCGGCCTGCTCCCGCGCCTCCTGCTCGGCCTCACGGCGCTCGGCACGCTCGGCAGCGATCTCCGCGGAGCGCTCCTGCACCGCCTGGGTGGCGGCCTGGCCGGCGGCGGCCGAGTCGGCGACGACATCGCGCGCCAGCACCAGCTGGTCCAGCCGGAGCGTGCCCTGCTCCGGCTGCTGCACCGCGGTGGCGACGCGCTCCACCGCCGCGGTACCGATGGCCGGACCGGCGGCCGACAGTGAGGCCTCGGCGCGGCTGGCGTCCAGGCTCGCCCCGGGGGTGGAGGCCGCGAAGGCGGCCAGCCCCATCGAGACAGTGGCGATGGCGGTGGTCAGCAGGGCGGCGGGACGGTGCAGACCGCGGGCGCCGCGGTGGGCGCCGCGCTGATGGGCAGGGGTGGGACGGGACACAGGGGGGCTCCTCTGGGCTCGCCCGGGGTCGCGGGGGCAGCGACGCGCAGCGGGCGGGCGTTATCAAATCGTGACAAAACCAGGTCTACCGTGCCCGACCGCGGGTCGCCGGTGCAAACCCGCGCCGCCGGACGTGGCCAATGTCACAGCGCCGGGCGCGGCCCCCACGCTCCGGCCAGTCGTGGCCCCGCCCGCACCGTCGCCGCGGCGCCCGCCGCGGCTCAGCCCAGGTGGTGGGTGCCCTCGAGCATCTCGGTGACCAGGGCCGCGATGGGGCTGCGCTCGCTGCGGTGCAGCGTCATGTGGGCGAAGAGCGGGTGCCCCTTGAGCGACTCGATGACGGCCGCTACCCCGTCGTGGCGGCCCACCCGGAGGTTGTCGCGCTGTGCGACGTCGTGGGTGAGCACCACCCGGGAGCTCTGCCCGATGCGGGACAGCACGGTCAGCAGCACGTTGCGCTCCAGCGACTGCGCCTCGTCCACGATGACGAAGGCGTCGTGCAGCGACCGGCCGCGGATGTGAGTGAGCGGGAGCACCTCGAGCAGCTCGCGGTCCAGGATCTCCTCCACTACCTCGGTGGAGACCAGCGCGCCGAGGGTGTCGAAGACGGCCTGCGCCCACGGGCCCATCTTGTCGTTCTCGGTGCCGGGCAGGTAGCCCAGCTCCTGGCCACCGACCGCGTAGAGCGGCCGGAAGACCAGGACGCGGCGGTGCTGGCGGCGCTCCATGACCGCCTCCAGGCCGGCACAGAGGGCCAGCGCGCTCTTGCCGGTGCCAGCGCGGCCGCCCAGGCTGACGATGCCGATGTCCGGGTCGAGCAGCAGGTCGAGCGCGATCCGCTGCTCTGCCGAGCGCCCGTGCAGGCCGAAGGCGTCCCGGTCACCGCGCACCAGCCGCACCGCGCCGTCCGGTGCCACCCGGCCCAGCGCGCTGCCGGACGGCCCGAGCACCGTCAGCCCGGTGTGGCACAGCAGCTCGTGGGCGCCGTCGTGCTCGAGCCGGCCGGTCTCGTAGAGGGTCGCCATCTGCTGGTCGGTGACCTCCAGCTCGGCCATCCCCGTGAAGCCGGAGTCCACCGCCAGCTCGGCGCGGTACTCCTCCGCCTCCAGGCCCACCGCGGAGGCCTTGACCCGCAGCGGCAGGTCCTTGCTCACCACGGTGACGTCCCTGCCCTCGGCGCTCAGGTTGGCCGCGACGGCCAGGATCCGGGTGTCGTTGTCGCCAAGCCGGAACCCGGCCGGCAGCGCCTCCGGGTCGGTGTGGTTGAGCTCGACCCGAAGCGTCCCGCCCTCGTCCCCGACGGGGACCGGCTCGCTGAGACCACCGTGCTGGACCCGCAGGTCGTCCAGCAGGCGCAAGGCCTGCCTGGCGAAGTAGCCCAGCTCGGGGTGGTGGCGCTTGGCCTCCAGCTCGCTGATCACGACGACGGGCAGCACCACCTCGTGCTCGGCGAACCGGGTCATCGCCCGCGGGTCGGACAGCAGCACGGAGGTGTCAAGGACGTAGGTGCGGGTGGTTGTCGCGACGGGGGCGCGCGTGGGGGCCTGGTCGGCGCTGGGACGAGCGGTGGTGCTGGCCATGTCGACTCCTCCGACGCGCGCGGCTGCTACGCGTCCTGACGGTGGGCTGACCGGGACCGAGCCGTGACCGGGGTGGCCACGAGCCGGAACCGGCCCTCCACCCAGAGCGTGCGCTCCATCCGGTCGGGCCTCCCGAGACGGGGACGGGTGTCCGTCGTCATCTCCGACGCTAGGCCGCCTGCTCCCCCGAGGCACGCACATTTCTCCGCGTGGCGCGGACGACCTCCCGCGCCGGGAGAGGGCGCCGGCCCGAGCGGGCTCAGCGCCCGAAGCGGCGCTCTCGCTCGGCGTAGGAGCGCAGCGCCCGCACGAAGTCCACCTTGCGGAAGTCGGGCCAGAACGCCTCGCAGAAGTAGAACTCGCTGTGGGCGCTCTGCCACAGCAGGAAGCCGCCGAGCCGCTGCTCGCCGCTGGTGCGGATGACCAGGTCGGGGTCCGGCTGGCCCTTGGTGTACAGGTGCTCGGCGATGTGCTCCACGTCCAGGGTCTGGGCCAGCTCCGCCAGGCTCGTCCCGCGCCGGGCGTGCTCCGCCAGCAGCGAGCGCACCGCGTCGGTGATCTCCTGGCGCCCCCCGTAGCCGACCGCCACGTTGACCAGCATCCCGGGGGCGTCCGCGGTGCTCGCGGCCGCCCCGCCGAGGACCTGGCGGGTGCGCTCGGGCAGCAGGTGGGTGGCACCGACGACGTGCAGCCGCCACCGACCGGCGCGGGCCAGGTCGGCCACGACCCCCTCGATGATGCCCAGCAGCGGCTCCAGCTCCGACTCCGCGCGGTCCAGGTTGTCGGTGGACAGCAGCCACAGCGTGACCACCTCGACCCCCGCTTCCTCGCACCAGTCCAGCAGCGGCCGGATGTTGTCGGCGCCCGCCTGGTGGCCGTGGGCCGTGTCGGCGCCCCGGGCCCGCGCCCAGCGCCGGTTGCCGTCCAGCATCACGCCGACGTGCCGGGGCAGCCGGTCGGCGGGCAGGCTCCGGGCCACCGACCGGGTGTAGAGCCGGTAGAGCACGCCCCGCAGTGAAGCCATGGCGCTCAAGGTACCTCCCCCTGCTCGGGGTTCCCTGAGTGCCACCGGCGCCGCGGCTCGAGGCTAACCTACGGGTTCGTAACCTACGACACGGTAAGTTAGGATCGGGCCATGACCGGCAGCGACTCCCTGGGCCGTCGCGGCGCCCACGCCGTCGGGGACGCCGCCCAGGCGATGAAGCCGCATCTGCGCGGCTGGCTGCACCTCGGGATGGCCCCCGTCGCGCTCGTCGCCGGCCTCGTGCTGGTGGCGCTCGCCCCGACGACTCCCGCCCGGGTGGCGGCCGCCGTGTTCGGGCTCACCGCGGTCCTGCTGTTCGGGACGTCGGCCCTCTACCACCGCGGCACCTGGAACCCCAAGGCGGCCCGGCTGCTGAAGCGGCTGGACCACGCCAACATCTTCCTCATCATCGCCGGCACCTACACCCCGTTCGCGGTGCTGCTGCTGCCGCCGGGCGAGGGACGCGTGCTGCTGTGGGTCGTGTGGACGGGCGCGCTCGGGGGCGTGGCGTTCCGGATCCTGTGGGTGGGTGCGCCACGGTGGCTCTACACCCCCGTGTACGTCGCGCTGGGGTGGGTCGCGGTGTTCTACCTCGGCCACTTCCTGGAGGCCGGCGGGCCCTGGGTGCTCGGCCTCATCACCGCCGGTGGCGTGCTCTACACGCTGGGCGCGGTCGTCTACGGCACCAAGCGCCCGAACCCCTCTCCGCAGTGGTTCGGCTTCCACGAGGTGTTCCACGCCTGCACAGTGGCTGCCTTCATCGCCCACTACGTCGCGGCCTCGCTGGCCGTCTACGGCGCGACACCGGCCGGCGCCTGAGCCAGTCCCGGGGTCGGTCGCCTCGCGCGGTCACCGCCTCGGCGCCGCGGACCCCGCGTCGTCCTCGGGCCCCGGCCGCCCCGGGCCGTCGCGGTCGCCGTCGCCCGAGTCGCCGGCCTGCTCCTGCTCCAGCCGCCGCAGCCGCTCTTCCTCCCGGAGCCGCATCCCGCGCAGCCGCCGGCTCAGGTCCCGGCCGAGGAACCACAGCACTAGCCCCAGCCCGAACAGCACCAGGAATCCGCCGAGCCCGGCGGTCACCTCGACGCTGCTGGTGTTCACGCGCTCTCCTCCGCGTGCCCCTCCACCTCGGTGCGGGCCTCCGGCTCGCGCTCGTCCTCGGCCCCGAGCCGCGCGGCCCGGGGGTCGGTCTCGACCGGCGCCTCGGTGCGGTAGGCGGCGGCCAGCGTGCCGTCGGCCTCCCGCGGCGGTGGCTTGCGGCACAGCGCGTCGGCCTCGGGCACCTCGGCCGGGATCCCGGCGAACAGGTCGTCCTCGGGCAACGACACCGGCAGCATCGACAGCGCCAGCTCGAAGTCCTCGGTCGGGTGGACGCGCTGCTGCAGCTCCAGCGGCGCGGCGAACCACATCCCGTCGGGGTCCACCTGGGTCGCGTGCGCGCGCAGCGCCTCGTCCCGGGTCGCGAAGTGCTCCCCGCACACCACCCGGCTGGTGATGGTGCGGGGCGTCCGCTCCTCCATCCGGGCCACCCACTCGGCGAAGGGCGACTCCATGCCCTGAGCCAGCATCTCCTGGTGCAGGTGACGGATCCGCTCCGGCGCCCACGCGTTGTAGTACACCTTGAGGGGCTGCCAGGGCTCGCCGGCGTCCGGGAACCGCTCCGGGTCACCGGCGGCCTCCACCGCCGCCATCGAGACGATGTGGGTCATGATGTGGTCCGGGTGCGGGTAGCCACCCTTCTCGTCGTAGGTCGTCAGCACGTGGGGGCGGAAGGAGCGGATCACCCGCACCAGCGCCTCGGTCGTGGCACGCAGCGGCGCGAGCGCGAAGCCGCCCGGCGGGAGCGGCGGCAGCGGGTCCCCCTCGGGCAGGCCGGAGTCGACGAACCCCAGCCAGGTGTGCTGGACGCCGAGGATCGCGGCCGCGCGAGCCATCTCCCGGCGCCGCACCCGGGCGATGTCGCGCCGCAGCAGCATCTCGTCGGCCAGCTTGGGGTTGAGCACGTCCCCGCGCTCACCGCCGGTGCACGAGACCACCATCACGGCCGCGCCCTCGGCGACGTAGTGCGCGGTGGTCGCCGCCCCCTTGCTCGACTCGTCGTCGGGGTGGGCGTGCACCGCCAGCAACCGCAGTCCCTGGGACACCCTGTGCTCCTGTCGTTGCCGATGACGGACAATGGGCTCGGCGGTCGCCGCAGCCGCCGACCATCCTCTCACCACGGTCAGATCGGAGCGCGCCCGTGTCCGTCACCACTGACGCACGCCGTCGCCGCACCTGGTGGGTCGTCGGCACGCTGGGGGTGCTGACGATGACCGCCGTGATCGTGTGGTTCGCGGTCGCCGCGACCAGCGGCAAGGTGCACTGGACCAACACCGGCTTCCTGGTCGACTCCGAGGAGCAGGTGACGGTGCGGTTCGACCTGGTACGCGACCCCGGCCGCGCGGTGGTGTGCGAGCTGCACGCGCTGGACGAGAACAAGACCCGGATCGGTACCGCCCAGGTCGAGGTGGGGCCGGTGGAGTCCTCCCCCAGCCGGCACACGGCACCGGTGCGCACGGTGACCAGGGCCACCACGGGCTACGTCGACTTCTGCTGGTACGCCGACGAGCGCCCCGCAACCGGACCGTGACCATATCGTGACCTTCGTTGGTGGACTCCGCCCTCGCCGTTGTTAGAATGAGTGATCACGCTGGTCCGGGCCGGGTGTCATCGCGACGCCCCCATCGCCCGGGCCGTCTTGTTTGATCACGCCGTCCCACCGGTTCCAGCCGGTGGCCGGATGCGTGCGCGAGCGGCGCCGATCCGTGGGTGTGGTCGGGCAACCAACCGACCGAGGAGTGAAGACGTGACCGAGGCAGCCAAGGCGACGAGCTTCCTGACCCGCGAGGCGTACGAGCGGCTCCGGGCCGAGCTGACCTACCTCTCCGGCGAGGGCCGCACGGAGATCTCCAAGCGGATCGAGGCCGCCCGCGAGGAGGGGGACCTGCGCGAGAACGGCGGCTACCACGCGGCCAAGGAGGAGCAGGGCAAGATGGAGGCCCGCATCCGCCAGCTGGAGCACCTCCTCGAGCACGCCACGGTGGGTGAGGCCCCGCCGGACGACGGCGTCGTCGAGCCGGGCATGGTCGTCACCGTGGAGATGTTCGGCGAGACCGAGACCTTCCTGCTCGGCAGCCGGGAGATTTTGGGCGACCGGGAGGACCTGGACGTCTACAGCGAGCGCTCCCCGCTGGGCTCGGCCATCAACGGCCGCACCGCGGGGGAGACGGTCAGCTACGAGGCGCCGACCGGCAAGTCGATCGAGGTCAAGGTCCTCGAGGTGAAGCCGTTCGGCGGCTGAGCCACCCACCGCAGCTCACGAGCGCGGGCCGGTCCTGCCGCGGGACCGGGCCGCGCTGCTGTGCCCGCCGGTGGAGCCTGGTTCAGCACCGAGCGGCCTGCTCCCGGCCCGGTCGCTGCGGTCCCGGGTCCACGGCCTGCGCGGCGACCGCATCGGCCAGGTCGGGGTGCTCGGCGGCCAGCAGCCCGGCCGCGAACGTCAGGTAGCTGCCGTCGACCGCCAGCTGGGCCCGGACGAGGACCCGGCCACCTCCGACGGCATCTTCGTCCACCACCCGGGCGGCCCGGCCGTGGCAGAGGGCGACACCGTGCGGGTCACCGGCACCGCCGACGAGTACTTCCAGATGACCCAGCTGTCGGCCACCGCGGCGGCCGTCTGCGCCACCGACGGTGAGCTGCCGCCGCCGGTGGCCCTGGAGCTGCCGTTGGCGGAGGAGGACAAGGAGCGCCACGAGGGCATGCGGGTCACGCTGCCGCAGGACCTGGCGATCCTGGAGTACTTCAACTTCGGCCGCTACGGCGAGATCGCGCTCGGCACCGACCGGCAGTTCCAGCCGACCGCCGTGCACGCGCCCGGCTCGGCGGAGGCCGAGGCGCTGGCCGAGGCCAACGCCCGTCACCGCATCACCCTCGACGACGGCCGCAGCACGCAGAACCCGGACCCGGCGCGGCACCCCAACGGGGAGGAGTTCACGCTGCAGAGCCGGTTCCGCGGCGGTGACCTGGTCACCGACGCCACCGGTGTGCTCGACTTCCGGTTCGACCTGTGGCGGGTGCAGCCCACCACCGGAGCGACCGTGACCACGGCCAACCCGCGCCCGGAGGCGCCGGAGCTGGCCGGTGGGCTGCAGGTGGCCTCGTTCAACGTGCTGAACTACTTCACCACGCTGGGCAGCCGCGGCGCGGACACCGAGGCGGAGCTGGCGCGGCAGGAGGCCAAGATTGTGGCCGCCCTCGCGGAGCTGGACGCCGACGTCGTCGGGCTGATCGAGATCGAGAACAACGGCGACGAGGCGCTCGCCCGGCTCACCGGCGCGCTCAACGACCACCTCGGCGAGGAGCGTTACGCCTACCTGGCCACCGGCGAGGTCGGCACCGACGAGATCACCACGGCGTTCATCTACCAGCCGGCCGAGGCGACCCCCGTCGGTGACTTCGCCACGCTGACCTCCGCGGACGACGAGCGGTTCCTGGACGACAAGAACCGCCCGACGCTGGCGCAGACGTTCCGCGACGAGGCGACCGGCGGCATGGTCACGGTGGCGGTCAACCACCTGAAGTCCAAGGGCTCCTCGTGCGAGGACGTCGGCGACCCGACCGACCCCGACGGCCAGGGCAACTGCAACGGAGTGCGCACCGCCGCGGCGGAGGCGATGGCCGACTGGCTGGCCGGCGACCCGACCGGCACCGGCGTCGAGGAGGCGCTGATCATCGGCGACCTGAACGCCTACGACAAGGAGGACCCGATCGAGGCGCTGCGGGCGGCCGGGTACACCGACCTGCTGCTCCGGGAGCAGGGCGAGCACGCCTACTCCTACGTCTTCGACGGCCAGCTGGGCTACCTGGACCACGCCCTGGCCAACGAGGCGCTGCTGGAGCAGGTGGCCGGCGCGGACGTGTGGGCGGTCAACGCCGACGAGCCGAGCCTGCTGGACTACGACATGTCCTTCACGGCCCCGCCGCAGGACGCCATCTACGCGCCCGACCCCTACCGCTCCAGCGACCACGACCCGGTGGTCGTCGGCCTGGACCTGACCCCGCCGGACAGCACCGCCCCCGAGGTCGCGGTCTCGGCGGACCCGGCGACGGTCTGGCCGCCGAACGGCAAGCAGGTTCCGGTCACGGTGACCGTGGCGGCCAGCGACGACACCACCACGGCCGACGAGCTGCGGGTCGAGCTGGTCGACGCCGTGGCCACCGGTGGCGCGGTGGAGCAGCAGACCGAGCGCGAGTTCCTGGTCACCGCGGCGATGGCGGCCCGGTACACGTTCGTGTACGCGGTCACCGACGAGGCCGGCAACACCACCCTGGCGGACGTGACGGTCGAGGTGCTCCGGCCCGGGGCCTGGCCTCAGCGGCCGGCCAAGCGCTCGAACTGAACCGCGTCGTAGCGGTGACCGCCGGGCCGGTAGACCGTCGCCTCACGCTCGGTGCCGACCAGCTGCCAGCCGGCGCGCCGCAGCACCGCCTGTGAGGCGGCGTTGCGGGCGTCGGCGGCGGCCCCGAGCCGGTGCAGGCCCAGCCCGGCCAGCGTGTCGGCCGGGTCGCGTGGCGCCGGCGCGAAGGCATGCCGGGTGCCCAGTGCCAGCGCCTCCGCCATGAGCCCGCGGCCGCGGGCGGGCGCGGACAGCCAGTAGCCCAGCCGCCCGGAGCCGTGGAAGTAGGGCCGGTCCAGCGCGAACAGCGCCAGCCAGCCCAGCGGACGGTCGTCGTCCGGGTCGGCCAGGCACCAGGACAGCGCCTCGCCGCCGGCCATCCGCTCCCGGGTGCGCAGCAGCCAGCCGGCGTAGCCGCCGGGGTCCTCCGGCGGGAGCACGGGGGCCATGAAGGCGCGGGCCGCCTCGTCGTGGGGCGGCAGCCGGGGGCCGTCGTCCTCCCGCCAGGGCCGCAACCGGACCCGGTCCCCGACCAGCACCGGGGCGTCCAGCCAGCGGTGAGCAGGGGCCCTGGGCTCGCCGGCGGCCAGGCTGCCCACCCACCCGTCGCGCAGCCCCTGCACCGGGTGCGCCTCCAGGCCGCGGACGGTCCCCTCGACGGTGAACCCTGCCCGCCACGCGATCCTCCTGCTGGCGAAGTTGCCCCGCACCGACCGCCAGCGCACCAGCTGCAGCCGGTCGTGCCCGAACGCGTGCGCCAGCGCCAGCCGGACCGCCCGCAGCCCGACCCCGCGGCCCCGGGCCCACGGGTGCAGCCCGTACCCCAGCTCACCGCCGCCCTGGCCGTCGCGGCTGTAGTTGACCGAGCCGGCGAACCTGGCTCGCCCGTGGTCGTCGCGGGCCTGCACCGCCCAGTACCGCGGGGAGGCCGGGGAGGGGTCGCGCCAGCTGGACCGGGCCAGTGCCAGGAACTCCTCGGCCTGCCGTGGGCCGTAGGGGTCCGGCAGCGGCAGCCAGCGGCGAGAGAGCGGGTCCTGGCACTGCTGGAGGACTCCTGCCAGGTCGGCCGCGGTGTGGGCACGCAACCGCACGGCTCCGTCGTCCAGCACCGGGACGGCCCTCGAGTGGTCGCCGGCCCCCTCCATGGCTCCTCCTCCCGGGCCGGCGGCCCGCGAACGCCTGGCCCCGCGCGGGCCACGGTTCCCGCTCGCGGGCGAGCAACGTTTAGCCTAGGTGGGTTCCATCCTTACGTGTCAGGAGACCTGGGTGCCGAAGCTGTTGGAGAAGATGCTGCGGGCGGGTGAGGGCCGCACCCTGCGGCGGCTGGAGGCGGTCGCCCGGCAGGTCAACGTGCTCGAGCCCGAGTTCGAGAAGCTGACCGACGAGGAGCTGCGGGGCGAGACCGACCGGTTCAAGGCCCGGCTGGCCGACGGCGAGTCGCTGGAGGACCTGCTGCCGGAGGCGTTCGCCGCGGTGCGGGAGGCCGCCCGTCGCACCCTCGGCAAGCGGCACTTCGACGTCCAGATCATGGGTGGCGTCGCGCTGCACGAGGGCAACGTGGCCGAGATGA
>NZ_WIQI01000093.1 GCF_009602535.1 Ornithinicoccus halotolerans | reverse complement strand
TCCCCCATCGCCACCCACATCGCCTGCGCGGCGAGGATGCCGGGCACGACGTACTGCAGGTACGGGAGCCCCTCCACCCGCCCGCCGCGCCGCTGGGCTGGCCGCCGGTCCACCCCGGCCTCGCCGCAGTGCTGCTGCTGGTCGCGCTGCCGGTGGTGGTCGCGCCCGCACCGCCACCGACGGAGGTGGCCCGGTGATCGTGCTGGAGGGCGTCGGCGTGCACCACGAGGGCGCCGACCGGCCGGTCCTGCGGGACGTCGACCTGACCATCCCGGAGGGCGACCTGTGCCTGGTCGTCGGGCGCACCGGCAGCGGCAAGTCCACCCTGCTGGGCACCGTGACCGGGCTGGTGCCGCACTTCACCGGCGGCACCCTCACCGGCCGGGTGCTGGTGCAGGGGCGCGACACCCGCACCACGCGGCCGCGCGAGCTGGCCGACGTCGTCGGCTACGTCGGGCAGGATCCGCTGGCCGGGTTCGTCACCGACACCGTCGAGGAGGAGCTGGCCTACGGGATGGAGCAGCTCGGGCTGGCGCCGGCGACGATGCGCAAGCGGGTGGAGGAGACGCTGGACCTGCTGGGTATCGCCGGCCTGCGGCGGCGCTCGCTCACCAGCCTCTCCGGTGGCCAGCAGCAGCGGGTGGCCATCGCCTCGGTCATGGCCGCGCACCCGCAGGTGCTGGTGCTGGACGAGCCCACCTCGGCGCTGGACCCCACCGCCGCCCAGGACGTGCTCTCGGCGCTGACCTCGCTCGTGCACGACACCGGACTGACCGTCGTGCTCGCCGAGCACCGGCTGGAGCGGGTGATGCACGCCGCCGACACCCTGGTGTGGGTGTGCGGCGACGGCGGGGTCGAGGCCGGGGACCCGGCGCGGGTGCTGGCCCGGTCGGACGTCACCCCGCCGCTGGCGGCGCTGGCGCGCGCCGTCGGGTGGGAGGAGGTGCCGCTGTCGGTGCGCGAGGCCCGCCGCCGTGCCCGCCGCGAGCACCTGGTCGTGCACGCCCCGCCCGGCTCGGCGCACGATCCGGACCCGGCCGCCGGTGACGCGCGCCCGCCGGTCGTGTCCGCCCGCGGGCTGGTCGTGCGGCACGGCGCCGTCAGCGCGCTCGACGGGGTCGACCTGGACCTCCGGGCCGGTACCGTCACCGCCCTGATGGGCCGCAACGGCGCGGGCAAGTCCTCGCTGCTGTGGGCGCTGCAGGGAAGCGGCCGTCGCAGCGCCGGCTCGGTGACGGTCCGGGCGGCCGGCAGCCAGGCCCCGGTGGACCCGGCCCGGCTGAGCCCCACAGCGGCCCGCCGGCTGGTGAGCCTGGTCCCGCAGTCGGCGGCCGACCTGCTCTACCGCGACACCGTCGCCGACGAGCTCGCTCAGGCCGACCGGGAGACCGGCTCGCCCCCCGGGTCCGCGGCAGCCGTGCTCGCCGGGCTCGGCGTCGCGATCGACCCGGGCGTCCACCCGCGCGACCTGTCCGAGGGGCAGCGGCTCTCGCTGGTGCTCGCCGTGCAGCTGGTGGCCGCCCCCGACGTGGTGCTGCTGGACGAGCCGACCCGTGGTCTGGACTACGCCGCCAAGGACCGGCTCGCCGCGGCCTGTCGCCAGCTCGCCGCCCGCGGCGCGGCCGTGCTGGTGAGCACCCACGACGTGGAGTTCGCGGTGCAGGTCAGCAGCCGCACCGTCGTCCTCGCCGAGGGCGAGGTGGTCGCCGACGGCCCCACCCGGACCGTGTGCACGGCGTCGCCGGCCTACGCACCGCAGGTCGCCAAGGTGCTCAGCCCGGTCCCGGTGCTGACCGCCGGTGAGGTGGCCGCCGGGCTGCAGGAACGGGTATGACCGCCCCGGCGCGCCCGGGGGCGGGCCCGGCCGCTCCCCGGGCCCGGGTCGCCGTCCCGGTGCCCCGCCGCAGCGTGCTGCTGCTGGTGCTGGCGGCGCTGCTGGGCCTGGCGGCGTTCGGCTGGCCGCTGCTGCTGACGCCCTCCTCCTCCCTCGCCGGCACGACGCAGGCGCCGTTCCTGTTCGCGGTGCTGCTGCCGCTGGTGCTGGCGGTGGTGCTGGCCGAGATCAGCGACGGCGGCCTGGACGTCAAGGCGCTGGCGCTGCTGGGCGTGCTGTCGGCGGTCGCGGCCGGGCTACGCGTGCTGGGCACCGGCACCGCCGGCATCCAGCCGATGTTCTTCCTCCTCGTGCTCGCCGGGCGCGTCTTCGGTCCCGGGTTCGGGCTGGTGCTCGGCACCACCGCGATGTTCGGCTCGGCGCTGCTCACCGGCGGCGCCGGCCCGTGGCTGCCGTTCCAGATGATGGCGGCCGGGTTCGTCGGGATGGGCGCCGGGCTGCTGCCGCGCCGGGTCAGCGGGCGGGCCGAGCTGGTGCTGCTGGCCGGCTACGGCGCGCTGTCCGGCTACCTCTACGGGCTGCTGCTGAACCTGTCGTTCTGGCCGTTCACCACCGGCTACGGCACCGGGCTCAGCTTCGACCCGGCCGCGGGCCTGCTGGAGAACGTGCGCACCTTCGGCCTCTACACGCTGGCCACGTCGATGGGCTACGACACCGGGCGGGCGCTCACCACCGCGGTGCTGGTGCTGCTGGCCGGTCCCGGGCTGCTGGTCGTGCTGCGCCGGGCCGCCCGGCGGGCCCGCTTCGACCGCTGAGTACAGGCTCCCGCGGTCAGCGCTCCGCGGCGGCGGCGAGGTCGGCGAGGTCCTGGGTGAGCATCCGGCGGGTGACCCGCTCACCGAGCGGGCCGGTCACGGTGCCCACCAGGCCCGCCAGGCCGCCCCGCTCCGGGGCGTGCGCGGTCAGCCGCAGCGTCACCCGGGTGCCAGGCTCGGGCAGCACCAGCGCCTCCAGCGTGGTCTCGGTGCGGTAGTCCACCCCTCGGGAGGAGGAGGCCAGCACGGTGCTGCGGGACGGGTCGTTGCCGACCACCTCCAGCTCCTCGGTGGCGCGCACGCCCAGCACCCGGCGGGTCTCCCACCAGCGCGTGCCCAGCGCGTACGGCCCGTCGGTGAGCACGTGCAGCGCCTCCACCCCACGGAGCACCGCGGGCAGCCGGTCCAGGTCGGTCAGCACCGCCCACACCCGCTCCGGCGGGGCCGCGACGTCCCGCGTGACGGTGACCTCGCGCACGGTCACGCCCCCTGCTCCTGCGGCGCGGTGGCGGGGCGCAGGCACCGCGCCATCGCCGGGTCGGGGCGCTGCCCGAGACCGGGGTGGAGCAGCGCGGCCAGCGCCTCGATGCCGTCCACCAGGGCCGGCCCGGGCCTGGCGAAGCTGGCGTTGGCGTCGACGGCCCACACCGCGGCCGGTAGCCCCTCGAGCTCGCCGGTGGCGAGCAGCTGCTGTGCCACGGCGGCCGAGCCGGCCAGGTCGTAGCCGCAGGGAGCCACCACGACCACGTCCGGCCGGGCGGCGCGGACCTGCTCCCAGGTGGTGGTGACCGACTTCTGGCCGGCGGTGCCCAGCACGCTGCGGCCACCGGCCGCCGTGACCATCTCCGGGACCCAGTGGCCGGGCGCGAACGGCGGGTCGGTCCACTCCAGCACCGCCACCCGCGGCGGGGCGGCGGCGCCGGTCCCGGCCGGCTGGGCCGCTACCTGCTCGCGCACCCGGGCCAGCCGGTCCTGCAGCCCGGCGACGAGCGCGGCCGCGGCCTGCTCGCGGCCGGTCGCGCGGCCGACGTCACGGATGCTCTGCCAGACCTCCGCCAGGGTGTGCGGGTCGGTGGTGAGCACGTCGGCCCGGCAGCCCAGGAAGCCGAGGGCGTCGTGCACCTCGGAGACGTCGACCGCGCACACCGCGCACAGGTCCTGGGTGACCACCAGGTCGGCCTGCAGGCCGGCGAGCGCGTCCCGGTCCAGGTGGTAGAGGTCCGCACCGGCCTGGAGCCGCTCGCGCACGGCGGCGTCGATCTCGGCCGGGGTGGGGCTGCGGTCGGCAGCGGCCGTGGGCAGCGCGCTGGTCGAGACGATGGTGCGGGAGCGGGCCTCGGCGGGCCGGTCGCACTCGAACGTCACTCCGACGACCTCGTCGCCGGCACCGACCGCGAACAGGATCTCGGTCGCCGACGGCAGCAGGGAGACGATGCGCACCTCCCCACTGTGACAGAGGACTCAGCGACTCTCGCCCTGGTCCGCTTCCTCGGCGGCCGGCAGCTCCTCGAAGCCCTCACCGAGCACGAGGTCGACGGTCTCGTCCTCGCGGTCGTCGGGGACCAGCCGGGCGTCGGGGAACAGGTCCTGCTGCAGCTGGCGCGCAGCGTCCTCCCCGGCCGTGCCGTGCCGGATGTCGACGCCCTCGACCTCGACGTCCCGGTCGTCGTCGCGGACGGCGTCGACGGTGTAGCCGTAGGTCTGCAGCGCCTCGGCGGTGCGGCCGGCCAGACCGGCGGTGCCGACGTTGTTGACGACGTTGACGGTGACGTCCTCCGGGGCCAGCCCGGGGTCGGCGGGGGCGGTGGTGACGGCCGCGTCGTCGGCGCCCTCCTCATCACCGGCCGGGAGCCAGCCCTCGAAGTAGGCGACGGCGTAGCCGAACACCAGCAGCAGCAGCAGGATCAGGGCCGAGAGCACGAGGGCGGCGCGGCGCCTGCGCCGGCGGGCGGCCGTCGACATGCCTGCGGTGCGGGCGTATCCCACGTGCCGGCCTCCCTTCACGCGCCCGTGCCAACTGGGCACCCGGCGGACCCGGGCAGCCGCCAGCAGAGTACTGACCCGGGCGGTCAGTCCAGGGACAGGACACGCCCGTGCACGACCGCACGCTGGGCGAGCGCCGCCCGCAGCGCCCGGTGCAGGCCGTCCTCGAGGTAGAGGTCGCCCCGCCAGCGGACCACGTGACAGAAGATGTCGCCGTAGAACGTCGAGTCCGGGGACAGCAGCGTCTGCAGGTCCAGGGTCGCCTTGGTGGTGATCAGCTCGTCCAGCCGGACGGCCCGCGGCGGCAGGTGCGCCCAGTCCTTGGGGTCGGTGAGGCCGTGCGGCGGGTAGGGCCGCCCCTCACCCACGCCTTTGAAGATCACCCCGCGATTGTAGGGAGCCAGCGTCCCCGCCGGCCGGGGACGACGGTCCCGCGCCCACGGCTCGGTGCCGCGGAGCCTGCTGGCGGGCCCGGCGTCGCGTGGGTGGAGGTGGCCCGGTGGACGGCCCGGCGCCGCGTGGGGCCGGGCCGTCCCGGGGGCGGAGGATGCGGGATTTGAACCCGCGAGGGGTTTCATCCCCAACACGATTTCCAATCGTGCGCACTAGGCCACTATGCGAATCCTCCGCCGGAGAGGGTACCCGAGAGCCCGCGGCAGCCTGAAATCTGGGCGGCCTCCCGCCGGGTGCGCCGGGGCCTGCTGGCCCGGGACCGGGTTGGGTCGTGGCCGCGGTCCTCACCTACACTGGCGGCAGGCCCCCCGTGCGGTGGTACCTCACTGAACTCCCCCAGGGCAGGAATGCAGCAAGGGCAGGTGAGCTCTTCCAGGTGCGCGGGGGGTCCCTTGTGTCCCCGCGTCCCGGACGAGACCGTCAGGGGCGCAGCATCACCTTGATCGCGCGGCGCTCGTCCATCGCGCGGTAGGCCTCGGGCGCCTCCGCCAGCGGCAGCGTCCGGTCGAACACCGGGCTCGGGTCGAGCTCGCCGGCGAGCACGTCGTCGCGCAGCTGCTCCAGGTAGGCGCGCACCGGCGCGACGCCACCGGCCACGTGCACGTTGCGGGAGAACATGTCCCGGATCGGCAGCTCCACCCCGTGCGGAACCCCGACGTAGCCGACGGTGGCACCCGGCCGGGCGCAGTCGATGGCCTGGACCATCGCGTCACCGGTGCCGACGCACTCCAGCACCGCGTCGGCACCGACGCCGCCGGTCAGCTCGCGCACCGCCGCGACGCCCTCCTCGCCGCGCTCGGCCACCACGTCGGTGGCACCGAACCGCCGGGCCACCTGCTGGCGGGGCTCGTGCCGGGACATGGCGACGACCCGGCCGGCGCCCATCCGGCTGGCGGCCAGCACCCCGCACAGCCCGACGGCACCGTCGCCGACCACCACGACGGTGTGCCCGGGCCGCACGCCCGCGCTGGCGGCGGCGTGCCACCCGGTGCCCATGACGTCGGCCAGGGTGAGCAGGGCGGGTAGCTGCTCGTCGCCGGGCTGCTCGGGCGTGGCGACGAGCGTGCCGTCGGCCAGCGGCACGCGGACCACCTCACCCTGGCACCCGTCGACCAGGTGACCGTCCCGGTCCGGGCTCCCGAAGCCGCCGCCGTTGGCGCAGGCGGTGTGCACGCCGGCGAGGCAGTGCGGGCAGCTGTTGTCGGACCAGGTGAACGGTGAGATGACGAAGTCACCCGGCCGGACCGAGCTGACCTCGGCGCCGACCTCCTCCACGGTGCCGACCATCTCGTGCCCGATCCGCCGGGGCCGGGAGACCGGGCTGGCACCGCGGTAGGGCCACAGGTCCGAGCCGCACACGCAGCTGGCGCGCACCCGCACCAGTGCGTCGGTGGGCGCGTGCAGGCGCGGGTCCTCGACCTGCTCGACGCGGACGTCCCCGGGGGCGTGCAGCAGCGTGGCGAACATGACGCCCATTGTGGCGTGCGGCCAGGTGGCAGGATGATCGGGTTCGTCGCCGCACCCCGGCGGCGCGCCAGCCGCTACGAGGAGAAGAGAGCAGATGGCCTTCCACGTCGGGTCCGAGACCGGGCGCCTGCGTGAGGTGATCGTCCACCGGCCCGGGTTGGAGATGCACCGGCTCACGCCCGAGAACCGGGAGCGCTACCTCTTCGACGAGATCCTGTGGGTGGAGCGGGCCCAGGCCGAGCACGACGAGTTCGTCCGGCTGCTGGAGGGCCGCGGCGTCAGGGTGCACCACTTCGACGCGTTGCTGCGCGAGACGTTGGCCGTCCCCGAGGCGAAGCGGCACGTGCTGGAGCACTCGCTGGACGAGCGCTACGTCGGCCCGGCGGCCGCGGAGGCGCTGCGGGAGATGTTCCACGGGATGACCGACGCCGAGCTGGCCACCCACCTGGTCGGCGGCATCACCAAGGCCGAGGTGCTGGAGCGGATCGCCGAGCCGCGTTCGGTCGTGATCGGCCAGCTGGCCCCGCACGAGACGATCCTGGCGCCGCTGCCGAACCACCTGTTCACCCGCGACACCTCGGCCTGGGTCTACGGCGGGGTGGCGGTCAACTCGATGCACAAGAAGGCCCGGCGCCGGGAGACGCTGCACTACGAGGCGATCTACCGGTACCACCCGATGTTCGCCGGCCAGGAGTTCCAGTGGTGGGCCGAGGGACTGGAGGCCGGGCCCGCCACCGCCGAGGGCGGCGACATCCTGGTGCCCGGCCGGGGTGTGGTGTGGGTCGGCATGAGCGAGCGCACCACCGCCCAGGGCGTGGAGCGGCTGGCCCGGCGGCTGCTGGGGTCCGGCCAGGCCGACACCATCGTGGCGCTGAAGATGCCGCACGCCCGCGCCGTCATGCACCTGGACACCGTGATGACGATGCTCGACCCGGAGACGGTCACCCGCTACCTGGGCCTGCCGGACCTGCCCAGCTGGGTGGTCACGTCCGGCGACACCGGCCCGGACGGCCAGCTCGAGCTCCGGGTCACCCCCCACCCGCCGGAGCGGATGGAGCAGGTGCTCGCCTCCTCGCTGGGGCTCGGGAAGATCCGGGTGCTCGCCGCCGACCAGGACCCCGCCGCGGCCGCCCGCGAGCAATGGGACGACGGCTGCAACGTGCTGGCCGTCGAGCCCGGGGTCATCGTCGGCTACCAGCGCAACACCGTGACCAACGAGTACCTCCGCGGCCAGGGCATCGAGGTGCTGGAGACGCCGGGCAGCGAGCTGGGCCGGGGCCGCGGCGGCCCCCGCTGCATGACCTGCCCGGTCCTGCGGGAGGACTGATGCCGCCCCGTCGCCGGGTGCCGGTCGACCAGGGGGAGCAGGCGGTAGCGGCCTGGCGCGCCGACCCGGACACGCTGCCGCGCGCGCAGCTCGCCACCGCGGTGCGCTACACGCTGGAGGAGCTGGCCGCCCGCGCCCCCGGACGGTCGGTCGAGGTGCGGGTCCCGCCGCACGGGGCCGTCCAGGCCGTGGAGGGACCGCGCCACAGCCGAGGCACGCCGTCCAACGTGGTGGAGACCGACGCCGCTACCTGGCTGTCGCTGGCCACGGGGGAGCTGCGCTGGGTCGACGCGGTCGCCCAGGGCCGGGTGCGCGCCAGCGGTGGGCGCGCCGATCTGGACGCCTGGCTGCCGCTCGGCTGAGCCGCGCCGCGACCCGCACCCGGGGCCGCGCTGGGTTCACCCGCGGGTTGCGGGCAGGCCCGCGCCTCGGGTGCCGTGCCGCGGGAAGGTTTCCCGCGGCTACGCGCTCAACCCGCGGTCCTGCCCGACGGGCGGCGGCTCAGCGCATGCGGGCGCGGTAGCGGGCCTGGTCCACCAGCTGGCGCACCCGGTTCGGGGCGTCCAGGTCCTGCCAGACCAGCCGGACCACCTCGTAGCCCGCGGCGCGCAGCCGGTCCTCCCGGGCCTTCTCCCGCACCAGGCTCTGCTGGTCACCGCCACCGTCACCGGCGTACTTCAGCCGCCCGTCGAACTCGATGACCACCCGGCCCGCCACCAGGGCGTCGACCCGTGCCAGGAAGTGCCCGAGGTGGTCCCGGATCTCGACCTGCGTCCGAGGCTGGTATCCGAGGGTGTGCAGCAGCAGCCGGGTGCGGCTCTCACCCGGGGACTCGGCGCGGGCGTCCAGGAGCGGGAGGGCAGACCGGAGGTTCCGGGTCCCCTGCTGCCCGCGCCGCTGGTGCAGGATCTCGGTCAGCTGACCGATCGAGGTGAGGCCCCGGGCCAAAGCGGCGTCGCCGGAGACCACGGTCTGCTCCAGCGGCGCCGAGCCGGCCAGCCCGAGCAGCGCCTCCGGCACCGGGAGCACGGGCACCCCGTTGACCCAGGTGGGCTGGGTGGCCGGCCAGCGCTCGTGGACGGTGTAGTGGCGGGCGCGGCGGTGCTCGCCGGCCGCCACCCGCATCACGTGCACGTGGTCCGGCGGCAGACCGATCCACGGCAGCCCCCACACGCACACCGCGGAGTGGTGGCTGGCCGCTACCTGGCCGGGGACGACCGCCACGACGGCGCGGACGCGCAGGGTGTGCCGCTCCTCCGGGCCGAGGCGCTCGAGGAGCTCGCGCGGGGCGTAGGCGCCGCGAGCCAGCCGCACCAGTCGACCGCTCCGCTGCAGCTCGCGCACCTCACGCGAGTCCGCGCCGAGGGCGGCGAGCTCACGGGTGGTGATGACGCCACGGTGCCGCACGAGGTGAGCGGTCAGGTCCCGGAAGGCAGCGGCCACGCGGTGACCATGGCTGCCGCACGTGGCGGCTGGCAGTGCGCTGGCCCTCCCTGGGGAGCAGGTGAGCCGGGGGTCGGTCGGTGTGGAGCGCGGTCCGGACGTCCCTGGCCTGCCTCTCATGGTGTCCCGCGCGTTGAGTGCACATCCGCGAGAACCGTTGCCGCGGGACGGCCCCCAGGGCGCGGGATTGCTCTCAACCCGCGGGAGGGCACGGGCTGCGTTGCTGACACCGACGCCGCGTGGAGTCCCTAGGGTGATGCAGGTGCGCTACGGCATCTGCATCCTCCCTGAGTACCCGTGGTCCGAGGCCGCCTCGCTGTGGCGGCGGGCGGAGGCGTACGGCTTCGACCACGCCTGGACCTACGACCACCTGGTGTGGGGCGGGCTGCCGGGCGCGCCGTGGCACTCCACGGTGGCCACGCTCACGGCAGCGGCGACGGTGACCGACCGGGTGCGGCTGGGGACGTTCGTGGCCAGCCCCAACTTCCGGCACCCGGTGACGTTCATGCGCGACGTGGTCACCCTCGACGACGTCAGTCGCGGCCGGCTGCTGCTCGGCCTCGGCGCCGGCGGCGACCTGGACGCCGGCATCCTGGGGGAGCAGCTCACCCGCCGGCAGCGCACCGACCGGTTCGCCGAGTTCGTCGGCCTGCTGGACCGGCTGCTCACCGAGGACCACGTGAACCACCGCGGCGAGTACTACGCCGCCGTGGACGCCCGTACGCTGCCCGGGTGCGTGCAGCGGCCCCGCGTGCCGTTCGTCATGGCCGCCAACGGGCCGCGCGCGCTGCGGCTGGCCGCCCGCCACGGGCAGGGGTGGGTGACCACCGGGCAGG
>NZ_WIQI01000092.1 GCF_009602535.1 Ornithinicoccus halotolerans | reverse complement strand
TCCCCCCAGCGGGTCAGCGACGTTGGCCACGCCGGTCTCCTCCCGGAGCACCTGCTGGGTGCGCAGCGCCACCTCGGTGACCGGCATCCGGGTGTGGCCGAACAGCGAGAGCCGGCCCGGCAGCTCCAGCCCGTCCGCGCCCTGCTCCAGGCGCGCGATGGTCTCGGCGAGGCGGACGTCCGGGGGCGGGGCGTCGACCCGCTCCAGCACCCGGCGCCACAGCTCGGGCTGCCAGCCGAGGTCGGCCTCGAGCGGGTGGCCGAGGCCGTCGGTGTCACGGCCCTCCCGCCAGTCGGTGACCAGCTGCGGGCGCTGGGTGGCGTAGCCGCTGAACAGCCCGGCCAGCCGGCGCGCGACCGACCACCGGCGCCCCTGCCGCAGCTCGGCGTCGTCGCCGGTGTCGCCGTGCCCCAGGTGCCGGGCGAGGGTGGCGCACCAGTCCTCACCGAGGCTCTCGTCGATGGCCTGCAGCACCGTCCAGGCGAGCCGCTCCGGCTCCCAGGGGTCGTCGCGCTCGCGGCCGAGCAGGAGGGCGACCAGGGAGTGCGGGTTGAGGAAGCGCACCCCCGCGCAGACGCCGTCGCCACCGCGGTCACCGGCGCCCAGCCGGTGGGAGAGGCGCTGGGTCAGCCACCGCTCGACGCCACGGGCGGGCACGACGACGACCTCCTCGGCGAAGGGGTCCGCCAGCGGGTTCGCGAGCAGCCCCGCCAGTCCCTCGACGAGCACCCCCGTGTCGGCGCCCCGGTGCACGACCAACGTCACGCGGCAACCCTAACCAGCCGGACCGACAGCGCCGGTCCGGGCGGCGGGACGACCGAGCACGTGCCGCTACGTGCTGACCAGGCTGGAGGGCTGCTCGGCGGCGGCTGCCTCGAGGGTCAGCGCGAGCGCGCGCTGGACCACGGGCTGGTCCGCTGAGTCGCGGAGCACGATGGCGTGGATCGCCCGGGTGGGCGTGGGGTCCACGATCGGCCGGCGGACGACGCCGTCGGGCAGGTGGGTGGCGCCGAGGGCGGGCATCACGGACAGGCCGAGGCCACGGGCGACGAGCGCGAGGGCGGTCGGGTAGTCGTGGGTCTGGATCCGGAAGGCCGGCTGGAACCCCACGGCCGCGCAGGCGTCCAGGACGATCCGGCGGCACGGGCCGTGGCCGTGCTCGTTGTCGATCCAGCTGTGGTGGGCGAGCTCGGCCATCGGCACCGAGTCGCGGGCGGCCAGCGGGTCGTCATGCCGCATGGTCACCACGTAGCTGTCCTCGGCGACCGGGTGGGACTGGTAGCCGGCCGGGGTGCCGACGCCGGGCGGGAGCACCAGCAGCTGCAGGTCGGGCCGGGGGCGCCGGGCCGGGTCGTGGGTGTCGGACACGTACAGGTCCAGGCTCGTGTCGGGGAACTCCCCGACCAGTGGCCCGACGATGTCGGGCAGCCAGGTGGCACCGAGCGAGGGGAAGTAGCCGAACGTCAGGGTGGCGCTGCGGCCGGCGCGCAGGGCGCGGACGAAGTCGTGCAGGTCCCCGAGCTCACCCAGGACGCCGTCCACCCGGGCGGCCAGCGCGCGGCCGGCCGGGGTCGGCTCGATCCCGCGGCCGACGCGGCTGAGCAGGGTGATGCCCACCTCCTTCTGGAGCTGGCTGATCTGCTGGCTGATGGCCGAGGGGGAGTAGCCGAGCGCGTCGGCGGCACCGCGCACGGAGCCGGTGGCGACGAGGGACCGCCAGGCTCGCAGCTGCTGGATCTCCATGGCGGCAGCCTACCGATCGTTCAGCGCAGCTGTACAGTGCTTCAGAAATGTGCGCTTGACCTGAATCGGGCTGGTGGCGACGATCTCCTCATGACCAGCCGCGTGGCAGCACCGCCCCCCACCGACACCGACCAGGCGAACTCGCCGCTGGTCCTGGGTGCGGCGGCGGTGACGGTCGTGCTGTGGGCCTCCTCGTTCGTCGTGATCCGCAGCGCCGGCGAGTTCTACGCCCCCGGGTCGATGGCGTTGCTGCGCATGGTGGTCGGCAGCCTCGCGCTGGGGCTGGTCGCGGCCGCCGTGGGGGTGCGGTGGCCGCCACGACGGGCGCTGCTGCTGATCGTCGCCTGGGGCCTGGGGTGGTTCTGCTTCTACAACCTGGCGCTCAACCAGGCCGAGCGCACGATCGACGCCGGCACCGCCGCCATGCTGGTCAACCTCGCGCCGCTGATCGTCGTGGCCCTGGGTGGTCTGGTGCTGGGCGAGGGGTTCCCGCGGGGGCTGCTGGTCGGTGCCCCGCTGGCGTTCCTCGGTGTGGTGCTCATCGCCAGCGGCTCGTGGACCGGCCGGGCGGCCATCTCCGGGGTGCTCCTCGCCGTCGTCGCGGCGGTGCTCTACGCCGGTGCCGCGCTGGTCCAGAAGCGACTGCTGCGGACGGTCGACGCCACGACCCTGACCTGGCTGGGAGCGAGCGCGGGCACGGTCGCGCTGCTGCCGTGGGGCGGGGCCCTCCTGCGCGATGTCCAGGCGGCACCCGCGTCCGCGACGCTGGGCGTGCTCTATCTCGGCGTCTTCCCCACCGCCGTGGCCTTCACCACATGGGCCTACGTGCTCTCGCGCACCTCAGCGGGCAAGACCGCGGCGACCACGTACGTCGTGCCGGCCGTGACCATCCTGCTGTCGTGGGTGCTCCTCAGCGAGGCGCCGACAGCGATCATGCTCACCGGCGGGCTGCTGTGCCTGGTCGGGGTCTACATCACCCGCCTCCGCCGTCGGCCCCGGCCCGCTGACATGGCTTCGGGGCCGGGCACCGCGGCTGGCGCCTCCGGGGCGGCCCGACAGCCCGCGGGCTAGCGCACCCAGCGCACGGGTGGTCTCGCGATGCGGTGCGCGCCGATGCCGAAGGCCGCACCCTGGGAGCAGCGGAGTCGCCGCGGTCGACGGGCCACCAGGTGACTGACCGTGACCAGATGGCCACTCGAGCGCCGGAGGGAACCATGACTGCCCGCACCGCCGACCGCCCCTTCGACCTGGTGCTCTTCGGCGCCACCGGTTTCACCGGTGGCCTCGCCGCCGACTACCTGGCCGCCCACCTGCCGGCCAGCGCCCGCTGGGCCATCGCCGGCCGCGACCGGGCCAGGCTCGACGCGGTCGGCGAGCGCCTCCTCCGGGGCAGCCCGCGTGCCCCCGTGCCGGAGCGGCTCCATGCCGACGTCTCCGACGGCGACTCGCTGCGTGCGGTGGCGGGGTCCACGCGGGTGGTGGCCACCACCGTGGGGCCCTACCTGGAGCACGGCGAGCCGATGGTCGCCGCGTGCGCCGCCATGGGCACCGACTACGTCGACCTCACCGGCGAGCCGGAGTTCATCGACCGGATGTACCTCAGCCACCACGCGGCGGCCGTGGAGTCAGGGGCGCGCCTGGTGCACGCGTGCGGGTTCGACTCCGTCCCGCACGACCTCGGAGCACTCTTCACGGTCAGCCAGCTGCCCGCCGACGTGCCGCTGACCGTCCGCGGGGTCGTGCGCAGCAACGCGATGATGTCCGGCGGAACGTTCCGCTCGGCGCTGGGGCAGCTGGCGCGGCCCCGGCAGCTGCGGCAGGCGTCGGCCGCGCGCCAGCAGCGGGAACCACGTCCCGCCAGCCGCCGGGCACGTCGTCGGGGGCGCTTGCCGCGCCGAGACGCCGACCTTGGCCTCTGGCTGCTGCCGCTGCCCACCGTCGACCCGGTGGTCGTCCACCGCTCCGCGGCCGGGCGGGCGGACTACGGCCCGGACTTCTCCTACGCCCACTACGCCGGCATCCAGCGGCTGCCCACCCTGCTGGCGGCAGCGGCCGGCATCGGTGGACTCCTCGCCGCCTCGCAGGTGCGGCCGCTGCGCCGTCTCCTGGGCGCCCGCGTCCCGCCGGGCGCGGGCCCGTCACCGGACCGACGGGCCCGCTCGTGGTTCACGGTCGACTTCATCGGCGCCGGGGGAGGCGACCGCGTGCACACGCAGGTGCGCGGTGGCGACCCGGGCTATGACGAGACCGCGAAGATGCTGTCGGAGGCGGCCATGTGCCTGGCGTTCGACGACAACCCGCCGACCTCCGGACAGGTCACCACGGCCGTCGCGATGGCCGACCACCTCCGGCAGCGGCTGGTCGACGCCGGCATGTCGTTCACCGTCCTGCAGCCGGCGTCGCAGACCGAGGGCCGCACCACCGGATGAGGGTCAGGGCGCGCTGGCCAGCTCCGGGAGCCTGACGGTCGGGTCGCCGAGCAGCACCAGGCTCTGCCGGTCCAGCGCGGTGAGCCGGAGCCGGGTGAGCGTGGGCCGGACCGTGGTGTCGTGGTCGTTGACGAGCAGCTCGTAGAACTCCACCCACTCGCTGTGGAGCGCGCCGACGGTGCTGCGGTAGTCCTTGAAGGCGTGGCCGATCGGCTGGCCGGCGTGCAGGTTGGCTGCGAGCGCGTTGACCAGCAGCCCGGCCAGCCCCTGCCCGGTGTGGGGGTCGCGCAGCGTCCAGTCGAAGGTCGGCTCCACGTGCCCCATGACCGCCCGGACCGGGTCGGCCCGGCCGAGCAGGGCGACCGCCGCCGGGGCAACGGTCGACCCCAGAGCGGCGACGTTCTCCACGGTGTCCAGGACCGGGCCGGCCGGCAGCAGCCCTGGGTACTTGGACGCGCCGTCGCTGCCGGCCGAGCAGCAGGCCTGCGAGTACCAGACCGCGCCGCCGGGGACGGCTGCGACCAGGTCGTCCAGCGGGACCGGGGCGCGGGTCGCGTCGACGGGCAGGCCGAGGCCCGCGCGCAGGGTGTCGTGGTCGCCCTCGGCGAGGCCGTGGCTGGAGGTGACCACGAGGGCCGGGCGGGTCGCGGCCAGCCGGTCCAGCAGCCCCGCCCCGGTGGCGGAGCCGTCGGTGAGGTGCTCGTAGCGGGGCAGCTGCGGGTCGGTCAGGCGCCCGGCCAGCGGGTCGGCGATGACGGCGCGCATGTCGGCGGTGATGTCACCGGGGTGGGAGACCGTCCACTGCAGCGGGGCGCGGACGTCGACCTCGGCGCCGTCGAAACCGTGCAGCAGGGCGCTGACGTAGTGGCCCAGCCCGTCCTCGGCCAGCGGCAGCCGGCCGACGTGGTGGCGGGTCTGAAGGGTGTACTGCAGCCGCCACGGGACCTGGTCCGGGCCGCCGACGATGAGGATGTACCGCGGTAGCCGGCCCTTGCCGGTGCCGAAGGCAGAGGCCCCGATCGACGGATCCTGGAAGGTGCCGTCCGCGAAGTAGCGGCGCAGGTGCCGGTGCGGTGCGAGGACCTGGTCCGAGCCGTCGAGGGCCGGGCTCCAGCGCAGCATGACCGTGCCCGGGCGGCCGGCCAGCAGCTCCCGGATCGGCTCCGGGGCGTCCGCGCCGGTGGCCTTGGCCTGGTCGGGGACCTCGGGGTCGTCGCGCAGCAGCACCCCGTAGCCGACGTCGGGTGAGCGCCAGTCGGTGTCGTCGGCGGGGGCGCCGAGGTCCATCGGCTGCTGGGAGTGGGGGAGCCCGCCGCCGGAGCCCCAGCGGCTCGCCTTGTCAGCCAGCGGGCTGCGGGGAGCGGTCCCGATCCAGGCGTTGATGGCCACGCTGTCCGGGAGCCGCTCGGTCATCGGCTCAGCCCCCGGCGACCGGTGACGCGTCCTGGCCCCGGGGCTGCTCGGTGTCCCGGCCGGCGAGGGTGGCCTCCATCTGGGCGATCTCACCGATGAGCCACTCCCGGACCGCGGGGTCGAGGTCCTCGCTGCGCAGCAGGCCACGGAACTGGTCGAGCCGGCCCTGCACGCGGGCGTGCTCGTGCGCCTGGGTCCCGACCTCCGGAAGCACCCGCAGGTCCTCGCTCTGCACGTACAGGACCGGGTCGAGCCAGGCCTCGACGGTCGCCGGGTCGGGGTCGCTGAGCACCCGGCGGGGCGCCGTCAGCACCTGGGCCCAGTCGATGATCTGCTCGCCCCGGCCGGGCGTCGTCACCGCCGCGGCAACCGCGGCCAGCACCTCGGGGTAGAGCTGCCGGCAGAACCGGTCGGTGTCCTTGAGGTCGACCAGCCGGCGCATCCCGATGGCCGCGGTGAGGCCCTGGTGGACCAGCTCGTGGGCGAACGGGCGGCCGTCGGGGTCCTCGGCGTCGGCGGTCTGGCAGGCGGCCAGCACCACCAGCCACGGGTCGCTGTGGCTCAGCGCGCGGGTCAGCTCGGTCACCGTGACGTTGACCGAGCCGAGGTCGGCCTGTGCGGCGTCGACGTCCCCGACCGAGGCGAACGTCAGCACCGGCACCTTGGCCAGCTTCTGCCCGTGGCACAGCAGGTGCACCACGTGCGGCTCGGCCTCGGCGAGCTGACGGCACAGGCCCGGGGAGGTGCCCGCGATCAGCTCCGCGGACTCGTTCTCCTCCGTCATGGCGGCGACGACGTCCTCGTCACCGCTGATGACGTGCAGCGTGGTGGGCACGGCGGCCTCGGCGACGGCCCTGCGCAGCGCGGTGAGCTGCGGGCCCCCGTCCCGTCCCGCAGCGGACAGGACGGCGACGACCCGCAGCGGCGGCTGGAACGGCCGGCCTCTCACCGTGCTGACCCGGTCGGCGATGCGGCCGACCGGCCAGCGCTGGTCGAGGGCGCAGAAGCCCACCGGCGGCAGGTACACCTGCTCCCACGGGATGGCGTCGGCCGTGGCGGAGCGCACGTGGAAGTACAGCGGTGCGGGCTCGGTGTCCGGGGGCTGGCTGAGCGCCGTGCCGAGCACGCTGCGGAGGGGGTCCTGGTGGCACAGCAGGGTGCCCAGCGCCTGCCCGCGCTGCAGCAGGTCCGTCCCGGTGACGGTCGTGGGGTCGAGGTCGACGCTGGCGTAGTCGTACACCACGGGTGCCCGCTCCAACGTCGCCCTGACGTTGCGGCCGGCTCCCTGCGAGAGCCCGATCACGGTCCTGCTCATCGTGGTCCCCCGTGCCGGTCGATGACGTCCCGCAGCTCGCGCAGCGCCGCGGTCGCCCCCTGGTCGTAGGCGTCCCGCAGGTCGGTCCGGTCGTCGGCGGCGACCGCGCGTGCGGTCCTGGCCACCGTGGACCATCGGTCGTCCAGGTACCGGTGGGACGCGGCGACCCAGGCCGGGGCCTCCGGCGCCGGGTGCAGCCGGCTGGCGCCGGGCCACGTCACGGTGTCCGGCGGCAGCGCCGGCCCCGTCGGCATGGTCGGGAGCAGCTCGCCGTCGGGCAGCGGCGTCAGCGGCGGTGACGCCTCGGGCCACCCCTGCAGCAGGCTGTGGCGGACGTGCTCGGGCTGCACGTAGCAGAACAGCGACCGGTCCCACGGCAGCGCCTCGTCGCCCTGCGGGTCGGCGAGGTAGGCGTGCGCGCCGGCGAGCGCCCAGCCCTCGGGGTCCTCCTCGAGGCAGGAGTAGAGGGTGGGCCCGGAGCGGACCCGCCCGACCTCGTCGGCCAGCATCCGGGTGGCCAGGTCGGAGGCGTTGTCCGGCGGGGAGCCGAAGGAGAGCGTGGCGGCGCCGATCGAGTCGGTCAGCCGCAGCACCGCGTCCACGGGGACGAGGTTGGGGTTCTCGGTGGGGTCCTCCGGGTCCTGGGCCACCAGCAGCATCGGCTCGTCCCCGTCGAGGGTGGCGTCGGTGACCACGTGCAGCGACCGGACGGCGCATCCGGACAGGCCGGAGCGCACCCAGTCCGACCACGGGGTCGGCGTGGCCCGGCGACGCGCACCGCGGGGGTCGTGCAGGTGCCACCAGGACCCTGGCGTTACCGCCAGCGGCGGCGGTGACGCGCTGGCCCCGGCCGACGCCTCCGGCGCGCACAGCTGCTGCAGCCGCGCCGTCGTCGCGGCGTCGGCGAAGACGTGAACCGACAGCTCGCCGTCCACCCGCTCGCGCAGCCGGCCGAGCAGGGAGTACAGGTAGGGACCGGCCCAGTCCGTCGTGGGGTCGGCGTTGACGGCGATCGCGGCCGTCCACGCGGAGCCGAAGTCGATCGCCACCGGCAGCCGGTCCGGCACCCGCAGCACCGGCCGGCCCAGCACCGGGACGAGGTCCTCCTCCCAGGGCGCGCCGCCGAGGTACCCGTAGGGCGGCACCAGCCGCAGCCACAGCGCGGTCTCCTCGGGCAGCTCCTCCCGGAACACGGTGCCGACGTCGGTGACCAGGTCCGGCGGCAGCACCAGCCGGTCCGGATCACCCCGGCGCGGGATGCCGAAGTCCGTCGTCGCGTAGCGGCGCTCCCACCGGCGCGCCGGGGTGCCGTCCGGCATGTCGACCAGGGTGACCCGGATGACGGGCTCGTGGGCCGACAGGTCCAGCTGCACCCGCAGCACGGCCAGCCGCCACTGGCGGATCAGGAACTCGGCCACGAGAGCCCCCTACCCGGTGAGCGCGTGGAGCGCCCACCACGTGACGGTGCTGTTGATGTCCCCGTGCCCGGCGATCGCCGGCCCTTCCGGGGACTGGTCCAGGCCGCGCCGCTTCACCCCCGGCACGTCGCCGTCGACCTGGACGACGCCGGTGACGCGGTCCAGGTCGTACGGCGCCCCCTCGGTCATGGCCTTGCGGCTGTGCAGCAGGTCGTCGATGCCGGCCGGCCCGTAGCCGCCCAGCGCGCCGTAGCGGTGGGTGTCCCCGACCGCCGCGATGTCGGGCTCGCCCAGGTGGCTGCCCCGCACCGCCAGGTGGAAGGCCTCGTGCAGCGGGCGGTCGTGGCGCGAGTACGTGGTGACGACCGGGCCCACGACCTTGTCCAGGACGGGACGGTAGCCGCCGGGGACGCCCCGGTCGATGACCTCGTGGGCGAAGCACCACCGGTTCACGGCGGGCTGCAGCAGCAGCACGGACTGGATCGGCCGGGCCGAGCGCTGTGCGGCCGCCGCCGAGAGCACGACCCGGGCGCCGAAGGAGTGCCCGACCAGGTGCAGCCGCGCGTCCGAGTCGTCCAGGACGCGCTCGAGCAGGCCGGCCACGCCGGCGCCCCCGACCGTGCCGGCGCGGTCCTTCATCTGCCAGACCGTCGCGGTGCGCAGCAGCCCCCGCGGGTCCAGCCGGCCGCCGCCGGCGACGGTGGGCTGGCCGGGCCCCGAGGCCGCTGCCGAGGTGGTGGCGGCCCCGAAGTCGTCAGGGTCCGGTGGCGCCGGCGCCGTCCCACCCTCCAGGGCCCGCCAGCTGTCGACGAGCTCCTCCGGGGTGGGCGGGGTCGCCGCGTCCTCGGGGTCGTCACCGGGGGTCAGCGACGACAGGACCAGGCGGGCCGCCTCGTGGGCCTGCTCCTCGTCGACCGCTTCCACGCCGTCGACCAGCTCGGTGAGGGCGGCGAACTGCTCCGGGGGGAGATCCTCGCCCAAGAGGTGCAGCATCTCCTCGCGCTCGGCGTCCTGCGGGCCGGTGCCGGCGATCTCGGGCCCCTGCTCCCAGGGCAGCACGAAGCTGGTGGCCGGCCAGATGACGCCGACCAGCAGCGGGCGGTAGCCGGACGGCACGGGGAGGCCTACTCGGGCCCGCTGGGCTGCGTACCCGGTGATGAAGTCCAGGTACTTGTCGCGTGCGGAGTCGAAGGTGTTGTTCCAGCCGTGCGAGAAGACGAACACGTCGGAGGACCGCCGCAGCTCCTGCAGCAGCAACGCCTGCGTCCTGGGGCTGAGCAGCCGGCCGTTCTTGTCGAAGCGCAGCAGGTAGAGGTCCACCGCGCGCCCGTCACCGAGCTCGACGGTGGTGTACGGACCGATCATGGGGGAGTCCCCTCACACAGGGCGGGCCGGAGCCCCTTCGCCTGATGATCCCGCCGGCGTCCCCGGTGGTCAAGGGGCATTCCTAACGCCGTGTGGGCCGGTGCCAGCGACCCGGTGACGCGGTGAGCCGGGCGGGGCAATCCGCAGCCGCCCCCGCAGCCGTACCCCTGGCATGAGACTGCCGCGCACGACCGTCGCCGCCCTCGCCGCCGCCGCGCTCGTCGCCGGAGGGTGTGGCGGCGACGGCTCTGGTGGTGGCCTGTACGGCGGGGGCGGGGGAGGCGCCCCGGAGACCTCGCCCACCGCGGCCGAGGAGGAGACCACGGATGGGGCGACCGGCGACGAGACCACGGATGAGGCGACCGGCGACGAGACTGCCGAGGACGCCACGGCCACCGACGAGGACGCCACGGCCACCGACGAGGACGCCGCCGGCGCCGGGGAGGTGGTCATCACCATCTCCGACTTCTCCTACGACGTCCCTGACACCGTGCAGCCGGGCGCCGAGATCACCGTGCGCAACGAGGACACCGTCGGGCACACCGTGACCGCCGACGACGGGGCGTCCTTCGACGTGGCGGTCGGCCCGGGCGAGGAGGCCATCTTCACGGTGCCGCAGGAGGAGGGGGAGTACCCCTTCCACTGCGTCCCGCACCCGCAGATGACCGACACCCTCGTGGTCGGGTGAGGGCCATGACCGCGCCCTCCAGGGCCGACGCCGCGCAGACCCGGGCCGGGTCAGGCGCCGAGCTCGTGCTGCGCCTGCTGGTGGCCGCCGCGCTCGCCGTCGATGCCGTGGTGCACCTGCGGCTGGCCGACGCCATGCAGCTGGCCGCGCCCGGCGGCATCGGGGGCGGCACGCTGTTCCGGCTGCAGGCGGTCGCGGCCATCGTCGTCGGCCTGTGGCTGCTGGTCCGCGGCAGCCGCTGGGCCTACCTGGCCGCCGCGCTGGTGCTGGCCTCCGTGCTCGCGGCGGTCCTGCTCTACAGCTACGTGGACGTGCCGCCGGTGGGCCCGATCCCGCGGATGTACGACCCGCTGTGGGGCACGACCAAGCTCGTCAGCACCGTCGTCGAGGGGCTCGGGGCGGTGCTGGCGGTCATCGGCGCGGTCATCACCCGGCGCCGGGGGCGCTGAGGGTCCGGGCCGCCGGCGCGGGCGACGGTCCGCCGCGCGGGACCGGCGGCGGCCGATAGCGTGTGGCCCGTGGCACCACCCCTGGACCGTCCCCGCGACGACGCTCAGCAGCCCGGCGACGAGCCGACCGGGGCCGCTACCGGCGGCCCGGACTCGGCGCGGCTGTGGGACCCGGCCGTGCGCGAGGCGAT
>NZ_WIQI01000091.1 GCF_009602535.1 Ornithinicoccus halotolerans | reverse complement strand
CCACCACCCGCCGCAGCGCCACGTCGGTCAGCGACAGGTAGTCGCGCACCCGCGGGTCCTCCGGCGACTCCACCACGGGCGGGCCCGCCCGGCTCGCGGCGCGAGGACGGGCCGGAGCGGCCGCGGCGGGTGTCGCGGGAGGTGGGACGCACCCGGAAGATGCCGGTCTCCAGGTCCTCGCCCTTGACCAGCCGCACCTCGACTGTCCCGGCGGGGGTGTAGCGCTGGGCGTCGGCGTGGTCCTCCGCGGCTGCTACGAGCTCGTCGGTCAGCGCGCGGTCGTAGGAGGAGAGCCGCTCGTAGTCGCTCTCGGCCAGCTCGATCGTGAAGACGTTGGGGACCATGGTCCGGCCGGGGCCGAGCACCGCGGCGCGGTCGTCCATCGCGCCGCGGACCGCCGAGGCGACCTCGACCGGCTGCACCTCGGCCTTGAAGATTCGCGCGAAGGGGGCCTTCACGGCGCGCTCCAGGCTTCGCTCGACCCGGTCGAGGAATCCCATGGCGCTCCCTTCCGCCGCAGTGGTCAGTGCTGCCGCCGGTCAGCAGGGTGGCACCCCTGCGTCGCCCTGATCGTACTTGTCGACACTGGGTGTCGGCGGGAGGTCGGGACGTCCCGTGCCTGACCAGCGCCCTGTCTGTCCCCCCGGTTCACGCGTGATATTGTGTCTCGGCACTCGCGCGAGTGGCGGAATAGGCAGACGCGCACGGTTCAGGTCCGTGTGCCCGAGAGGGCGTGGGGGTTCAACTCCCCCCTCGCGCACGCTGGATGACAGCGACAGGCCCCGGGTCCTCGGACCCGGGGCTTCGTCCGTGTCGGCCCGCTCGTGGTGCCTTGCGCGGGTGCCGTCGCGACCGTCGGTCACGGCCCGTCAGCATCCGCGCAATCGCGGGCGGTAGTCGCGCAGCGCGCCCCGAGGGCGGGTGCCGGGTTGTCACCGCTGGGCGCGGACCAGATGGCGGATGCCGTCGATCAGCCCCACTCCCACCAGCAGGTGGAACGTCAAGAGCGCGATCCCGGCCGAGAGGGTCGCCGCCAGCAAGGGGCCGGCGCAGGAGACCAGCAGCACGGTGACGGCGGTGGCCGTCCAGCCCCGGAGCTCGCGCTTCCTCAGCGCCCAGAGCAACGCGTACGACGCGACGGCCGCGAGCGTGGTGGCGAACACGACCGCAACGAGGGTGACCTGCTGGGTCCCGGCTCCACGTCGGACCTCGAGCTCGACGCCGAGGAGTCGCCAGAAGGCCCACAACAGGACGGCGGCGACCTCCAGGGCGACGAGCAGGTAGACGTGGCGGGTGGTGATCCGATGCGGTTCCGTGGTCGGCCGGATGGTCCCGGTGCCGGTGTTGTCGTGGGTGCTGGTCATGGCAATCACTTCCGTTCTGTGTGTCATGGGTCTCGGTGTGTCATGGGTCCAGTCACTGGCCGGTGCAGTGGCGGCTCCGCCGGGGGGCGGTCAAGGTCGCGCGCCGGCATCAGCACCGTCATGACGCCTTCAGGCCGGGATCCCGACGCACGAGGGAGTCGTTACGGCACGGTCGCCCCCTCTACATGTGTCGAGGATGGTACTCTACACCTGTCGAGGAAGGGAAGGGACGTGGTCATGGCGACCGAGCGGCGAACCGTGATCGCGGATGCGGCGATCAGAACCCTGGCCAAGGCCGGCGGACGAGGGCTCACCCATCGAGCCGTCGACATGGAGGCCGGGCTGCCGATGGGCTCGACCTCCTACTACCTCCGCACGCGCGCGGACCTGCTCCGAGCAGCCGTCGACCGGCTCGCCGCCCTGGACGAGGCGGAGCTGGCCACCGCCGCCGATGGGTCTCTCGCCGCAGACCTCGCGCGCGTGACGGAGCAGCTGCTCACCTCCGATCGGGAACGGCTCCTGGCCCGCTACGAGCTCGCGCTCGAGTCCGTGCGACGTCCCGAGCTGCGAGAGGCCCTGGCGGCTGGCACCTACCGGGTGCGCAGCGCCATCGAGCAGCGGCTGACCGAGCAGGGTGTGGCCGCACCACGCGAGGTGGCCGACGCCGTCCTGGCCCTCGTCGACGGCCTGCTCTTCGCCGAGCTCACGGCGATCGAGGGACAGCAGCGGACCCGCGCCGAGCTGGAGTGGCTGCTCTCGAGGATCGCGGGTACCCAGTGACCCGCAGCCGCGAGCTCGACATCTGGCTGGTCGTGGGTCCGCGTGCTGACCCTGGACCGGAACGAGCGGCCACGCGGTCGGGGCGCCAGCCACCGCCGCGTCCGGAGCAACCCGGTTCGCTCCAGCCCAGCGCAGGACAGGACGCGCGGGAGCGGCCGGGCCCGTAGAGTCGGCGTCGATGAGCACGCCGGAGGAGCCGGCCCTCGTACTGCTCCCGGGCCTGGGACTGGACGGCCGGGAGTGGGCAGGCGTCACCGCGCGCCTGAGCGGGCGAACGGAGGCAGTGCTGCTCCCGGGCCTGGGCAGCCCGGCGGCCAAGGGCACCGACCTGTCGATCGAGGCGCAGGCACTCCGGGTGCTGGCCTGGCTGGAGCAGCGGCTGGGTGACCAGCCGGTGGTGCTGGTGGGCCACTCGGAGGGCTGTGCGGTGGCGGTGGCGACCGCGGTGCGGCGGGCCAGCGTCGCCGGGCTGGTGCTGATCGGGCCGGTCACCGACCCGCGGGCCCGGAGCTGGCCGCAGACCCTGCAGCGCTGGCTGCGGACCGCCCGGCACGAGCGGCTCGGCGAGCTGCGCAGCCTGCTCCCGCAGTACGCCCGGACAGGGCTGCGCTCAATGTTGCGCGGTCATCACGCGATGCGCTGGTACCCCACCGGCGAGGCCGTCGCTCGGCTGACGGTGCCCGTCGTCGTGGTCGTGGGTGAGTTCGACCGCATCCCGTCACGGGGGTGGGTCGACGGCCTGGTGACCGGCCGGTGCCGGTCGCTGGTCGTGGTGGCCCGAGCCGGGCACATGGTGCCGCTCACCCATCCCGAGGCGGTCGCCATGGCGATCCACCAGGTGCAGCGGGTGCTAGCGGGTCAGCGGTAGCCGCCGCGGGCGCGCCGGACGCGACCGCGCCGGGCACCCTGACGGGGTACCCGGCGCGGTTCGGTGGTCCGGTCAGAGGCCGGTGACGCGGTCCTCCGGAGCGGTCAGACCCGGGTGGGCCTGCAGGAAGGCGACCAGGTTGGCCAGGTCCTCCGGGCCGCCGGTGACGTTGGTTCCCTCGGTGAAGACGGTGAACCCGTCCCCGCCGTCGGCGAGGAAGTTGAGCGTCGCCACCCGGTAGGTCTCCCCGGGCAGCACCGGGTCGCCGTTGAGGGTCATCGACCCGTCGACGACCTCGTTGGCGTCGGCGTCCCAGGTGTAGGAGAAGCCCTCGGACACGCCGAGCGCGAGCATCTCGCGGCTGCGCCCGGGGAGGTACTGCTGCTCCAGCACCTGCTCCAGCTGGGCACCGGTCAGGTCCATGGTGACCAGCTGGTTCCCGAACGGCGCGACCTCGTAGGCCTCGGCGTAGGTGACCTCGCCCGGCTGCTCGTTGTTGGTGATGTCGTCGACCAGCAGCGAGGCGCGCACGCCGCCGACGTTCATCAGCGCGATCTCGGCTCCGCCGTTGTCGCCGCTGGTGCCCCACAGGATGGAGTCGGCCACCAGGTCGGCCATCGGGGTCTCGATGCCACGGTCGCCGCTGGCGTCACCGGTGATGTCCTCCTCGACGGTGCCGACGACCCGGGCCGCGATCGGCTCGGAGGCCTGGTCCCAGTAGTCCACGATCGCGGCGACCTCGGCGTCGATCGGACCCTCGGTGGTGACCGCGTGGTTGGTGGCCGTGACCCGCTCGCGGAGGACGTCCTTGGTCGCGCGGTCGATCGGCAGCACGAGCTCGCTGAGCACCTCGCCGTAGTTCGCTGCCTGGGTGACCAGGCGGGGGTCGCCCGCCGGGTCTGGCAGCGAGCAGACGTAGCCGTCGTGGGTGTGGCCGGTGATGATCGCGTCCACCTCGGCGGTCGTGCTGGCGTTGAGGTCCGTGATCGGGCCGGTGAGGTCGACGCAGTCGTTGATGCCGGCCTCGCTGTCCTGGGAACCGCCCTCGTGCACCAGCGCGATGATGGTCTCCACGCCCTGCTGCTGCAGCTCGGCGGCGTAGCGGTTGATGGTCTCGGCCTCGTCGAGGAACTCGACGTCGGCGATCCCGGAGGGGCTCACCATGATGGCGGTGTCGGTGGTCACGGCCCCGATGAAGCCGATCTTGACGCCGCGGACCTTCTCGACGTGGTAGGGGGCCAGCACCGGCTCGCCGGTCTCGCGGTCGACGACGTTGGCGGCCAGGTACGGGTAGTCCGCCCCGTCGTACGGCTCGTCACCGAAGCACCTGAGGTCCGGGTGACAGCCGCCTTCCTGCATGCGCAACAGCTCGTCCACGCCCTCGTCGAACTCGTGGTTGCCCACCGCGGAGACGGCCAGGTCCATCGCCTCCACGACCTCGACGGCCGGCTCGTCCTGGAACATGCCCGACAGGAAGGTCGAGCCGCCGATGATGTCACCGGTGGAGACGACCAGGCTGGTCTTGGTGCCGTGCTCGGCGCGGAGCTCGTCGATCGTCCCGGCCAGCGCGGCAGCGCCGCCGAGGCCGTCGGACGGCTGCAGGTGGCCGTGGAAGTCGTTGAACGACAGCAGCTGCAGGTCGAGGGTGCTCTGCTCGGGCGGACCAGGTCGGTCCGCCGGTCCCTGCGCCACGGCGGCGGTGGCCGGGGCGAGCAGGGACGTGGCCGCCAGGCCGGCGACGACCAGGCGTGGGGTTCGTGAGGGCATGCGGTTCCTCCAGGGGTCGGACGCGGCGCGCTCTCTGGGCGCGCAGGGACAACCGTAGCCTCCCGGACACGGCCGCGTCGTGACTTCCGGGCGAACTCCGGGCCGCTACCGCTTGGCCGGCCGATGGCCAGCTCCTGACCAGACGGGGGAGAAGCGTCACTGGCCGGGCGGGCACATCACCGGGCGAGCAGCAGCTGCCGGGCGGCCGCCAGGCACAGCACGCCGGCGCCGGCGGACATGACCGCGCCGGGCCCGGGCAGCCAGCCGCCGGTGCCGACCAGTCCGAGCACGTGCAGCATCTGCCAGGCGGGCAGCACGATCGCCACCGCACCGCACAGGCAGGCCTGCGCCACGGCGAGCGTCCGGTGAGGGATGAGCGCCGAGGCCAGCGCCAGCATGCTGGCGTAGAGGGTCCAGAGCCCGGGACCGCGGATGCCGAGGACCGGCCCGGCGGGGGTGTAGACCCAGGGCAGGAACGCCCCTGCGACCAGCATCGCGGTGGCCCCGAGCAGCTTGCCCTGTCCCGGGCGCAGGCCGCGGCGGCGGGCGGGGCGCGCGGTCGTCATGCCGGCCCACTCTAGACACCGCCGCAGCGGCGCAGCCGATGGCGGCGACCCGCCAGGACGGAGCCAGCTGCGGGTGAACGGCAGCTGTGGGGTCTTGACCCGACGGTGCCCGAGCGGTTGAGTTCCGTGACCAGGTGGCGGTGATGCCACCGACCCGACGACGAGGAGTCCGGCGATGGACCAACGGCAACGGACGGCGTACTGGCGGCGCAACCTGCGGCTGATGGCTGGGCTGCTGACGGTGTGGGCGCTCGTGTCCTACGGGTGCGGCATCCTCTTCGTGGAGCCGCTCAACCAGCTCTCCATCCTCGGGGTGCCGCTGGGCTTCTGGTTCGCCCAGCAGGGATCCATCGTCGTGTTCGTGCTGCTCATCGCCATCTACGTGTGGCGGATGGACAAGCTGGACGCCGAGTACGGCATCACGGAGTACGAGGAGGAGGTCCACCACTCATGAGCAGCATGCAGACGTGGACGCTCGTCTTCGTCGTCCTCACCTTCGGGATCTACATCTACATCGCCTACGCCAGCCGGGTGAAGGACACCTCCGGGTTCTACATCGCCGGTGGCGGCATCCCCTCACCCGCCAACGGCGCCGCGATCGCCGCGGACTGGATGAGCGCGGCCTCGTTCATCTCGATGGCCGGCATCGTCGCGTTCTCCTCCAACGGCTACGGCGGCTCCGTCTACCTCATGGGGTGGACCGGCGGCTACGTGCTGCTGGCGCTGCTGCTGGCGCCCTACCTGCGCAAGTTCGGCAAGTACACGGTCCCCGACTTCGTGGGTGACCGGTACTCCGAGACGGCACGGCTGGTGGCGGTGCTGTGTGCCGTCGTGGTCTCGTTCGTCTACGTGGCCGGGCAGATGGCCGGGGTCGGCCTGGTGTTCCAGCGGTTCCTCAACGTGGACACCACCACCGGGACCATCATCGGCATGGTCATCGTGTTCTTCTACGCCGTGCTCGGCGGCATGAAGGGCATCACCTGGACCCAGGTGGCGCAGTACACGGTGCTCATCACCGCCTACCTCATCTGCGCGGTCGCGATCTCGCTGCAGCTGACCGGGATCCCGGTGCCGCAGATCGGCTTCGGCCAGATCCTGACCGAGCTGGACGGGCTGCAGCGCGACCTGGGCATCGAGGCCTACACCGAGGCGTTCACCGACACCTCGATGCTCAACATGGTGCTCATCACCGGTGCGCTGATGTTCGGCACCGCCGGCCTGCCGCACGTGATCGTGCGGTTCTACACCGCCAAGAGCGTGCGCGGGGCGCGCTACTCCGCGCTGTGGGCACTGTTCTTCATCTCGCTGCTCTACACCAGCGCCCCGGCGATCGGCGCGTTCAGCAAGTACAACGTGATCAACCAGCTGTCCGGCACCACGGAGGCCGAGGCGCCGGCCTGGTACCAGAGCTGGCGCGACGTCGGGCTGATCGAGTTCAACGACGCCAACGGCGACGGGGTCATCGACATGGCCGGCGGTGACGGGCTGGGGGAGCTGGTCATCAACAACGACATCGTCGTGCTGGCGACACCGGAGATCGCGGGACTGCCGGCGCCGATCGTGGGCCTGGTGGCCGCCGGTGGCCTGGCCGCGGCGCTGTCCACCGCCTCCGGGCTGCTCCTGGTCATCTCCTCCTCGGTGGCCAACGACCTCTACTACAAGAAGGTCAACCCGCAGGCCTCCGAGGCGCGGCAGCTGTTGGTGGGCCGGACCGCGATGGCCGGGGCGATCGTGGTCGCCGGCTACCTGGGCATCAACCCGCCCGGGTTCGTCGCCCAGGTGGTGGCGCTCGCGTTCGGGCTCGCGGCGGCCAGCTTCTTCCCGATCCTGGTGCTCGGGATCTTCTGGAAGAAGTGCACCGCGGCCGGGGCGGTGGCCGGCATGGCGGTCGGGCTCGGGACCACGCTGGCCTACCAGCTGTGGACGATCGACATCTACGGCAACGCCGAGGGCTTCTTCGGGATCCAGGAGACCGGCTTCGGCACCATCGGCATGATCCTGAACTTCATCGTCACGATCGTGGTGTCGCAGTTCACCACCCCACCGACCGAGGTCATGCAGCAGCTGGTGGAGGACGTGCGCTACCCCGGCCGCACCCAGCTGGTGGCCGCGCACGCGACCGGCGCGCTCGAGGAGGACGTGCTGCACGGAGAGCGCGCCGCCGAGGACGAGCCGCGCGACACCGGTCCCGACGAGCGACCCGGCCCCGGCTGAGCGGGGCGCAGCGCGCGGCGGGCCTGGCCCTCAGCCCTCACCCGGTGAGGGCCAGGCCCACCGCCGCGGCAGCCAGGCACAGCGTGGCCGACCCGAGCACGTTGGCGGTCGCCAGCGCCGGGCGGTGGTCGGCCACCAGCGCGGCGGTGTCGTAGGCGAACGTGCTCACCGTCGTCAGCGCGCCGCACAGCCCGGTCCCGGCCAGCAGCACCGCCCACGGCGGCACCGCGCCGCGCGAGGCCAGCCCCAGCAGCAGCCCGAGCAGCAGCGAGCCCAGCACGTTGACCAGCAGCGTCCCCCACGGGAACGGCGAGTCGTGCCGCTGGCGCACCCACCGGTCGAGCAGGTAGCGGCCCAGCGCGCCCGTCGCACCGCCCGCGGCCACCAGCAGCACGGTCACCATCCGCCCTCCCGCCGGCGTCGCAGCACTGCCCGGGTCGCGGCGATCCCGGCGTGCACCGCCAGCAGCGAGCCCAGCAGCGTCACCGCCAGGTAGCCGCCCGCCGCGGCCGCCTGCCCCGCCCGCGCCAGCGCGTCCACCTCGGTCGCGACGGCGGAGAACGTCGTGAACCCGCCCAGCACGCCGACCCCCAGGAACGGCCGCAGCAGCCGGTGCGGCGTCGCGGTCCCCTCCAGCAGCAGCACCATCAGCACCCCCATGAGCAGGCAGCCGGCCACGTTGACGGCCAGCGTCGCCCAGGGGACCCCGCTCGGCTCCGCCGGCAGCAGCAGCTGCACGCCGTAGCGGCCGGAGGCCCCGAGGGCGCCCCCGGCGGCAACGCTGAGCGGCAGCGCCACCCGTCGCACCGGGTCACCGGGCCGGGCGGTCACGCGCCTGCGGTGGGCGCCGGTGCCGGCGCGTCGAGCTGCTCGATCCGTGCCAGGCCGGGCGGCTCCTCGCGCTGCAGCCGGGCCGCTACCTGCTCGACCTCCGCCAGCACCCGCAGCACGTTGCCGCCGGCGAGGGCGACCAGCTCGGCGTCGGACCAGCCACGGTCGGCCAGCGCGGCCAGCAACCGCGGGTAGCCGGTGACGTCGGCCAGCCCCTCGGGCTGGTCGGGTACGCCGTCGTAGTCGCCGCCCAGCCCGACGTGCTCGACGCCGGCGACCTCCCGCAGGTGCTCGACGTGGTTGACCACGTCCGCCAGCGTCACCGGCGGTGGCGGGTGCTGCCTGGCCCACCGCTGCAGGAACGGGGTGAACGCGGTCAGGTCGGTGGGGGCGACGCCCTCGGCGCGTGCCGCCTCCCCCGCCTCGACCCGCCAGTCCCACCGCGCCTGGGAGACGAACGGCGGGGCGAACACCGCCATGCACACCCCGCCGGCGGCGGCCATGGTCGCCAGCACGTCGTCGGGCACGTTGCGCGGGCTGTCACACAGCGCCCGCGCCGAGCTGTGGGAAAAGATGACCGGCGCCCGGCTGGCGGCGAGGGCGTCGCCCATGGTGTCGGCCGACACGTGGGAGAGGTCCACCATCATCCCGATGCGGTTCATCTCCCGCACCACCGCGCGGCCGAAGGCGGTGAGCCCGCCGTGCACCGGTGCGTCCGTGGCCGAGTCGGCCCACGGCGTGTTGTCGTTGTGGGTCAGCGTCAGGTAGCGCACCCCGAGCCGGTGCAGCATCCGCAGCGTGCCGAACGAGCACCCGATCGAGTGGCCGCCCTCGGCGCCGAGCAAGGAGGCGACCCGCCCGGAGGCGAACACCTCTCGAGCCTGCGCCGCCGTCGTGGCCAGCCCCAGCCGGTCGGGGTAGCGGCCGACCATGGTGTGCACCGCGTCGATTTGCTCCAACGTCTGCACGACGGCCTGGTCCGGCGGGAGCGTCGAGGGGACGAACACCGACCAGAACTGGGCGCCGACCCCACCCTCGGCGAGCCTCGGCAGGTCGGTGTGGGTGGCGGGGGTGCGGCCGGCGATGTCGAGCCGGTCCCAGTCGTACCCCACCAGGGTGCGGGCGGCCCACGGCAGGTCGTTGTGGCCGTCGACGAGCGGGTGGGCGTGCAGCAGCGCGCGCACCCGGGCGAGCGGGTCGGGGCCGGCGGGTCCGGGCGGTCGCGTCCTCACGGAAAGGAGTCTGCCATCGGGCCGACTCAGAAGTCGGTGCCGGCGATGTCACGCATCGTCTGCAGCATCTGGTCGTAGGCCGCCGGGCCGACCTGCTCGCGGATGGTCTCCTCGGCCAGCGTGATCGCGTGGTTGAGGTCGGCGCTCGCCCGGTCACCGAGCTCGGTGCGGCGCACGATCCGCACCCGGGCGTCCCGCTCGTCCGGTTCGATGACGACCGCGCCCCTGGCCTCCAGGGCACGCACCAGCTGGCCCAGCGCCTGCTTGGTCATGTGGGCCCGCTCGGCCAGGTCGGTCACCCGCATGCCCGAGCGGGGAATGAGCTGCAGCACCCGGCCCTGGCTGCCACGGATCTCCACGTGGCGCGGCTCGGCCTGCGCGAACACCTCCGCCCGCATCCGGCGGGTCGCGGCCTCCGCCCAGCGGAAGTAGTGGTCCGGCAACGGGTCGTCCTCGGGGACGGCCTGGGTGGGGCCGTCCGGGTCGTCCCAGGTAGTCATGGGGCCTGACTATCACGCGGGCCTGAGAAGAACCTGGTCGTGCCCTGCCGGTGGCGGCGCTGGACGCGCGCGAGCGGTGCGGCGGTGCCACAGTTGGTTCCGTGACCGCGACCCGTGTACCCGCGACGTTCGACGCCGAGCTGCTCCAGCTCTACCTGTCCGACCACCTGAGCGGGTCGGCGGCCGGCCTCTCCCGCGTCCGCCGGATGGCCGAGCAGTACGCCGGCTCGCCGATGGCCGAGACGCTGCGCGAGATCGCCCACGAGATCGACGACGAGCAGAACCGGCTGCAGCGCCTCATCGACACCCTGGGCCTGAAGCCGCTGCGGCACCGGCAGGTGCTGGCGTGGACCGCCGAGAAGCTGGGCCGGCTCAAGCTCAACGGCCGCGTCCTCACCACCTCGCCGATGACGCCGCTGCTGGAGATGGAGCTGATGCGCAGCGCCGTCATCGGCAAGCTGGGACTGTGGGAGACGCTGACCGAGATCGGCGCCGAGCTGGGGGAGGACCCGGAGGAGTTCCGCCGGTACGCCGACCTGGCCCGCAGCCAGGCCGATCGGCTGGGCGAGCTCCACGGGCGGGTGCGCGACGGCGCACTGCGCCCGCAGCCCTCCGACTGAGCCGGGAGCGGGGCAGGTGCTGCTCGCCCAGGTGATCGAGACCTCCGCCCAGGTCGCGGCGACGTCCTCCCGCAACGCCAAGACCGCGCTGCTCGCCGGCACCCTGCGGGAGACGGCCGCCGGTGGGGAGGGCCGGGAGCTGGAGGTCGTGGCCGACTACCTGGCCGGCACGCTGCCGCAGCGGCGGGTCGGGGTGAGCTGGCGCGGGCTGCAGGACCTGCCCGAGCCCGCCGCGGAGCCGAGCTGGACGGTGCCGGAGCTGGACGCCCGGGAGACCTCGTGTTGCTCGTTCTTCGCCTTCACCGTCGACGGCACAGACCACGACGTCACTCTTGACATTT
>NZ_WIQI01000090.1 GCF_009602535.1 Ornithinicoccus halotolerans | reverse complement strand
CTCGGCGGACAGCACCACCCAGGCCACCACGGCGGCCGCCGTGAGCAGGCCCAGCAGCAGGTCCGCGCCCAGCGCCCGGCCGGAGAGCACGGCGCCTGTCACGAGGGTGGCCAGCCCCGCGAGGCTGCCGACCACAACCACCCGGCCCGGGTCGCCGCGGAGCACCGACCGCGCGATGTCGGCCACGGCGAGTGACAGCAGCAGCAGCGCCAGCGCGCTCACGGCAGCTCCCGCAGCCGGGCGATGGCGTCCAGCACCATGGGCAGGTGGCCGTGCTTGCGCCGCTGTTGGACCGCCTGCCGGGTGATGCCGAGGCCCTCGGCGATCTCGGCCTGGGTGCGTCCTGCCATCAGTCCCCTCACGATCCTCCAGCCGGTCTCGTCCAGCGACCCCAGCACGACGTCCTGACAGACCAGGGCGGCGCGCACCGCCGCGACCCGCCCGGGATCGGGGTCGTGCTCGGCGTAGCTGGTCCGGATCGCCTCCCACCCGGTCCGCGCTTGCGCCTGCCGGACCTGGTCGATCGCCCCGCGTGCCACCCACCATCCCGGCCCGTCCTGGGTGCCGGCCTGCTCGTCGATGACCTCGACCGGGCCACGGCCGACCCCGAACCGGACGTCGACACCGGGGCTGAGCTCGGCGCGCAACCGGGCCACCGCGTGCAGCGCCTCGCCGAGGCGGGAGTAGGAGCCCTGGAACTCGTCCGCCACGGTCACCACCAGCGGGTCGTCGGTGCAGGCCTCGGAGTTGACGGCGGCGAGGCCCTGCTGCAGTCGACGCTGCGTCCCGCGGCGGTCGGAGGCACGGCGGGACCCGACGACGTCGCCGATGACCGTGACCCGGTCCCTGCTCATGGGCAAGAGCATACCTTGCGACACGCAGTAGGCAAGGTTCTGTCTTGCATCCGAGTCCGAGCAAGCTCATATCTTGCCTAAGCGCTAGGGCCGCGTCGGCCACGCCTACGATGACCGCGGCGTCGCGGTGCCGGAGTGGAGGTGGGCATGGGTGGTCGTCGGAGCGGGTCCGTGGTCGGCCCCGGGCCGGACGTCCTGCTGGTGGACGGGGTGCCCCGCGGGCCGCTGCTGGTGGCACGCACCGCGGCGACCCGGGGCCGGGCTGATGGCCTCCTCCCGGGTGGAGGGGGCGCTGTGGCTCGAGCCGTGCGGCTCGGTGCACATGATGGGGGTCCGCTACCCCGTCGAGGTCGCGGTGGTGTCCGGGACGGGGCTCGTCCTCGCGGTGCGCACGCTGCGCCCCTGGGTGGGCTTCCTGCCTCCCCGGCGGGGCGCGCGGGCCGTGGTTGAGGCGGCCGCCGGTCAGCTCAGCCGGTGGGAAGTCCGCGAGGGCGCGGTCCTCACCGTGGGAGGCGACTGACCCCGCAGGGACGCGGGGCTGGACGGCGGCGGCCGCCTCCGCGTGGGAGCGTGAGTGACGAGGGGTCTGTGGCGTACGGTGCCAGTGTGGCCAAGTCTGCGACATCGACGCGTTCCCGCTCCCGGAGCACCGGGCGCGGCGCGTCGTCCCGCCCCGCCACCCGCGGATCGGGGCGTCGCGCGCCGGCGCGCGGGGGCAGCCAGCCGCCACGCACCTCTGCCGCTACCCCCGGCCGCGCGCCGCTGCCCTGGCGTGCGGCGCGAGGGACCTGGATGGGGATGGCCACCGTGACCGGAGGAGCAGTACGCAAGATGGGCGCGAGCGCGCGAGAGCTGGAGCCAGAGCACCGCCGCGACGGGCTGGGCTTCCTGCTGCTCGCGCTGGCGGTCGTCGTCGCGGTGCGCGAGTGGTGGGGGCTGGAGGGCATGGTCGGCGACGGGATCCACGCGGTCGCGGCCGGCACCTTCGGTCGGGTCGCGCTCGCGCTGCCGGTGGTGCTGCTCGGGCTCGGGATCCGGCTGCTCCGCGCGCCGCAGGACCAGGCCGCCCACCACCGCATGGCCATCGGCACGACGGCGCTGGCGCTGGCAGGCTGCGGGCTCACCCACGTGGCCCTGGGCGCCCCGGACTACGGGCAGGGGGCCGCGGCGCTGCAGGACGCCGGTGGCGTCATCGGCTTCCTCGTCGCCAGCCCGATCACGGCCGCGCTGACCGTCTGGGGCACCGTGCCGCTGCTGGTGCTGCTCGCGTTCTTCGGCCTGCTGGTCGTGACCGCGACCCCGGTCCACCGCATCCCGCAGCGCATCCGGGAGTGGGAGGAGCACCTGTTCGGCGCCTCCGGGCAGCGTGACGACGACGGGCAGGGGCGCCCGCAGCACGGTCGGCGGGCCCGCCCGGCGGCCGCGGGCGAGGGGGAGCGCGAGGGCGACCGGGCCTTCGACCAGGCGGCCGTGGTCCAGAAGGGCAAGGGCCGCTCGCTGCGCGGCAAGCCGCGCGCCGAACGCGCGGAGGGTGCCGACGGTGCCGGGGACGCCGCCGCTCCCGACGGTGACCACACCCAGCCGATCCCGCGCGACGGCGCCGCCAAGCCGCCCCCCGGGGTCCGGCAGGACCCCCCGAAGGAGACCCTGGAGGCGCCGCCGACCAGCCCGCTGCCGCAGCGGGTGGAGCAGCTGCAGCTCGCGGGGGACGTCACCTACACGCTGCCGGACAACGCGCTGCTGCGGCCGGGCACGCCGCACAAGACCCGCTCGCAGGCCAACGACCGGGTCGTCGAGGCCCTCACCGGCGTCCTGGAGGACTTCAACGTCGACGCCCAGGTCACCGGGTTCACCCGGGGGCCGACGGTCACCCGGTACGAGGTCGAGCTGGGTCCGGGCGTCAAGGTCGAGCGCATCACCGCTCTGAGCAAGAACATCGCGTACGCGGTCGCCTCGGCCGACGTGCGGATCCTGTCCCCGATCCCGGGCAAGAAGGCGGTCGGCGTCGAGATCCCGAACACCGACCGGGAGAACGTCAGCCTCGGCGACGTGCTGCGCAGCCAGGCCGCGCGGAACAACACCCACCCGATGGTGATGGGCGTGGGCAAGGACGTCGAGGGCGGCTACGTCATCGCCAACCTGGCCAAGATGCCGCACCTGCTGGTGGCCGGCGCGACGGGGTCGGGCAAGTCGAGCTTCATCAACTCGATGATCACCTCGGTCCTGGTCCGGGCCACACCGGACGAGGTGCGGATGGTCCTGGTCGACCCCAAGCGGGTGGAGCTCACCGCCTACGAGGGCATCCCGCACCTCATCACGCCGATCATCACCAGTCCGAAAAAGGCGGCCGAGGCGCTGCAGTGGGTCGTCAAGGAGATGGACCACCGCTACGACGACCTGTCTGCCTTCGGGTTCAAGCACGTCGACGACTTCAACAAGGCGGTCCGTGCGGGGACCATCAGCCCGCCGGCCGGGTCGGAGCGGGTGCTGCAGCCCTACCCCTACCTGTTGGTCGTGGTGGACGAGCTCGCCGACCTGATGATGGTCGCCCCGCGCGACGTCGAGGAGTCCGTCGTCCGCATCACCCAGCTGGCCCGCGCCGCCGGCATCCACCTGGTGCTGGCGACCCAGCGGCCCTCGGTGGACGTGGTGACCGGGCTGATCAAGGCCAACGTGCCGTCCCGGATGGCGTTCTCGACCTCCTCGGTCACGGACAGCCGGGTGGTGCTGGACCAGCCGGGCGCCGAGAAGCTCATCGGCCAGGGTGACGCCCTGTTCCTGCCCATGGGCGCCTCGAAGACGATGCGCGTCCAGGGTGCCTGGGTGACCGAGAGCGAGATCGAGGACGTGGTCGCCCACGTCACCGGCCAGCTCAAGCCGGTCTATCGCGAGGACGTCACGCAGGTGGCGCCGCAGAAGCAGATCGACGAGGACATCGGTGATGACCTGGACCTGCTGCTGCAGGCGGCCGAGCAGGTCATCACCACCCAGTTCGGGTCCACCTCGATGCTGCAGCGCAAGCTGCGGGTCGGCTTCGCCAAGGCCGGCCGGCTGATGGATCTCATGGAGTCCCGCGGCATCGTCGGCCCCTCCGAGGGCAGCAAGGCCCGGGACGTGATGGTCAAGCCGGACGACCTGGAGGCCACGCTGGCCCGGCTGCAGGGACAGGAGCCGGCAGCGGAGGAGCAGCCTGCCGGCGCCGGGACCGGCGGCGACGGCGGGTATGACGACGAGGGCACCTGGTACGGCACCGACGAGGAGGACCAGGACTCCGGCTCCGAGGATGCGTGGGCACTGACCGGTCGGGACTGAGTAGGCTCCCGGTCTGATGTTCGTTCACGCCGGCGCCGCCGGGCGCACTCGATGGCAACGCTACTGGGCGGCCATGCGCGACCACCCCTCGGGCGTGCTGCTGGCCGCGCAGCTGCTGGGCATCCTGGCTTTCCCCTACACCTCCACCGGTGGCACGGGCCGGACGCTGGTCTCCGTCTTTCAGCTCGTCGTGCTGGCGCTGGCCGTGGCCGCCGTCGACCGGACCCCCTCCACCCGCGTCGTGGCGGTCACCCTCGGCACGCCGGTCTTCGTGCTGACGATCGCCGAGGCGATGACGACCGACATCGTCTGGCTGGCGCTGGTGTCCCAGATCGTGCACGCGGTCTTCTATTTCTACACCGCCATCTCGATGCTGCGGTACATGTTCGCCGACGCCTGGGTCAGCAAGGACGAGCTGTTCGCCACCGGTGCCTGCTTCACCGTGCTGATCTGGGCCTACGCCTACACCTACGGCGCGGTGCAGATCATCTGGCCCAACTCCTTCACGGTGGAGGGCGGTCACCAGCAGCTGACCTGGTTCGAGCTGCTGTTCCTGTCCACGACGACGCTGACCGGAACCGGGCTGTCCGACATCGGCCCGGAGGCGGGAGCCAACCCGGCCCGGTCGGTGATCATGATCGAGATGCTGAACCAGGTCTTCTACATCGCCCTGGTCATCGCCCGGCTGCTGGGCCTGACGCTGGTGAAGTTCCGCCGTTGACAGCGGGCGGGGCCCTGCCCTCCTCCGCCGGCTCGATCACTCGCTGAGCAGTCGGGCCCGCCGCTGCAGGTGGGCCCGTTCCACCAGGTTGGGGCAGCGCCCGATGGCCTCCTCGTAGGCGGCCCGCGCCAGCCCGTGGTTGCCGAGCCTGGCGTGCAGCTCGGCTCGCACCGCGGCCGTGCGGTGGGAGTCGGGCAGCTGGGCGTCGAGCCCCGCGAGCAGGTGCAGGCCCGCCTGTGGTCCGTGCGCCTCAGCGACCGCGACCGCCCGGTTGAGCCGAACAACGGGGGAGCCGGTCAGCTGCTCCAGCTGCGCATAGGCGTCGGCGATCCGGTCCCAGCGGGTGTCCGCCGCCGTCGGGGCGGTGGCGTGCTCGGCGGCGATGACTGCCTCCAGCAGCCGGGCCCGGTCCGGGGCGGCGAGCCGCTCACCGCGCCAGCACGCGAGCAGGGCCGTTCCGCGCGCGATCTCGTCGTGGTGCCAGCGACGGCGGTCCTGCTCAGGCAGCAGGACGAGGTCGCCGGTGCGCGGGTCCTGCCTGGTGTCTCGGCGCGCGTGCTGCAGGAGCATCAGGGCCAGCACCAGGTCGACCTGGGCGGAGGGCCCGGCCAGCTCGCGGGTGATCTCCAGCAGCCGGATCGCCTCACCAGCCAACTCGACGCGGTGCAGCTGCGGGCCCGGTGCGGGGACGTACCCGGCCGTGAACGCCAGGTAGGCCACCTCGGCGACGCGGTCCAGCCGCGCGCCGAGCCGCTCCGGAGCGGGGAGGGTGAGCGGCATGCCTGCCGCGGCGATCTTGCGCTTGGCCCGGGTGATCCGGGCGGCGACGGTGGCATCCCGTGCCAGGGACAGCCGGGCGATCTCGGGCACCGGCAACCCGATGACCAGACGCAGCGCGAGCGCTGAGGAGGACTCCACGGACAGTGCCGGGTGGCAGCACAGCAGGACCAGCCGCAGCCGCTCGTCTGGCACCCCCGGGGCCGTGCCGCCCGCGGGGTCAGTGGCCTGCTCCTGCTCTGCCCGGTGCACGTCATGGTCGACCACCAGCAGCGGCTCCTTCCGGGCGTGCACCGCCTCGGCCCGCAGCCGGTCCAGCACCCGGCGGCTGGCCGTGGTCAGCAGCCAACCGGCCGGGTTGCCCGGGACGCCGTCCGCCGGCCACCGCCGGGTGGCGGCCTCGAAGGCGTCCGCGAGCGCGTCCTCGGCCAGGTCGAGCCGGCGGTACCGGGAGGCCAGCAGCGCCAGCAGGCGCCCCCAGTGGTCCCGCCACGCCCGCTCCACCGCCGAGCTCGCGGACGCCTTCAGGCCGGCACCTCCGGACCCATCAGCCCAGCTCCAGGGCGGGCCTGATCTCCAGCGTGTAGTAGCCCGGCAGCTGACCACACAGCTCGGTCATCACGTCCAGGTCGGCCGCCTCGACGAGGTAGAACCCGCCGAGCTGTTCGACCGTCTCGGCGTACGGGCCGTCGGTGACGGCCCGGCCGCTGCCCGTGTCGGGGCCGAGCGTCGTCGTCGTGTCCGCGGGTGCGAGCGCCTCGCCGCCGAGCAGCTGGGCGCGCTCGGCGACGGCACGGCCGAAGTCCTGGTGGGCGCGCATGATCCGCTCGCGTTCCTCGGCCGGTGCCGTGTCCCAGTGGGACTCGTCGCCGTACATGAGCAGCAGGTACTTCACGGTGCGGTCTCCTCGGAGTGGTCGACGCAGGGACGGATCTCCACGCCGCTGCTCCCGGCCAGCAGCCCGCACACCTTCGCCAGGTCGTCGACGTCGTCGGACTCGACCAGGTAGAAGCCGCCGAGCTGTTCGACCGTCTCGGCGTAGGGGCCCTGGGTGACCGAGACCTCGTCCAGCCGGCCGCGCACCACCCGGGTCTGGCGGGAGCTGGCCAGCTCGGCGCCGCCGACCACCCGGTGGCCACGTTCCTCCAGCAGCCGGGCGAACTGGCCGTGCCGGTCGTACTCCTCCTGCTGCTGCTCGGGGGTCGCGTTCTCCCAGACGGACTCGTCGCCCGGCAGCAGGACAGCGTAGGTCGCCATGGTCATCTCCTTCGTCGGTCTTTCCGGGAGCGGGTGCTCCCACCAGCATGACGGTCGAGTTGGTCGCGAATCGACAGTCGACCGGTGACCCGTAGGCTTGGCCCATGACCGGCCAGCGCAGCGTCGCCCTCGTCACGTTGGGCTGCTCGCGCAACGAGGTGGACTCCGAGGAGCTCGCCGGCCGGCTGGCGGCCGAGGGCTGGCACCTGGTGGACGATGCCGGCGAGGCCGACGTGGCTGTGGTCAATACCTGCGGCTTCGTCGAGCAGGCCAAGAAGGACTCCATCGACACCCTCCTGGAGGCCCACGGCCTCAAGGAGCAGGGACGCACGCGGGCGGTCGTGGCGGTGGGCTGCCTCGCCGAGCGATACGGCCGGCAGCTGGCCGAGCAGCTACCCGAGGCCGACGCGGTGCTCGGCTTCGACTCCTACCACGACATGTCCGGCCACCTGCGCGCCGTCCTCGACGGGCAGGCGCCGGCCGCTCACCTGCCGCGCGACCGGCGCGCCCTGCTCCCGATGGCTCCGGTCGCCCGGCAGGCCGGCAGCACCGGCGTCGTCGTCCCGGGGCACCAGCGCGGGGACGAGGCGGACGTGGGGGCGGGCCGCCCGGCGTCCGGGCCTCGCGTGGTGCGGGCCCGGCTGGACGGGCGGCCGTGGGCGCCGCTGAAGATCGCCTCGGGCTGTGACCGACGCTGCTCGTTCTGCGCGATCCCGATGTTCCGCGGCTCCTACCTGTCGCGCCCACCGGCCGAGGTGCTGGCCGAAGCGGCATGGCTGGCTGAGCGGGGCGTCAAGGAGCTCTTCCTCGTCAGCGAGAACACCACCTCCTACGGCAAGGACCTGGGTGACCTGCGGCTGCTGGACCGGTTGCTCCCCGAGGTGGCGGCGGTCGAGGGCATCGAGCGGGTGCGGGTCTCCTACCTGCAGCCGGCGGAGGTGCGGTCCGAGCTGCTGGACGTCATGGCGGGGACCCCTGGCATCGCCCCCTACTTCGACCTGTCCTTCCAGCACGCCTCCGGACCGGTGCTGCGCCGGATGCGCCGGTTCGGTGACCGGGAGGCCTTCCTGGCCCTGCTGGAGCAGGTGCGCCACCGGGTCCCCGAGGCGGGAGTGCGCACCAACGTGATCGTGGGCTTCCCCGGGGAGACGGAGCAGGACCTCGCCGAGCTCACCGCCTTCCTGGAGCAGGCCCGGCTCGATGTCGTCGGGGTGTTCGGCTACTCCGACGAAGACGGCACCGAGGCCGAGCAGCTGCCCGGCAAGGTGCCGGCCGAGGAGGTGGCCGCACGGGTCGCCGAGGTCGGTGGCCTCGTCGAGCAGCTGACGGCCGAGCGGGCCGAGGAGCGCTGCGGGCAGCTGGTCGAGGTCCTGGTGGAGGAGCTCGACGAGGACGGCCGTGCCGTCGGCCGGGCCGGCCAGCAGGGACCTGATGTCGACGGGACCACGGCGCTGGCGGGCGCGCCGGCTTCGGTCGGCACGGTGGTGACCGCACGGGTCGTGGCCAGCGAGGGCGTCGACCTGGTTGCGGAGCCGCTGGGTACGGAGGAGGACCGGCGGTGACGCGTCCCCGTCACTGGCGGGCCCCGGAGCGCCACCCCGACCACGGCGCCGATCCCGTTGACCGGGTGAGCCCGTTCAACGTCGCCAACGGGCTGACCGCGCTGCGCATCCTGTTGGTGCCCCTGTTCGCCTACCTGCTGCTGGCCGACCCGGGCGACGACGGCGCGCGGCGATGGTGGGCGGCGGCGGTGTTCGTGATCGCGATCGCGACCGACTGGGTGGACGGGGACCTGGCGCGGCGCCGGCACCTGGTCACCAACCTGGGCAAGATCGGCGACCCCATCGCCGACAAGGCGCTGGTCGGCGCGGCGTTCATCGGGCTCTCCGTGCTCGGTGAGCTGTGGTGGTGGGTGACCATCGTCGTGCTCGGGCGCGAGCTGGGCATCACCGCGCTGCGGTTCGTGGTCATCCGGCACGGCGTGATCCCGGCCAGCTCCGGTGGCAAGCTCAAGACCGTGCTGCAGTCGCTGGCACTGGTGCTGCTGCTCGCCCCGCTCGGCCCGGCCGTGCAGCTGGTCGGGCACGTCGTCATGGGGGCGGCGGTCGTGGTGACCGTGGTCACGGGCGTGGACTACCTGCTGCAGGCACTCCGGCTCGGCCGGCAGCGCGACGGTGCGCCGCGATGACCGACCCGCGGCGGCCGGTGACGGCCACCGCAGCGGCGCGGGCCGAGCAGCTCGTCCGGGCGCTGCGCGGGGGCGGGACCACGGTCGCGACGGCAGAGTCCCTCACCGGCGGGCTGGTGTGCGCGGTGCTGACGGCGGTGCCGGGGGCCAGCGCGGCGGTGCTCGGCGGGGTCGTCGCCTACAGCGCGGAGCTGAAGCAGCAGCTGCTCGGCGTGCCGGCCAGCCTGCTGGAGCGGCACGGCACCGTGGCCGCGGCGACGGCGGAGGCCATGGCCGAGGGCGTCCGGGCCCGCACCGGCGCGGGCTGGGGGCTGGCCACGACCGGCGTCGCCGGCCCCGACCCGCTGGAGGGCCACCCGGTCGGCACGGTCCACGTCGCGGTGGCGGGGGAAGGCGGGACGGTGTCGCGGGCGTTGACGCTAGGTGGGGACCGCGCCGACGTGCGAGCGGGCACCGTCGAGGAGGTGCTGGCGCTGGCCCTGGAGCGCCTCAGCTGAGGGCTGACTGCGCAACCGGTCGCCTCGGCGAGGTACGGTGGAGGTCAAACCTGACGCCGACACGGACGTGAAGGAGGGAGCGGCGATGGTTCTGCTACGACGCGAGTTGGGCGACGTCCTGCGCGAGAAGCGGCAGGACCAGGGCCGCACGCTGCGCGAGGTGTCGGCGTCCGCCTCGGTCTCGCTGGGCTACCTGAGCGAGGTCGAGCGGGGCGAGAAGGAGGCCTCCTCCGAGCTGCTGGCGTCGATCTGCCGGGCGCTGGACCTGCCGCTGAGCCAGATGCTCAGTGACGTGGCGGGCCGGGTGAGCCTGGCCGAGGCCGCCGAGGCGCAGCTGTCCACGGTGCTCGCCGAGGGGCTGGCCCAGCCGCTGCACCACGACGCGATGCCGCCGCGCGAGCGCAACCGCGACGGCGAGCGCCGGGTCGTCACCTCCGCCGCCTGACCCGCCGGGTTCCCTGGCGGCCGGTGCCTCAGCGCCGGTGCCCCAGTGGGGCCTGCGGCCGGCCCTCGTCGCCGGGCGCGAGTCCGCCCTGGCAGCGGGGGCAGTAGAACAGCACCCGCTCCTGCGGCTGCCGTCCCAGCGGGGCCACCCGCAGCGGGCTGCCGCAGCGACGACACGGCAGCCCCTGCCGCCCGTGGACCCGCGGCTCGCCCGGGGGCGCCCCGACCGTGGGCCGGCCGGTACGGCAGCTGAGCACGAGCCAGCGGCGGGTGGAGTCCACCAGCCGCTCGAGCGTGTCCGCCGGGAGCTCGCCGACCGGGGTCCACGGGTGCACGCCGTGGGCGAACAGCGGCTCGGCGGCGAAGATGGTGCCGATCCCGGCCAGGTTGCGCTGGTCGAGCAACGCCTCCGCGACAGGCCGCCCGGGCTGCTGACGGAGGTTGGCCAGCGCCTGCTCCCGGTCGAAGCCGGGGTCGAGCAGGTCGGGACCGAGATGCCCCACCACCCGGTGCTCCTCCGCGGTGGCTACCAGGTCCAGCATCCCGAGCCGGTCGCCGATGGCGACGTGGGAGGCCGTCCACAGCACCGCGCGCACCGTGTGACGGGCGGCCCACGCCGGCGGCCGGCGCCCCGGCACCACGCGCCAGCTGCCCTCCATCCGCAGGTGGCTGTGCAGCGTCAGCCCTCCGGTGAGGCGGTGCAGCAGGTGCTTGCCCCGCGGCACCACCTCCAGCGTGTCCCGCCCGGCCAGGTCGCGCGTCGCCAGCAACGGCACCCGCAGGTCACTGCCGACCAGCCGCTGACCGGCCAGTGCCCGGTGCAGCCGCTGCGCGGTGCGCCAGACCGCGTCACCTTCGGGCACGGCCCGCCCCGTCCGCGGTCACCGGCGCAGCCGCAGTCCCTGCGGCGCGGGGTGGAACCCCGCCTCCTGCAGCGCGGCCGCGAGCGGGTGGCTGGTGCTCAGCGCCGGCTCCCCGTCGATCCGGGAGAGCGTCAGCCCCGCGAGCCGGCCGCGGC
>NZ_WIQI01000009.1 GCF_009602535.1 Ornithinicoccus halotolerans | reverse complement strand
ACCGCCGCCGCTACCGCCGCCGCTACCGCCGCCGCTACCGCCGCCGCTACCGCCGCCGCCGGAGCCGCCCCCGCTGCCTCCACCGGAGCCGCCGCCGCTGCCGGAGCCCGTGGTGCCGGTGGGTTCGTCGCTGTCCGTGGGCGCCGGGTCCTGCGTTGGCTCGGGCTCGCCTGTCTCGGTCGGCTCGTCCTCGGTCTGGGTGGGCTCGTCCTCGGTCTGGGTGGGCTCGTCGGTCTCGGTGGGCTCGTCCTCGGTCTGGGTGGGCTCGTCCTCGGTCGGCTCCGGGTCCTGGGTCGGCTCGAGCTCCTCGGTCTCGGTCGGCTCCGGCTCTGGCGTGATCGCGTCGTCGTCGCCGACGCCCACCCGCTCGGGGAGCTCCTCCACCGGCTCGCCCTCCATCGCCCGCCGCAGGAACTCGCCCCAGACCTGCACCGGGAAGGTGCCGCCGGTGACCCGGCCCTGACCGGCCACGTCCTCCATCTCCTGGGTGCCGTCGCCCTGGTACATGCCGACCGTCACCGACAGCTGGGGGACGAACCCGCTGAACCAGGCCGAGCGGTTGTTCTCGCTGGTCCCCGACTTGCCGGCCGCGGGACGCCCCAGGTCACCAGCCAGCACGCCGGTGCCCTGGGTGACCACCTGCGCCATGGCGTCGGTCACGTCAGCCGTCACGTCCGGCTCCAGCACGCGTTCGCTCTCCGGGTCCGCCTCGTGGTCGACCTGGCCGTTGGTGCTGGTCACCCGCTGCACCAGATAGGTGTCGGCCCGTTCACCCTCCGCGGCGATCGTGGCGTACACCCCGGCCATCTCCGCCACGGTGGGGGCGGCCGGCCCGAGCACGTTGGACAGCTCGGCGTCCAGCCCGGGGGTGTCCTCGGGCAGCCCGAGCCGCACCGCCAGGTCGCGGGTCCGCTCCGGGCCGACCTGCTGGTTGTGCTGCACGTAGACGGTGTTGACGGACTCCGCGGTCGCCACCCGTAGGTCGATGAGGCCGAACTGCTCGTCGCGGAAGTTGCTCACCTCGTACGGCTCGGCCTGCCCCTCGATGTCGAACTCCATCGGGCTCGGGCCGGGGTACTCGGTCAGCGTGCTGAACCCCTGCTCCAGTCCGGCCGCGAGGGTGACCGGCTTCATCAGCGAGCCGGCCTGGAGCTGGGCGTCGGTGGCGTTGCTGATCTGCCGCTCGGAGTAGTCCTCGCCTCCGTACAGGGCGGTGACCGCGCCGTCGCCGGGCCGCACCGCGACCAACCCCACGCGCAGCTCTTCCTCCACCGCCTCCTCCGGCACCATCTCCTGGACCGCCTGCTCGGCGGCCTGCTGGTGCTGCCGCTGGATGGTGGTGACCACCCGCAACCCGCCCTGGTCGACGTCGGCCTCGGTCAGCCCCAGCTCGTCGATCAGCTCCTGCCGGACCTCAGTGGCGATGTAGCCCTTGACCCCGGTCGTCGCGGAGGTGGGCTGCGGCGGCTGGACGTCGGGGAAGGACATCGACTCCGCCTCCTCGGGCGAGAGCCACCCCTCCTCGGCCATCCCGTCGATGACGTAGTGGAACCGGTCCTCGGCGCGCTGCTGGTTGTCGCCCGCGTGCGGGTCGAAGAGGGACGGCGCGTTGGTGACGCCGGCGAGGAAGGCGCCCTCGGCCACGGTCAGGTCGGCGGCGTCCTTGCCGAAGTAGGCCTGCGCGCCGGTCTGCACCCCGTAGGCGCCCCGGCCGAAGTAGATCGTGTTGAGGTAGCTCTCCAGGATCTCGTCCTTGGACAGCTCCTGGTCGATCTTGACCGCGATCAGGGCCTCTTCGAACTTGCGGGCGTAAGTCTGCTCGTGGCTGAGGAAGTAGTTCTTGACGTACTGCTGGGTGATGGTGGAGCCGCCCTGGGTGCTGTCCGTGGTCAGGTTGTTCCACAGCGCCCGGACGGTGCCGGTGATCGAAATCCCCTGGTTCTCGTAGAACTCGCGGTCCTCCGCTGCCAGCATCGCCTGCTCCACGTGGTCGGGCACCTGGTCCAGCCCGACCGACTCCCGGTTGTGGCCGCCGGTGAACCGGGCCAGCTCGGTCTCGCCGTCGGCGTAGTACAGGATCGAGCTCTGCGACTCGGCGAACGCGTTGGGGTCCGGGATGTCGGTGCGCGCGTAGGCGTAGCCCACCAGCGCGGCTCCCAGCAGGCCCAGGACCACCAGCACCCACAGCAGCACGAGCAGCAGCCGGCGCCACAGCGGACGGCGCTGGCCGCGCCCCCGTGCCGAGCCGGAACGAGGGCGACGGGAGGCGGACGCCGGGGTGCGGCCGGACCGGCGGGGCGAGCCGCTACCGCGGGCCGCCGAGCGAGAGGTGGGGCGACGAGTCACCGGCCCATCATGCCGCTTCAGCGCCGGTGCGACCGAACCGCCCACGGGGGGCCGGGGCTGCGGGCGGTGTATCGAGCCGATATATTGCAGTGATCTATCGAACCGGTCGTGACGGAAGGGAGTGCGCGGTGAGCCGTCGCACGGAGATGCTGGAGCTGGCCATCCTCGGCCTGCTCCACGACTCCCCCATGCACGGCTACGAGCTGCGCAAGCGGCTCCACCTCGTCCTCGGCACGGTGCGCACGCTGTCCTACGGGACGCTCTACCCGCGGCTGCGCGAGTTCGTCCAGCGAGGCTGGATCACCGAGGCGCCCGCGCTGCCGGCGAGCGTGGGCGGTCCCGCGCTGCGCGGCGGGCGGCGGGGCCGGATCACCTATGAGCTGACCGCCGAGGGCAAGGAGCGGTTCGCCGAGCTGGTCGACCACAGCGGCCCCACCGCGTGGGAGGACGGCACGTTCGACGTCCACTTCGCCTTCTTCGGCCGCACCCCCTCCCACGTCCGGCTGCGCATCCTCGAGGGCCGGCGCAGCCGGCTGGAGGAACGCTTGGCACTTTTCCGCGAGGCGGCCGGCCCGCGCCGGGACGCCTACACGGACGAGCTGCATCGGCACGGGCTGGAGGCCACCGAGCGCGAGGTGCGCTGGCTCGCGGGCCTCATCGAGTCCGAGCGCCGCTCGGGCACGGTCCGTCCGACCTCCGACGTCCCGACCCGGGGCACGGATTCCGCAACTGAAGACAGTCCCCCGAACAAGGAGTGACCCCATGGGTTCCGTACGCGTCGCGATCGTCGGCGTCGGCAACTGCGCCAGTTCGCTGGTGCAGGGCGTCCAGTACTACCGCGAGGCCGACCCGGCCGCCGAGGTCCCTGGCCTGATGCACGTGCAGTTCGGCCCGTACCACGTGGGCGACGTGCAGTTCGTCGCCGCCTTCGACGTGGACGCCAAGAAGGTGGGTTTCGACCTGGCCGAGGCCATCAACGCCAGCGAGAACAACACCATCCGCATCGCCGACGTCCCGCCCACCGGGGTGACGGTGCAGCGGGGCCCGACCCTGGACGGGATCGGCCGTTACTACGCCGAGACCATCGAGGAAGCCGGTGACGACCCGGTCGACGTGGTGCAGGTGCTACGGGAGTCCGAGGCTGACGTGCTCGTCTCCTACCTGCCGGTGGGCTCGGAGGAGGCCGACAAGTTCTACGCCCAGTGCGCCCTGGAGGCCGGTGTGGCCTTCGTCAACGCGCTGCCGGTCTTCATCGCCTCCGACCCGGAGTGGGCGCAGAAGTTCACCGACGCCGGGGTCCCGATCATCGGGGACGACATCAAGTCCCAGGTGGGGGCGACCATCACCCACCGGGTGATGGCCCGGCTGTTCCAGGAGCGGGGCGTGGTGCTGGACCGCACCTACCAGCTCAACGTCGGCGGCAACATGGACTTCAAGAACATGCTGGAGCGGGACCGGCTGGAGTCCAAGAAGGTCTCCAAAACCCGGGCGGTCACCTCCAACGTCGACCACGACATGGGCGAGCGCAACGTGCACATCGGTCCCTCCGACTACGTGCAGTGGCTCGACGACCGCAAGTGGGCCTACGTGCGCCTGGAGGGCCGAGCGTTCGGTGACGCGCCCATCAACCTCGAGTACAAGCTGGAGGTGTGGGACTCCCCCAACTCCGCCGGCATCATCATCGACGCCATCCGCGCGGCCAAGATCGCCAAGGACCGAGGGGTCGGCGGGCCGGTACTGGCCGCCTCGTCGTACCTGATGAAGTCCCCGCCGGAGCAGCTGCCGGACCCGGAGGCGCGGGCGCGCCTGGAGGAGTTCATCCGGGGCGACGGCGAGGGCTGACGCGGGCTGGCCGGTGGCGCTATCCGGCTCCCTCCCGCGTGAGCAGGAGGGCGTCGCCGGCGAGCGCGCGCTGCACCACCAGGCCGTGGTGGTGTACCCAGCGGGTCACTGTGGCGGACGCGCCGAGGCGTGAGACGTCGAACAGCACCAGGAGGGCGTGCTCAGAGAGGTGGTCCTGCAACAGCGGGACTGCTGGGTACCGCGCGAACCGGCCGGCGCCGGCGGCAGGCCCGTCCAGGAGCACCAGGTCCACCCCCTCCAGGTCGGTGAACGCCTGGGTGTCGTACCAGTGGCACGGCTCACCGGCCACCTCCACGTCGGTGAGGGGGGCGTGGCGGGCGCTGGCCCTCCCGGTCAGCCCACGCTCGTGCAGGAACCGCGCGACACCCGAGACCGCGTGCTCGTCGTCGTCCACGACGACCAGTCGCGCTGACTCGGCGGTGCGGAGAGCCTCCGCGACCCACATCGCGGCGTTGCTGGCCCCCAGGGACAGCACCGCCTCAGGGTGGTGCTGCTCGATGAGCTCGACGACCGACAGCACCGCCGCGGCGGTGGGTCGGTTCGCGGTCGTCCCGGCAGCGCTCGGTCCGGTGGACAGCCGTCGCACGAGCTCCATGTGAGCCTTGAGCTCGGCAGCCTCGCTGCTGCCGCTGACCGCGTCGAGGAGCTCCTGATGGCGCTCCTCCAGTCGCCTCAACAGCGCCGCGCGCGGTTCCTGTTGCGCGGACGCCACAGCGGTCGACACCCGGTCCTCCGTTCCCGCGAGGCCGACGGCCATCTCCTCCGCGACGGCGTCGAGGCGTCGGCCTAGGTCTGTCACCGACTGCTGGAGGACGCGACCTTGCTCCTGTGCCCGGGCCGCCTGCTCACTGACCTCTGCCACTCGGTTGTCGAGGGACTCCCCGATGGATCTGAGCGACTCCCCGAGTGCGAGGACCGACTCGGTCGTGGCCTTGCCGGCCGCCTGCACTGAGCTCTGGACCGATCGCGAGTGGTGCCACAACACCTGCTGCCGCCGACGGAGGTCAAGAACGAGCAGGAGCAGGCCGGTGAGGAGGACGGCCAGAACGGCGAGGGCGGCGCCGAGGCGGCCCGTGGCCGCGAGGAGGGCGCCCAGGCCGCCACCGAGTCCTCCCGTGAGCGCTACGCCGCGATGCTTCCAGGTCATGTGCTCTCTCCCTTCCGCGGCGTCATGCCCACCACGGGGCTTGGGTCGACACCAGCCGCTTCTGGTACTCCTCCAGCCAGCTGGACAGCAGGAGCAGGCCGGTCCGCCACCGGTCTGACGGGGAGAGTGGCCCGTCATCCACCACGGGGGGGAGGCTGGGCGCTGCCTGTGCCTGCGCGCGACTCACCGCCTCCGTGTACCACGCCCGGGACGCCACGCTCTCCAGCTTCAGCGAGCCATCCCCCTGTCGGGCCTGGGCATCGTTGGTGGACGGCAGGCCCGCAACCTCGGGCACGCAGGCCTCCAGCACTTCGCGGTAGAACACGCCGTCGTCCTTGCGTGAGCGCTCCACCGACATGGCGGTGGTGACGAACTCCGGGTCCAGGAAGGGCGCGGCGACGGATACCTCTGGACTCATCATTCGGAAGGGCGCCTGGGCCACCCCCCGGGCGGTCCGGGTTCGCAGCACCGTGACGCGGACGTCCTCAGGGTGTCCGTCGACCAAGTCCCACTCGGTTCTGAAGGCCTCCCGAGCCCGGTCGCGGATGTGGTGCGCCAGCTCCAGCTCCTCCTCCAGCGCCGGGTCGAGCTCTGGCTCCTGCCCGGCCAGCCCCTCCAGCAGCCGCCGCGCCAGGCTGCGCACGTCCCCCACGAGTCGCGCCTCGGCGGCCTGCCGCGCCGCCACGACCTCCGCCAGCGCCTGCCTGACCTGCTCGACGCCGGTGCCGGTGCGCGCCGACAGCGGCAGCACCGGCAGCTCACCCGCGCCGTCGGCGGCGACCAGCCGGGCCAGGTCGGCGGCCACCTCGGGCACCGCCTCCCCCGGTATCCGGTCGACCTGGTTGAGCAGCACGAGCATGACCGGCTCGTGGTCCCGCAGCGGGCGCAGGTAGTCGTCGTGCAGCCGGGCGTCCGCGTACTTCTGCGGGTCGGCCAGCCACAGGAAGGCGTCGGCGCGCTGCAGCACCCGGTCGGCCTCGGCGCGGTGGCTGACCTCCACGGAGTCGAAGTCCGGCAGGTCCACCAGCACCAGCCCGTCGAGCTCACCCGCACCGTCGGTCCCGTCGGCTGGCACGTGGTGCCGGGACCGGACGTCGAGCCAGTCCAGCAGCTCGTCGGCCTCCTCGGTCCCCCAGATGGCGGCGGTGGCCCGGTCGGTCGTGGGCCGGCGCACCCCCACCGAGGCCACCTCGCCGCCGACCAGGCGGTTGAACAGGGTGGACTTGCCGCTGCCGGTCGCGCCGGCCAGCGCCACGACGGTGCGTCCGGTGCCGATGGCGCCACGCTCCGCGACCCGGCGCACCAGCGCCCGGCCCTCCTCGACGAGCGCGGGGTCCAGCTGGTCCCCGCCCTGGTCGAGGGCGTCGGCCAGCTGCTGGGCACGCCAGCCCAGCGGGACCCGGGAGGCGCGCTCCCGGCGCCTCACCGGGCGTCCTCCACGCCGCGCGCCGCCGCGGCGAGCTCGGCGAGCGTCTCCTCTGAGACCGGCAGCCCGGCAAGCACCTGCTCGTAGCGGCCGCGCTCCTCGTCGTAGACCTGCTCGACCCGGCGCAGCAGGTCACGGCGTGCGCGGGCGGCCAGCTCGCGCACCGCCTGGTCGCCGAACACGGCCTCCAGCAGCCGCTGCGCCAGGATGGCCGACCCGCCGGCGATGCCGACCTCGGCGCCGGTGAGCCCGCCGGTCGCGGTGAAGACCAGCAGCATCAGCAGCACCGCCACCCCGTTGACGCCGAAGGCCAGGTAGCGGGCCGTGGAGCGCTTGCGCCCGGCCTCCTGGCGCACCATGTCCAGCACGGCGCCCTGCCAGTCACGCACCACCCGCTCCACCCGCTGCCGCAGGTCGGGCGCGGGGGCGGCCAGCTCGGGGTGGGCGGCCAGCAGCGCCTCGCCGCCGGGCGCGGCCCGCCAGGAGCGCGCCGTGGAGCCGGTGGCGATCTCGGCCTGCGCGGTCACCAGGTCGGCGGCGCCGGACTGCAGCGCCTCCCCCAGCGGCTCGGTGCTCGGTGGCTGTCCGCGGAAGAAGCCGGTCACCCGGTCCCGCAGCCGCCCCACCCCGGCCTCGACCTGGCGCAGGAACTCGCCGGTCCCGACGAGCTCCTGCCACCGGGCCAGGACCTCGCCGCGCAGCAGGGAGCCGTCGACCATGCCCTCCTGCACCCCGTCCAGGGCGTCTCGGTAGGCGTGCCGGGCGGCGCGGCCCAGGTCCTGGCGCGCCTCCTGCTGGCCCTCGGCGGCCGCCCGCAGCGCAGCGCCCCGGGCGGTCAGCGACGCCAGCGCCCCGCTGAGGGTGCGGCGGATGACCACCGAACGGGCCCGGGCGTCCCCGGCGAGGGAGTCCAGCCAGCCCGAGAGCCGGTCGGTGTCGCGCGCCGGCAGCAGACCCTCGGGCGTCAGCGCCGTCTCGGGGACGGTGAAGATCGGGGACTGCTCCAGCCCCTGCTCGCGCAGCATCTGCGCCAGGTGCGACCGGACCTGGTCCATCGCCTCCGGCGGGACCCGGTCCAGCACGATGGCCACCGCCGTGCCCCGCTCGGCGGCCCGGCGGAGCAGCGTCCACGGCACCGCGTCGGCGTACCGGGCCGCGGTGGTGACGAACAGCCACAGGTCGGCGGCCGAGAGCAGCTGCTGGGCGAGCTCGCGGTTGGCCCGCACCACCGAGTCGATGTCGGGGGCGTCCAGCAACGCCAGGCCCGGCGGCAGCCGCGACGAGGTGACCAGCCGCAACGAGCCGGGGTCGGTGGCCTCCCCGGCGCTCCCGGTGACCCGGGTGAGCTCGGGCAGCACCCGGGGGCCGGCGAACCAGTGCTGGTCCTCGGGGTGGTGCACCAGCACCGAGGAGCGGGTCGTAGGCCGGAGCACCCCCGCCCGGGAGACCTCCTCGCCGACCAGGGAGTTGACCAGCGTGGACTTGCCGGCACCGGTGGAGCCACCCACGACGCACAGCAGCGGGGCGTCCAGCGCCCGCAGCCGGGGCAGCACGTAGTCGTCCAGCTGCTGGACCAGCTCCCGGCGGTCCGCCCGTGCGGACCCGACGTCGGGCAGCTCCAGCGGCAGCAGCACCTGCTCGGCGGCGGCCCGTAGCCGCTCCACGGCGGCCAGCAGCGCCGGCGCGGTCTCGGTGCTCGTCACGGCTCCACCCTGCCCTGCCTCCTCGGTGCTCACCACTGCGGCGCCCCCGGCAGGACTCGAACCTGCAGCCTTGTCATTAGAAGTGACCTGCTCTGTCCGTTGAGCTACGGGGGCCGGCCCGCCGCGGCGGGCGGACGCCACGCGCATTCTAGGGCGCCGATACGATCCGCCCATGGACGGCATGGAGGACCCGGCGGCCCCGCTGGCCGGGCTGCGCCAGCAGATCGACGAGGTCGACCAGGCCGTGCTGGAGCTGCTGGCCCGGCGGCTGGAGCTGGTCGCCGAGGTCGGGAAGGTCAAGGGCCGGCACGGCGTGCCGATCTACGCGCCCGAGCGGGAGGCGGAGATGATCGCCGCCCGCCGCGCGCAGGCCGAGGCCCGGGGCGTCCCGCCCGACCTCGTCGAGGACGTGCTGCGCCGCTGCATGCGGGCCTCCTACACCCACGAGCGGAACGTCGGCTTCACCCAGCAGGCTCCCGGCCTGGGCCCGGTGGTCATCGTCGGCGGGGCCGGCCGGATGGGCCGGCTGTTCGCGCGGATGCTCACGCTGTCCGGGTACCAGGTGCGCACCCTGGACGCCGGTGACTGGGAGCGCGCCGAGGAGATCGTCGACGGCGCCGGGCTGGTGCTGGTCAGCGTGCCGATCCATGACACCGTCGAAGTGATCGGGCAGCTGCCCGCGCTGCCGCCGGACTGCCTGCTGGCCGACCTGACCTCGACCAAGCGCGGCCCGATGGCCGCGATGCTGCAGGCCCACCCCGGGCCGGTGGTGGGGCTGCACCCCATGTTCGGCCCGGACGTGGACAGCTTCGCCAAGCAGGTCGTCGCCTACTGCCCGGGCCGGGACCTGTCGGCGGCGGACTGGCTGCTGGAGCAGATCCGGCTCTGGGGGGCGCGGCTGCACCCGGTGGAGGCCGAGCAGCACGACCACGCCATGGGGCTGATCCAGGCGCTGCGCCACTTCTCGACGTTCGCCTACGGGCTCCACCTGGCCGGGGAGGACCGGCCGCTGGACGAGCTGCTGGCGCTGTCCTCCCCGATCTACCGGCTGGAGCTGGTCATGGTGGGGCGGCTGTTCGCCCAGGACCCCGGCCTCTACGCCGACATCATCATGGGCTCCCCCGAGCACCTGGACCTGATCGAGCGCTACCACGACCGGTTCGCCGAGGCGCTGGAGCTGCTGCGGCAGGACGACCGGGACGGCTTCGTGGCGCGGTTCCGCGAGGTGGGCGACTGGTTCGGCAGCTACGCCGAGCGGTTCCTGGCGGAGAGCCGCTCACTGCTCGCCCACGCCGACTCCTCCCGCTGAGCCCGGGGCGAACCCGGCGCGGTTGCCGGTGAGTGCGTGGAGCAGCTGCTGCTCGCGGCGCGGCCAGACCGGGTTGTCGTCCCCGCGCTCGATGTGCCGCCGGGCGACCGCGAGCTCGACGGCCTCGTCCTGGAAGGAGGTCATCGCCCGGGCGGCGCGCCGCCCGCCCTGCTGCCGGGCCCACCGCCGGGCCCGGCGCCGCTCCGCCGGGGAGATGAGCATGGCCACCTCGGCGGGGGTGAACCAGCCGTTGAGGCCGTAGCCGGTCAGGTGGTCCCGCAGCATCCGGCCCTCGCGCCGCCGCGCCCAGACCAGCAGCGTGACGAACCCGACGAACAGCGGCACCTGCACCACCAGGTACACCAGCAGCCACCCCTCCGCCGTGCTCACCGCGGCGAAGTTCCACAGCGTGTGCAGCGCCACCGCCGCCAGGTAGCCACCGAGCGGCAGCAGCAGGCGCCACACCGACCGCCGGTGGGCCACGAACCCCAGCGCGATGCCGAAGCACACCGTGAACATGGGGTGGGCGAACGGGCTCATCAGCACCCGCAGCAGGAACACCCCGGCCAGTCCCTCCCCGCCCAGCTCGGCATACGCGGAGCCGAGGTAGAGCACGTTCTCGACGAAGGCGAAACCGGCTGCGGTGACGCCGGCGTAGGCGATCCCGTCGACCACGCCGTTGAACTCCCGCCGCGCCACCCAGAAGATGACCAGCACCCCGAGCGCCTTCAGCGCCTCCTCCACCGCCGGGGCCACCAGCACCGCGCCCGCGACCAGCGGGTCCACCTGGAGCCCGGCGAAGACGGCCATCCCGAGCTCGTTCAGCACGGCCGCGCCCAGGGTGGCCACCAGCGCGCCCCACAGGAACGCGAACAGCATCCAGCGCAGCGGCTCGGCCTCCAGCCGGTCCACCCACAGGAAGACCGGCACCACGATGCCGATGGCCGTCGAGGCCGCGAGCAGCCCCAGCACCGCGCCGCGGACACCCGCGGTCTCGGTGATGACCAGCGTCATCACCAGCGCGCACAGCGCGAAGACCGAGACGCTGACGCCGGCGACCAGCAGCCCGCGCAGCAGCGGGCGCACCGTGCGGTTCCCGACCGGGCGGACCGGGGGGCCGGCCGTCACGGGCGGGCCGGAGGGACCGACGGGAGCAGAACCGGGCGGGCTGGTGGGCATGGCCCACACGCTAGCGGGGCCGGGCCGTAGGGTTGAGCCCGTGAGCCAGACCGCCGCCAGCCGCGCCCAGACCGACCGGATCGTGTGGATCGACTGCGAGATGACCGGGCTGGACCTGCAGCGGGATGCCCTGATCGAGGTAGCGGCCCTGGTCACCGACTTCGACCTCACCGTCCTGGGCGAGGGGGTCGACCTGGTGGTGCGGCCCCCGGACGCGGCGCTGGCGCAGATGGGCGACTTCGTCCGGCAGATGCACACCGACTCGGGGCTGCTGGACGTGCTCACCGAGGGGGTGAGCCTGGAACGGGCCCAGGAGCAGGTGCTGGCGTACGTGCGCACCTGGGTGCCCGAGGCCGGCAAGGCGCCGCTGGGCGGCAACACGGTCAGCACCGACCGGGCGTTCCTGGCCCGGGACATGCCGGAGCTGGAGCGCCACCTGCACTACCGGATCATCGACGTCTCCTCCGTCAAGGAGCTCAGCCGCCGGTGGTACCCCCGGGCCTACTTCGCCGCCCCCGAGAAGACCGGCGGGCACCGGGCGCTCGGGGACATCCAGGACTCGATCGCCGAGCTGCGCTACTACCGGGAGGCGGTCTTCCGCCCGCGGCCGGGGCTGGACACCGCCTCGCTGCGCGCCATCGCGCAGCGCTACGGCACGGCGCCGCCCGAGCCGACCGATCCCGACGAGGGCCACACCACGGCCGCGGCGGCCGCCCCCAGCGGCCAGCCCGGGCCGCCGACCGCCGGCGAGGCGGTCACCCCGTCGCCCGCCACGCCCGACGACGCCGGGTAGCGGCACACCGGAACGGCGGAGCGGGGCGACGATGGGCTGCTGCGAGCCAGCCGGGTACGGGCGGGTCTTCACCCCCGGCTCGGCGCGCCGGCAGGCCCAGGCCGCGACCCGTCGCGGAGTGCGCGGCACCGAGGCGCTGCTGGCGCGGATGGCGGCGGCGCACACCCGGCTCCGGGACGCCACTGTGCTGGAGGTCGGGGCGGGAGTCGGCGGGCTGACGGTGACCCTGCTGCGCCGTGGCGCCGCGCACGCCACCGCGCTGGAGATGACGGACAGCTACGACGAGGCCGCCGGGCAGCTGGCGCGGGAGGCCGGCGTCGCCGACCGGGTGCAGCGCCGGATCGTGGACCTGGCACGCGAGCCGCAGGCGGTGGCTCCGGCGGACGTGGTGGTGCTGCACCGGGTGGTGTGCTGCTACCCCGACCACGCCGCGCTGCTGCGGGCGGCCGCCGGCCGGACCAGGAGGCTGCTGCTGCTCACGCTCCCGCGGGAGCGACTGGCGGTGTGGGCAGGCATCAGCCTGGGCAACCTGACGCTGCGGCTGACCGGCCAGCAGTTCCGCGCGTACGCGCACCCGCACCGGGAGGTCCTGGCCGAGCTGGCGGCCGCGGGGCTGCACCCGGTCGCCGACGAGCAGGGGCTGCTGTGGCGCAGCCTGGCGCTCGCCCCGGTGGAGCGGGCCGGGCCGGGCCCGGTCACGGCGTGAGGACCACCTTGACGCACCCGTCGCGCTTGGCGCGGAACATCTCGTAGCCCTCGACGGCCTCCTCCAGCGGGAGCCGGTGCGTGGCCAGCGACTCCAGCCCCAGCACGTCCTCGGCCCCGGAGACCAGCTCGAGCAGCTCCGGCGCCCACCGGTGCACGTTGCACTGGCCCATCCGCACCTGGACCTGCTTGTCGAAGAGGGTGAGCATCGGCATCGGGTCGGCCGTGCCCCCGTAGACCCCGGAGAGGGAGATCGTCCCGCCCCTGCGCACCGCGTCGATCGCGGTGTAGAGGGCCGCGAGCCGGTCCACGCCGGCGTGCTCGAACGCCGCCCGGCCCAGCGGGCCCGGGAGGCGGCGCGCGCCGCGGATCACCGCCGCGGCCACCGGGTTGCCATGGGCCTCCATCCCGACGGCGTCGAGCACGGCGTCCGGGCCGCGGCCGTCGGTCAGGTCGCGCAGCGCGTCACCGACCTCGTCCACCGCGGACGCGTCGACGACCTCGGCGCCGTACGCGGAGGCGAGGGCCAGCCGCTCGGGCACCAGGTCGACCCCGATGACGCGGCCGACCCCGCGGTGGCGGGCGGCGCGCACCGCCAGCTGGCCGACCGGGCCGAGCCCGAGCACGGCGAGGGTGTCGTCGCTGCCCACGTCGGCGTACTCCAGGCCCTGCCAGGCGGTCGGGAGGATGTCGGAGAGGTAGAGGTAGCGCTCGTCCGGGCCCTCGGCAGGCAGCCGCACCGGGCCGGCGTCCGCGAACGGGACCCGCACGTACTCGGCCTGGCCACCCGGGACGCCGCCGTAGAGCTCGGTGTACCCGAACAGCGCCGCTCCGCTGCCGTGCTCGCGCACCTGGGTCGTCTCGCACTGGGTGTGCAGCCCGCGGGAGCACATCCAGCAGCGGCCGCAGGCGATCGGGAACGGCACCACCACCCGGTCTCCCGGCGTGAGGGAGGTCACCTGCTCGCCCACCTGCTCGACGATGCCCATGAACTCGTGGCCGAGGACGTCCCCGGACCGCAGGAACGGTGCGAGGACGCCGTAGAGATGCAGGTCGGAGCCGCAGATCGCGGTCGAGGTGACCCGCACCACCGCGTCGGTGGGCTCCTGCAGGACCGGGTCCGGGACCTCCCGGACCTCCACCTTCTCGACTCCCTGCCAGGTCAGTGCTCGCATGGCTCGACAGTAGGCCGACCGGTACCTCCCCGCATCCGGGCCGCGGTCCGGCGTCGCGCCGGTGGGTTCGGCGAGCGCAGCCCGCCCCGGGGACCTACCGTCGGTGGATGAACAACGCACCCGTCGCCCTGGTCGCCGGAGGGTCCCGCGGGCTGGGGTGGCTGATCGCCCGCGAGCTGCTCCAACGGGGGCACACCGTCGCCGTCTGCGCCCGGGACGCAGCCGTGCTCGCCGAGTCCACCAGCCGGCTGGCCACCGAGCGGCACGGGCCGGGGACGGTGCGCGGCTACCCGTGCGACCTGACTGACCCCACCCAGGTGACCGACCTGGTGCGTCGGGTCCGGGAGGAGCTGGGTCCGGTCGAGGTGCTCGTCACCGTCGCCGGGGTGATCCAGGTCGGCCCGGAGGCGGCCACCACCGAGGCCGACTTCCGGGCCTCGGTGGACACGATGCTCTGGGCGCCGATCCGGCTCGCCCGGGAGGTGCTGCCGGAGATGCGGGCCCGTGGGCACGGCCGGATCGGCACCATCACCTCGATCGGCGGAGTCGTCCCGGCCCCGCACCTGCTGCCGTACACGACCGCCAAGTTCGGCGCGGTCGGCTTCTCCGAAGGGCTGGCGGTCGAGCTGTCGGGGACCGGGGTCACCTCCACCACGGTGGTGCCGTGGCTGATGCGGACCGGCTCCCACGAGAACGCCTGGTTCGTCGGTGACCAGGCGCGGGAGTACGCCTGGTTCGGTCCGTCGGCGTCGCTACCGCTGCTGGCGATGAACGCCGAGCGGGCCGCGCGCCGCATCGTCGACGGCGTGCTGCGGGGCCGGCCGATGGTGGTGCTCACCCCGATGGCCAAGGTGGCGATGCGGGTGCACGGGCTGGCGCCGGCCACGACGGTGCGCGCGCTGGGGCTGGCCGCCCGGTTGCTCCCCTCGGCTCCCGACTCGGCGACGCACCCGGCGGCACGCGGCCACGAGGCCGCCCGCAGGCTCGGCTCCCGCACCGTCGGGGCCCTGACCGCCTTCGGCTCCCGGGGGGCGCGCCGCTACCAGCAGCGCTCCGCCCAGCGCACCGGCGGCGACCGGTAGCAGGCGTAGAGAACGGCACCGCCCCCGACTGCCTTCGTGCAGGTCAGGGGCGGTGCCGGCGTGGGGTGAGTGACGGGACTTGAACCCGCGACATCTGCGACCACAACGCAGCGCTCTACCAGCTGAGCTACACCCACCATGCCGCCCTGGCGGGTGACCCCGTCCGGACAACGCGGACCATCGTACCTGCTGTCAGGAGTCGCTCCGGCCACGGGGCCGGCGGGCGGCGCGCAGCCGGATCCGGCGTGCCTCGGCGACCAGCTCTTCCTGCTTCTCGGCCTTCTTTACGGCCTGCCGGTCGTCCCGCGGCGGCAGCTGGATGGCCTCCTCGGCGGGTAGTCCGGCGTGCAGCTCCCGGCCCCGCTCCAGCTCGGCGTCGAACTCGGCACCGAACAGCAGCGCGATGTTGGTCAGCCACAGCCACAGCAGGCCGATGATGACGCCGGCCAGCGCGCCGTAGGTGGCGTTGTAGTTGCCGAAGTTGGCGACGTAGACGCCGAAGGCCACGGTGCCCAGGGCCCAGGTCACGATGGCCACCGCGGCGCCCGGGCTGACCCACCGGAACTTCGGGGGCTTCACGTTCGGGGTGCCCCAGTAGAGCAGCGCGATCAGCGCGACGACCAGCAGCAGGACCACCGGCCACTTGGCGATGCTCCAGACCGTGACCGCAGTGCCTCCCAGGCCCACGACGGAGCCGACCGCCTCGGCGAGGCCGCCGGTCAGCACCAGCGCCACGACGATGAGGACCACCATCAGCAGCATGAGCAGGGTCAGCAGCAGCATCCAGGGGCGCAGCTTCCAGATCGGCCGCCCCTCCTCGACCTCGTAGATCCGGTTCATCGCGCGGGAGAAGGCGTTGACGTAGTTGGACGCGGTCCACAGCGCACCGACCAGACCCAGGACCAGACCGATCCCGGCGCCCTGGACGGTCTGCATGTTGCTGACGTAGCTCTCGACGATCTGCATCGTGTCCCCACCGGCGCCCAGCTGCCCGATCAGGTCCAGCATCGCCTGCGTGGTCTCCCGGCCACTCCCGAAGACCCCCAGCAGCGAGGTGAGGGCCACCAACGCCGGGAACACCGACAGCACCGCGAAGTAGGTCAGTCCGGCGGCCAGGTCCAGGCACTGGTCGGACCCGAACTCCGAGACGGTGCGCTTGAGCACACCCTTCCAGCTCCGCTTGGACAGGTCCGTCGGGTCGTCGGGGAACTGGTCGCTGTCGGCGAACCGCTCCTCGCCCGCCGCCCGGCCGCGCGTGGTGTGACCCTCGTGAGCGCTCGACGAGCCGGTCTGCTGCTGCTCCACGATGGATCAGGCCTCCTCACTGCGCTGGCCAGCGGACGCGTCAAGTCTGCCCCAGCGAGCCGCAGCGCGCGCCTCGAGCCGCACCGCGGACCGCGCCGCCGGGACACGCCGGTGGCACCCCGGTGGACCGCACGGGCGGCCGGGGTGATGCTGGGGTGATGACGACCGAGGACCCGACCCCATCCGCGCCGGACTCCCCGGCCGGGAAGCTGCGACAGAACAGCACCGGTGGAGACGAGCCGCGGGAGCAGCAGCAGACGCTGACCGACGACCCCACCGCCCCGCGGGGCCAGGAGCCCCCGGAGGTGCTCGCTCACCGCGAGCGCCCGGCGCGGCCCGCCTCGCTGGTGCAGCTGCCGGCCGGCGCGACGTTCGGCCGCAGCGACCGGATCAGCCCGGAGGAGCGCGAGCGGCTGGCTGCCTACGCGGCGCGGGCGCTGGCCGAGCTGGAGGGCGAGTCCGACCGCCGCGTGCTGCCGGACGAGCGGGACGCCGAGCAGCAGTGACGCCGAGCAGCAGTGACGCGGCGGCCTGGCGTGTTGGCCGCGCGGCCTGGCGTGTTGGCCGCGTTACCTGCCCCGGGCCCCCGGACGCGGACAGGCCCCGCCAGGCTGGTGCCGGCGGGGCCTGTTGGGGGTGCGCCATCAGGGACTCGAACCCCGAACCCGCTGATTAAGAGTCAGCTGCTCTGCCAATTGAGCTAATGGCGCAACAGCCGAGAACACTAGCACCGGGGAACCCCCTCGATGAAATCGAGACGGTTGCGTCAGGATGGCGGTCATGCGTGCTCTCGTGAAGCCCACCGCCGCGCCCGGACTCGAGCTGCAGGAGGTGCCCGAGCCGCAGCCAGGACCCGGGGAGGTCAAGATCCGGGTGCTGCGCGCCGGGCTGTGCGGCACCGACCTGCACATCGAGGCGTGGGACGACTGGGCGGCCTCCATGCTGCGTCCGCCCCTGACGGTCGGGCACGAGTTCTACGGCCAGATCGTCGAGCTGGGACCCGGCGTCCCCAGCCAGGGAGGCAAGTACGACCTCGCGGAGGGCATGTACGTCTCCGTCGAGGGCCATGTCGTCTGCGGGGTGTGCCGCAACTGCCGGGCCGGGCGTCAGCAGATGTGCGTGCAGACCTCCAGCCTCGGCGTCAACCGGGACGGCGCCTTCGCCGACTACGTCGTCGTGCCGCACAGCAACGTCTGGGTGCAGCCGGACATCATCGACGCCGACCTGGGCGCGGTCTTCGACCCGCTCGGCAACGCCGTCCACACCACGCTGCAGTTCCAGGTCTCCGGCAACGACATCCTCATCACCGGCGCCGGCCCGATCGGCGTGATGGCCACCGCGATCGCCCGCCACATCGGCGCCCGCTACGTCGTGGTGACCGACGTGTCCGACTACCGGTTGGCGCTGGCCAGCAGGGTCGGCGCAGACCACGTCGTCAACGTGGCCCGGGAGCGGATCGAGTCGGTGCAGGAGCGGCTGGGCATGGCCGAGGGCTTCGACGTCGGCCTGGAGATGTCCGGCTCCCCCACCGCGATGTCCGAGCTGATCGAGAACTGCACCCACGGCGGCAAGATCGCGATGCTGGGCATCCCCAAGGAGCCGTTCGGCATCAACTGGGGCCCGGTGATCACCCGCATGTTGACCATCAAGGGGATCTACGGCCGGGAGATGTACGACACCTGGTACCGGATGACCTTCATGATGCAGACGTCGGAGACGCTGCGGGAGCGGGTGCGCTCGGTCATCACCCACCGCGTGCCCGCCGAGGACTGGCAGGACGCGTTCGCAGCCGCCCGCTCGGGCGAGTGCGGCAAGGTCATCATGGACTGGAGCTGAGGAGGCGCATGATGGAGGCAGTCAGGGAGCAGCTGGCGCAGGAGCTGGAGCAGATCAGGGAGGCCGGCCTCTACAAGGTGGAGCGGGAGCTGTCCTCCCCGCAGTCGGCGCACGTGACCACCCAAGGGGCCGAGGCGCTCAACTTCTGCGCCAACAACTACCTCGGGCTGGCCGACCACCCCGACGTCCGGGCGGCGGCCCGGGAGGCGCTGGACAGGTGGGGCTTCGGGATGGCCTCGGTGCGCTTCATCTGCGGGACCCAGACCCAGCACCGCGAGCTGGAGCGGGCCATCGCCGACTTCGTCGGCACCGAGGACGCCATCCTGTTCCCCTCCTGCTTCGACGCCAACGGCGGCATCTTCGAGGTGTTGTTCGGGCCCGAGGACGCGATCGTCTCCGACGAGCTCAACCACGCCTCGATCATCGACGGGGTCCGGCTCAGCAAGGCGCGCCGGTTCCGGTACCGCAACCGCGACATGGCAGACCTGCGCGCCCAGCTGGAGGACGCCCGCGAGGGCGGCGCGCGCCGCACCGTCATCGTCACCGACGGAGTGTTCTCGATGGATGGCTACTACGCCCCGCTGGCCGAGATCTGTGACCTCGCCGACGAGTATGGCGCGCTGGTGATGGTCGACGACTCGCACGCGACCGGCTTCGTCGGCGAGCACGGCCGTGGCACCCACGAGCACTGCGGCGTGCTGGACACGACAGCGGAGACCCACAACCGGGTCGACATCCTCACCGGCACGTTCGGCAAGGCGCTCGGCGGCGGCAGCGGCGGCTACGTGGCCGCCCGCCAGGAGGTCGTGGACCTGCTCAAGCAGCGCGCCCGGCCCTACCTGTTCTCCAACGCGGTGGCCCCCTCGATCGTGGCCGGCTCGCTCAAGGCGCTGGAGATCGCCCGCGAGTCCGCCGAGCAGCGGGAGGCGCTGCGGCGCAACACCGGGCTGTTCCGGGACCTGATGGCCGAGGCCGGGTTCGACCTGCTGGAGGGCTCGCACGCGATCGTGCCGGTCATGTTCCCCGGTGAGGATGGCGCCAGGCAGGCCACCCAGATCGCCGACGCCATGCTCGAGCACGGCGTCTACGTGATTGCCTTCTCCTACCCGGTGGTGCCGCGCGGCAAGGCCCGGATCCGGGTGCAGCTGTCGGCGGCCCACTCCGAGGAGGACGTGCGCCGCTGCGTGGACGCCTTCGTCGCCGGCCGCAGCGCCGTCGCCGGGTGACCCGCCACCCGGCCGGGACGGCGCCGGGCCGGAGCCGCTACAGCCAGCCGGACCGGCGGAACAGCCGGTACAGCACGAAGCACAGGGTGGCCATCACCGCCAGCGCCACCGGGTAGCCATAGGTCCACTCCAGCCCCGGCATGTGGGTGAAGTTCATGCCGAAGATCCCGGCCAGCAGGGTGGGCACCGCCGCGATCGCCACCCAGGCCGAGATCTTGCGCATGTCGTTGTTCTGCTGCACCGAGACCTGGGCGAGGTGGGCGCTGAGGACGTCGGTGAGCAGCCGGTCGTAGCTCTCGATGTGGTCGACGATGCGCTGCAGGTGGTCGGTGACGTCGCGGAACTGCAGCCGCAGCTCCTCCGAGGCCACGGGGCCGCGCGACCCGATGAGCCAGCCGACGGAGGACACCAGCGGCTCAGCCGCGCGACGGAACTCCAGCACCTCCCGCTTGAGGCGGTAGATCGTTCCGGAGTGCACCGCGTTGGCGCCGGCGAAGACGTCGGCCTCGATCTCCTCCAGGTCCTGCTGGACCTCGTCGTCGATGTCCAGGTACGTGTCCACGATGGTGTCGATCACGGTGTGCAGCACCGCCAGCGGCCCGCCGCGGGCCAGCAGCTCCGGGTCCTGGTCCAGGCGGCGCCGCACCCCCGTCAGCGGGGCCAGGTCGCCGCGCCGGACGGTGAGCACGTAGCGGGGGCCGGCGAAGACCATCACCTCACCGGTCTCGATGTCGGAGGTGGCCTCGACGTAGCGCAGCGTCCGCAGCGCGGCGAACGTGACGTCGCCGTACTGCTCGATCTTCACCCGCTGCCGGCCGTGCAGGGTGTCCTCCACGGCCAGCGACGGCAGGTCCAGCGTGCTGCTGATCGTGGTCATCTCCTCGCCCGTCGGGTCCTTGAGCCCGATCCAGACGAAGGCCTGGCTGTCGGCCGAGGCCAGGGCCGGCAGCGCGTCGTTATCGTCCGGGGCTGGTTGCCGGCGCCCGTGCCGGTAGAGCGCCTGGTCGACGATCACAGGTAGAGACCGGTGCCGGCGTCCTCGACCCGCTCGGCGGCGACGGCGTGCAGGTCGCGCTCGCGCAGCAACAGGTAGTCCTTGCTCCCCAGCTCCACCTCGGCCTTGTCCTCCGGGTCGTACAGCACCCGGTCACCGACCTCGACCTGGCGCACGTGCTGGCCGGTGGCCACGACCCGGGCCCAGCCGAGTCGCTTGCCGACGCTGGCGGTGGCGGGGATGACGATGCCGCCGCCGGAGCGGCGCTCTCCCTGGTCCTCGGCGGATACGAGCAGCCGGTCGTGGAGCATCCGGATCGGCAGGCGGCCCATGCTCGGCACCGAGGCGTCAGCCCTTGTAGAACAGCCGTCGGGCGCCGCCGAGCAGCAGCGCGACCGCAGACACGCCGCTGAGGATGCCGGCCACGACCTCGTAGCGCAGGTCACCTGCCGGGGTGTAGAACGTCTCGTTGACCTTCTCGCGGACCGCTTCGCTCTGCTTGCGCTTCAGCTCGGCCGGGCTGACGCGGGAAGCCAACTCCTGCACGGAGCGAGCGAGCCGCTCCCGCGTCGCGTCCAGGTCGGCCTCGATCTCGGCGACGGATCGGGGCGACGTCTCTTCAGCCATCTGGTGTCCTTCCCGGAGGTCGGGGCGGCTGCGTGGTCACTGCCCTGAGACGATAACCCAGACCGCGCTCGATCTCGTGATGAGGAGAACCATGCCACGTCTGGAACCCGGCCAGCCCGCGCCAGCCTTCACCCTGTCCGACGCTGCGGGCAACCAGGTCTCGCTGAGCGACTACGCGGGGCAGAAGGTGATCATCTACTTCTACCCGGCGGCGATGACCCCGGGCTGCACCACGCAGGCGTGCGACTTCCGCGACAACCTCGCCCGGTTGCAGCAGGCGGGGTACGCCGTGCTCGGTATCTCCCCCGACTCCCCCGAGAAGCTGGTGACGTTCACCGAGCAGGAGTCGCTGACGTTCCCGCTGCTGTCGGACGAGGACCGGCAGGTGCTGGAAGCCTACGGCGCGTGGGGTGAGAAGCAGAGCTACGGCCGCACCGTCACCGGCGTCATCCGCAGCACCGTGGTGGTCGACGAGCAGGGGACCGTGGAGCTGGCCCGGTACAACGTCAAGGCCACCGGCCACGTCGCCTCGCTGGCCAAGGCGCTCGACGTGGCGTAGTGAGCAGGCGCTCCCGGCGCGTCCCGGGGCCGACGTAGCATCGGGGCCGCAGGCGCTCGTGGTGGAACTGGTAGACACGCAGGATTTAGGTTCCTGTGCCTCACGGCATGCGGGTTCGAGTCCCGCCGAGCGCACCCTCGGTCATGTCATGGTCGGCTACGGGGCGCTGCGGTGCACCCGCGTGGCGGCCCACGCCGACGAGCGCCACCGGTCCAGGTGGCCGGCTGCTGGGTACGATCCGTCGGGTGGGCGACCCTCGACCCCGCACCACGGTGACCGCCGTGCTACCGCCACTCGCGGCGGCTGCCACCTACCCGCACCCGGCCGGCTACCCCTGGCCCGTCGCCGCCCGCAGCGGGGTGCTCATGCCGGCTGGGCTCCGCGCCCGACCGCCCGAGCCCGATGACCTCACCCGGCGGGTGCCGGTCGTGGCGGTGGGCTCCAACGCCGCCCCCGCCGTGCTGGCCCGCAAGCTGGGCAGCCACCTGCGCCGCGGGCTGCCGATGGTGCGTGCCGTGGTCCACGGGCTGGGCGTCGGCCACTCCGCGCACGCGAGCGCCGGCGGCTACGTCCCGGCGGCGCCGTTCGCCGCGGCCCGCGGGGCGGTGTCGCCCGTCGTCGTCACCTGGCTCGACGAGCTCCAGCTGCGGCTGGTGGACCGGACCGAGCCGAACTACCGCCGGGTGCTGCTGCCGCCCGGGGCGTCCTGCCGGGCCGAGGGCGGCGCGGTGCTGAACGGCGCCCAGGTCTACGACTCCCGGCACGGGCTGCTCGGCCAGGCCGGGCAGCCACTGCCGCTCGGCCCGCAGCAGCAGGTGGTGTCCTGGCTGGCTGGGCGGCTGCCGGACCCGCACGGCGCCGCTCTCGCCGGTGACGACCCGCACGGCTGGCTGCGCCGGCCGGCCACCCGGCGCGGGTTTCCCCAGTTGCTTCGGGCGTGCCGCCTCACACGGCGCTCGGGACTGGCCTGACGGTCAGCCCGTCCCGGGCCACCCCGGGGCGCAGCGACCGCCAGCCAGGGCCCCACCCGCGGACCTCGTCGACGACCTGCTCGGCCCAGGCGGCACGAGCCAGCACCAGCACCGTGGGACCGGCCCCGGACACCACCGCCGCGTGACCCTGGGCTCGTAGCCCGTCCACGGCCGCCATCGTGGTGGGGTAGGCCCGCCTGCGGTACTCCTGGTGCAGCCAGTCCTGGGTGGCGTCCAGCAGCAGCGAGGGGTCAACGGTCATCGCGTGCACCAGCAGCGCGGCGCGGCCGGCCTGCCGCACCGCCTCGCTGTGCGGCACGTGCGGCGGCAGCACCTGCCGGGCGGTGCGGGTGGACAGCCGCTCCCCCTCCGGCACCAGCACCACCGGCTCGATGTCCTCGTGCACCTCCAGCCGTACGCTTCGCACGGCCCGCTCCGAGGGCAGCCAGGAGAGCGTCATCCCGCCGTACACGCTCGCCGAGGCGTTGTCGGGATGCCCCTCCAGCAGCCCGGCCTGGGTGTTGACCAGGGTCCGGTCGTCGTCGGTGAGCGCGCCGTCGCGGACCAGCGCGTGCGCGAGCCCGAGCCCGCCGACCAGTGCGGCGGCCGAGGACCCCAGTCCGGCCGACATGGGGATCGCGTTGTCACAGCGCAGCCGTAGTCCCCGGCCGTGCTGCGCCAGCCCGTCCAGCCAGGGCAGCCCGCAGGACTCCCAGCCGACCCGTAGCGCGCGGGCCACCAGGTGGTCCTCCCCCCGGGACAGCCGGTCCGCACCTTCACCGCTGTTGTCCACCACCAGTCCGGGCCGGTCGGTGACGGTCAGCACGTAGTCGTCGCGCAGTCCCAGCGCCAGCCCCACGCAGTCGTAGCCGGCGCCGAGGTTGGCGCTGCTGGCCGGCACGCTGACGCGAGCGCTGGCCCCCGCCGGCGGCACCTGCTGCTCCTGGCCCAGGGCCACTCAGCCCTCCATCCCGAGGGCCCGGGCGGCGGTGACCGCGTCCACCGGAACCCGCACCGGCTCGACGTCGGAGCCGTCGGCGTTGCGCAGCGCCCACTGCGGGTCCTTCAGGCCGTGCCCCGTGACGGTGCACACGATGCGGGCGCCAGCGGGCACCGCGCCGGCGGCGTGCTGCTTGAGCAGCCCGGCGACCGAGGCGGCCGAGGCCGGTTCCACGAAGACGCCCTCGCGGCTGGACAGCAGCCGGTGCGCGGCCAGGATCTCCTCGTCGGTGACCGCGTCGATGAGGCCACCGGACTCGTCCCGGGCGGCCTCGGCGCGCCGCCAGGAGGCAGGGTTGCCGATCCGGATGGCGGTCGCCACCGTGTCCGGCTCGTCCACCGGGTGGCCCAGCACGATCGGGGCCGCGCCAGCGGCCTGGAACCCCCACATGACCGGCCGGCGGGTGGCCGGCCCGGGCTGCTCGGCGTCGGTGGTGTACTCGCCGTAGCCCTGCCAGTAGGCGGTGATGTTGCCGGCGTTGCCCACCGGCAGGCAGTGGATGTCGGGGGCGTCGCCGAGCGCGTCCACCACCTCGAACGCGGCGGTCTTCTGGCCCTGGATCCGGTCCGGGTTGACCGAGTTGACCAGCTCGACCGGGTAGGACTCGGCCAGCTTGCGGGCCAGCGTCAGGCAGTCGTCGAAGTTGCCCTCGACCTGCAGCAGGGTGGCGCCGTGCGCGATCGCCTGGGACAGCTTGCCCATCGCGATCTTCCCCTCGGGCACCAGCACCCCGCAGCGCATGCCGGCCTTGGTGGCGTAGGCCGCCGCCGAGGCCGAGGTGTTGCCGGTGGAGGCACAGATCACCGCCTCGGCGCCGACCTCGGCCGCGGCCGAGATGGCCGTGGTCATCCCGCGGTCCTTGAACGAGCCGGTGGGGTTGAGCCCCTCGTACTTCAGGTGCACCTGCGCGCCCACCAGCTCGGAGAGGTGCTCAGCGGGGATCAGCGGGGTGCCACCCTCGCGCAGCGTCACCACCGCGCGGGTCACGTGCTCGGGGAGCCGGTCAGCGTACTCGCGGATCACGCCGCGCCACTGGTGTGCCATCTGCTGGTGCCTCTCGGTGGTGGGTGCTGGCGTCGGTGGGACGAGGTCAGTGTGCCCGGTCAGCGCGCGAGCAGCCGCTCCAGGTCCTGGCCCAGCGCCCGGAACGCCTCGCCGCGGTGGGAGATCCGGTGCTTCTCGGCCGGGGACAGCTGGGCCAGCGTGCGCCCCTCGGGCAGTCGCAGCAGCGGGTCGTAGCCGAACCCCTCCTCGCCGGCCGGCTCGCGGCCGAGCCGGCCGCGGACGGTGCCTTCCCGGACCACCTCGGTCCCGTCGGGCAGCACCAGCGCGGCGGCGCACACGAAGCCCGCGCCCCGGTGCTGCTCGGGCACGTCGGTCAGCTGGGCGAGCAGCAGCGCGTTGTTGGCGCGGTCCCGCTCCGCCCGGGTGCCGCCCGTCCCCGACCAGCGGGCGGAGAAGACGCCGGGGCTGCCGCCGAGCACGTCGACCGCCAGGCCGGAGTCGTCGGCGAGCGCGGGCAGTCCGGTTGCCGCGGCCACGGCACGGGCCTTGAGCAGGGCGTTCTCGGCGAACGTGACCCCGGACTCCACCACCTCAGCCACGTCGGGGAAGGCGCTGACCCCCACCAGCTCCCGGTCGATACGGGCCAGCACGCCGGCGAGGATGTCGGTCAGCTCCCGGACCTTGTGCTCGTTGCGCGTGGCCAGCACCAGCCGCGGACGCCCCTCGCCGGCCTGTTCCTCTGGTGAGGTCACGGCAGGTCCGCCCCGGCCTCGTGCGCGTCGCTCCCGGCCACGTCGTCGGCCCCCAGCGCTGCCTCCTGCCGGGCGGTGAGCTCGGCGCAGCCGTCGGCGGCCAGGTCGAGGAGGACGTCGAGCAGCTCCCGGTCGAACGGCTCCCCCTCGGCCGTGCCCTGCACCTCGACGTAGCGGCCGTCGCCGGTCATGACCACGTTCATGTCGGTGTCGGCCGAGACGTCCTCGGTGTAGTCCAGGTCCAGGACCGCCTCGCCGCCGACGACACCCACGCTGACCGCGGCGACCGACCCGGTGATCGGCTCGGTGCCGGCCGGGATGACGCCCTGCCGGCGGGCGGTCTCGACCGCGTCCACGAGGGCGACGAACGCGCCCGTGATCGCCGCCGTCCGGGTGCCTCCGTCGGCCTGCAGCACGTCACAGTCCAGGTGCAGGGTGTTCTCCCCCAGCAGCGACAGGTCGACCACGGAACGCAGGCTGCGGCCCACCAGCCGGGAGATCTCGTGGGTGCGTCCCCCGAGCCTGCCCTTGACGGACTCGCGGGCGCTGCGGGTGTGGGTCGCCCGCGGCAGCATCGCGTACTCCGCCGTCGTCCAGCCCAGCCCGCTGCCCCGGCGCCACGGCGGGACCCCTTCGGTGAAGGACGCCGCGCACAGCACCCGGGTGCGCCCGAACTCCACCAGCACGCTGCCCTCGGCGTGGTCCAGCCAGTCCCGGGTCAGCCGGACCTCCCGCAGCTCGTGTGGGGCTCGTCCGTCGTGCCGGCGTCCGTCGGTGGAGGTCGTCATGGGCCCAGGCTAGCGAGCCGGACGCGCGCGCCGGCCACGCCCCGAGACGGGGGGACCGGGCCGGATCTCACTCCTCGTGGCGGCGCTGGCGGCCCCGGTGCGGTCAGCGGGCCGCCGACACGCGCACCGAGTGCCACCCGCTGGCGCCGTCGGGCGCGGGCGGGGCGACCTGCTCGGTCTGCGGGCGGCCGGTGCCGTCGGTGGCGCGCACGGTGAGGGTGTGCTCCCCGGGCTCCGCCGGCCACTCCCAGCGCCACAGCCGCCAGGAGTCCACGCTCGGCTCGGCCGCCAGCGTGGCCTGCTGCCAGTCGCCGTCATCGACCCGGACCTCGACCGCGGTGATGCCGCGGGTCTGCGCCCACGCCACACCCGCCACCGTCACCGTCCCTTGCTCACCGGGCGAGACCGAGTCGCCCTCGCGCGGGACGTCGATGCGGGAGGCGGTCTTGATCGGGCCGCGCTCGGCCCAGCCACGGGGGGTCCAGTAGCCCTGCGCCTGGTCGAACCGGGTGACCTCCAGGTCAACGACCCACTTGGTGGCCGAGACGTAGCCGTAGAGCCCGGGCACGACCATCCGGACCGGGAACCCGTGGCGGTCCGGCAGTGGCTCGCCGTTCATCGCCACGGCCAGCAGCGCGTCCCGGTCATCGGCCAGCACCTCCAGCGGCGTGCCGGCACTCCAGCCGTCGGCACTGGTGGACAGCACCATGTCGGCCTCCGGCAGCGGCCGGGCCCGCGCCAGCAGCTCCCGCACCGGCCACCCGGTCCACAGCGCGTTGCCGACCAGGGACCCACCGATCTGGTTCGACACGCAGGTGAGGGTGACCAGGGCCTCGACCAGCGGCTGCTCGAGCAGCTCGTCGAAGCTCAGCTCCACCTCCTGCTCGACGAGGCCGTGCACCCGCAACCGCCACGGTCCCGGGTCTACCTGTGGCACCGCTAGCGCCGTGTCGATCCGGTAGAACTCGTCGTTCGGCGTCAGGTAGCCGCTGACGCCCGGCACCTGCAGGCTCGCCTCCGCGGGGACCGCCACCGCACGCACCGGCTCCGGGATCCGCAGCGCCTCCCGGGCGCGGCGGGCGGCCGCACCCGCCTGCCCCCAGACCCGGCCGGCGACCAGCGCCGCTACCCCGACGACCGTCAGTCCCAGCCCCCATTCGAGCACCTGCCGCCGGTCGTGTCGGGACGGGGTCGACCCGGCCCCCGCACCCCCGACGACGGACTCGCCGGCAGCCGCGGGCTGCCCGCGGCGGTGGCGAGGACAGAGCCCCAGCAGCACCACCAGCCCCAGCGCGGTCGCTGCGGCCGTCGGGACCACATCGGCCGGCGTCGCGTCCGGGCGGACCAGCACCGCCGCGGCGCCGGCGGCTCCGACGAGCAGGAAGCACAGCGGCCCCAGCCGCCGGTGCCGCGCGGTGACCTCCCCGAGCACCGCGCAGACGAGGGTGAGCGTCAGCGCCATGCCCACGAAGAGGGCGACCTTGTCGGCGGTGCCGAACCAGGAGACGGCCAGGTCCTTCAGCCAGGGCGGGGTCAGGTCGACGAAGCCGGCCCCGACCGCCAGCACCGGCGAGGGTTCACCGTCGGTGCCGACGGTGCGCGCCAGAGCGACCGCCGCCAGCTCGGCCGCCCCGACGGTGACGGCCCCGGCGGCGATCCCGGCGAGCGCGGCCGGCGCACGGGAGGCCATGGCACTACCAATCGTAGGCCCCTCCGGGCTCCGCCAGCTCGACCTCGCCCGGCCACACCCGCGCGGCCTCTGCCCGGGTGGCCTCCCGGTCGTTCCAGGCCGGGATGTGCGTCAGCAGCAGCCGCCGCACGTCCGCCTCGACCGCGGCCTGCGCGGCCCGGCGGGCGGTCAGGTGGACGCCACGGCCGGTGTCGCGGTCCTCCAGGAAGGCGGCGTCCATCAGCGCCAGGTCCGCGTCCCGCAGCAGTGGCGCCAGCGCCGGGCAGCTGTCGGTGTCCCCCGTGTACGCCAGGGTGCGACCGTGCGGCGCCAGGACCCGGTAGCCGTAGGCGGTGACCGGGTGCTCGACCCGCACCGGGGTGATCCGGAACGGCCCCACCTCGAACGGCTCCCGGTCGGCCACCTCCCGCACGTCGTAGACGTCGGTGACGTCCTCGGCGGCCGCCACCCCGTAGGCGCGCGCGAGCCGCTCGGCCGTGCCCGCCGGCCCGTGCACCGGCAACCGGTCCGCTCCCGGCGTCCCCCCGCTGCCCGGGGCGTGGTTGAGCACCACCTTGAGGCTGGTCAGGTCGAGGCAGTGGTCCGGGTGCAGGTGGCTGAGGACGACGGCGTCCAGCTCACGTGGGTCGGCGTACCGCTGCAGCGCCCCGAGCGCACCGTTGCCCAGGTCGAGGGCCACCCGCCAGGTGCGGCCCTCGTGCTCGGCGGTCAGCAGGTAGCAGCTCGCCGGGCTCTGCGGGCCCGGGAACGACCCGGCACAGCCCACCACGGTCAGCCTGCTCACTCCCCCGGCCTCCCGACGTAGGCGCGGCCGACCTGCTCGACCTCCGGGCCGAGGAAGCGGCGCGCCAGCGGCGTGAAGCGGTGCGGCTCCCCGGTGGTGAGGAACTGGTGCGTCGGCGGCCCCTCGGCCTCGCTGCGCAACACCCCGGCGTCGGTGAGCACCCGGAACAGCTCGGCCGCGGTGGCCTCCGCCGAGGAGACCAGGGTGACCCCGTCACCGAGCACGTAGTGCAGCGCGCTGGTCAGCAGCGGGTAGTGGGTGCAGCCGAGGATGAGGGTGTCGATCTCGGCGCGCTGCAGCGGGGAGAGGTACTCCCGTGCCGCGTCGAGCACCTCCGGTCCGCTGGTGACGCCGCGTTCGACGAACTCCACGAACCGGGGACAGGGCTGGCTGTGCACCTGCAGGTGCGGCGGGGCCGCGACGAAGCAGTCCAGGTAGGCCCGGCTCTGGTGGGTCGCCGCCGTGGAGATCACCCCCACCCTGCCGGAGCGGGTGGTCGCCACCGCCTGCCGCACCGCCGGCCGGATCACCTCCACCACCGGTACGTCGTAGCGCTCCCGGGCATCGGCCAGCATCGCCGCCGACGCCGAGTTGCACGCGATCACCAGGGCCTTCACCCCGTGGTCGACCAGCCGGTCCAGGCACTCCAGGGCGTAGCGGCGCACCTCGGCCACCGGCCGCGGCCCGTAGGGCGCACGGGCGGTGTCGCCCAGGTAGAGCACCTGCTCCTGGGGCAGCTGGTCCAGCACCTCCCGGGCGACCGTCAGACCGCCGAACCCGGAGTCGAAGATGCCGATGGGGCTGTCGCTCACGTGCCGCAGGCTAGCCGCGGGCGCGGACGAACCGGTTGTGCAGCGCCCCGATGCCCTCCACCTCGACCTCGACTTCCTGGCCGTCCTCGACGGGGCCCACCCCGGCGGGGGTGCCGGTCAGGATCACGTCGCCCGGCAGCAGCGTGAAGGCCGCCGAGACGTGCTCCACGAGGGCCGCTACCCCGTGGACCATGTCCGCGGTGGTGCCGTCCTGGCGCAGCTCCCCGTCGACGTGGGTGGTCAGTCGCAGGTCGGTGACGTCCAGCTCGGTCTCGACCCACGGCCCGAGCGGGCAGAAGCCGTCCATGCCCTTGGCGCGGGCCCACTGGCCGTCACCGCGCTGCAGGTCACGGGCGGTGACGTCGTTGGCCACGGTGTAGCCGAACACGACCTGCTGGGCCTGCTCGGCGGCGACGTCCTTGCACATCCGGCCGATCACCACGGCCAGCTCGCCCTCGAACGACACCTCCTGGGTGATCTCCGGGAGCACCACCGGGTCCCCGGGGCCGACGACCGCGGTGTTGGGGATGAGGAACATCAGTGGCTGCTCGGGAACCTCGTTGCCCAGCTCGGCGGCGTGGTCGGCGTAGTTGCGCCCGATCCCGACCACCTTGCTGCGCGGGATGACGGGCGCCAGCAGCCGGACGTCCTCGATTAGGTGGGTGGCCCCGGTCAGCTCGATCCTGGTGTAGAGCGGGTCGCCGGAGATCTCGGCGATCTTCTTCCCGGCGCCGTCCACCAGCCCGAACGCCGGCTCCTCACCCGTGGTGAACCTGCAGATCCGCATGGCCCCACACTAGAGGGGTGCAGACAGCGCAGGTTCGGCGGGAGCAGTCGTCCGAGCGGTGGGAGCCCCAGGAGTGGCGCCCCCTCGAACGCGCCCACGCCGCGGCGGTCGAGCAGCTGACCGCCGACCGGCTGCGCCGGCGCCGGGAGGGGCGGGCGCACCCGGTCGAGGACTTCCTGTTCGACTACTACCACCACCGGCCCGGGCAGCTGGCCCGCTGGCACCCGGGCCTGGGCGTCCGGCTCGCCGGGGCGGCCGAGCGTGCCGGCTGGCCGTGCTACCGGGTGGAGGATGCGACGGCGGCGGTCGACGCTGCGGAGTTCGTGCGCCGGCGCGGCAGGGCGGTGGCGTTCGTGCGGCGGCTGCTGCGGGCCACGCTGGAGCGTCCGGGCCGGTTCGGCTGCTTCGGGCTGCACGAGTGGGCCATGGTGTACCGCGCCGGCGGGGAGCGGCGGCACCCGAGCTGGCCGCTGCGGCTGGGCGAGGAGGGCACCGACGCGGTCGTGGAGGCGCTGCCGCTGGCCTGCTCCCACTTCGACGCCACCCGGTTCTTCACCGCCGAGGCGGTGCCGCGCAACCGGCTGCGTCCCACGCGCGAGGGCCAGGTCGCGATGGAGCAGCCGGGCTGTCTCCACGCCGGGATGGACGTGTACCGCTGGACGTTCAAGCTGGCTCCCGCGGTGCCCAGCGAGCTGACGCTGCGGGCGTTCCGGCTGGCCCGGGAGATCCGGGAGCTGGACATGCGCGCCTCCCCTTACGACCTCACCGAGCTCGGCTACCAGCCGGTCCCGATCGAGACCCCGGAGGGCCGGGCCGAGTACGCAGCGGCGCAGCGGGCGTTCAGCGAGCGCAGCAACGCGCTGCGCCGGGAGCTGCTCGCCGCGCTGGCACCGCTACCGGAGCAGCCCGCCACCGGCTGAGCGGCGTCAGCCGTGGAGCGGGTTGGCACGCGCGAGGCAGGCCTCGCCGCCACCACGCCTCGGCCGGGTCGGGCTCAGACCAGGCGGTGCATCCAGCCGTGGGTGTCCTCGGCGTTGCCGTACTGGATCTCCAGCAGCGCGTTGCGCAGCCCTTCGGCGACCTCACCGGCCTGGCCGGGGTCGCCGGTGGTGACCTCGCCGCCGGTCCACACCAGCCGCCCCACCGGGGTGATGACGGCCGCGGTGCCGCAGGCGAACACCTCCACCAGCTCGCCGGAGGCGGCGTCCTGGCGCCACTCGTCGATGCTGTAGCGGCGCTCCACCACCTCGTGGCCACGCTCGCGGGCCAGCTCGATGACCGAGGAGCGGGTCACTCCCTCCAGGATCGTCCCGGTCAGCTCGGGGGTGACGATGGTGCCGTCCCGGTAGGCGAAGAACAGGTTCATGCCGCCCAGCTCCTCGACCCACCGGTGCTCGATGGCGTCCAGGAAGACCACCTGCTCGCAGCCGTGCTCCAGCCCCTGGGTCATCGGCGCCAGCGAGGCGGCGTAGTTGCCGCCGCACTTGGCGGCGCCGGTGCCGCCGGGCGCAGCCCGCACGTAGTCCTCCGACAGCCAGATGCTCACCGGCTTCAGGCCGCTGGCGAAGTAGGCCCCCGCCGGGGAGGCGATGAGGCAGTAGGTGGCCTGCCGGCTCGGCCGGACGCCCAGGAACGGCTCGGTGGCGATCATGAACGGCCGCAGGTAGAGGCTGGTCTCGCCGGTGCCGGCCGGCGGCACCCATGCCTCGTCCAGCCGGACCAGGGCCTCCAGCGAGGCGAGGAACAGGTCCTCGGGCAGCTGCGGCAGCGCCAGCCGCGCGGCGGAGCGGGCGAACCGGGCCGCGTTGGCCTCCGGCCGGAAGGTCCACACCGTCCCGTCCGGGTGCCGGTAGGCCTTCATCCCCTCGAAGATCTCCTGGCCGTAGTGGAACACCGCCGCCGAGGGATCCAGCGACAGCGGGCCGTACCCGGTGATCCGCGGGTTGCTCCAGCCGTGGCTGGCGTCCCAGTCCACCAGTGCCATGTGGTCGGTGAAGACGGCCCCGAACGCCGGGTTGGCCACGACCTCGGCCACCCGCTCAGCCGGGGCGCGGTCGGCGCGCTGCTCGACGGCGAACGTGGTGGCCTGCGTGCTCATGGTTCCTCCTGGCCGGCAACGGTGCTGGGTGTGGGCGACACGCTACCGCGCCCGCTCAGGCCCGCACCCACCCCATCACTGCGCGCACCCGACGACCGGTCTGCTCCAGCGGGTGGGCGGCCCGCCGCGCCGCGGCACGCGACCCCGGGACGGCCTCCTCGGCAGGCCGTCCGCCCGCCGGCCGGTACCCGCGCCAGGCCTCCTCGAGGCGGGCCCGCAGCTCCTGGCCCTGCCACAGCGGCGGGCGGTGCAGTCCCCCGTCGGGGCCGTGTGCGGAGGCGAAGCCGCTCACCCCGACGGCCGCGAGCTGCTCCTGCAGCTCGTGCACGACCGCCAGGTAGGCCACCGCTGGCTCGACCCCCTGCTCGGTCAGCACCTCGAAGCCGGTCTCGAGCAGCTGCCGGACCCCGTCGTGGACGACGTCACCGGCGAACGCCCGCGCGCGGACGTCGTGCTCCAGGGTGGTGCGGACCACGCCGGGGAGGGCGCACCCCAGTGCCGCCGTGTACCCGGCCAGCACCTCCTCGGCGTGGCCGGTCGCGTCCCGGTGCACGGCCGCGACCACCGGCGGCGGCCGGCCGTCGACGGACTCCCGCCGCAGCCGCTCCGGGTCGGCGACGGAACGCACCAGCAGCACGTCCACCCCGCCCGGGAGCTGCTCGGGCGGGGGCAACCCGGTCGAGTCGGCCAGCACCAGCGCCCGGCCCGGGGGCATCCCCGCCAGCAGCGCGGTGTCGATCCCGTCACCGGCCGGCTCCACGACCAGGATCTCGGCCCGGCGCACCAGGTCCGCCGGGTCGAGCCTGGTCAGCCCCTCCTCCGCGACCCGCGCCACGACCCGGCCCTCGGCCGGCACCCCCACCAGCACCTCCACCCCTCGGTCGCGCACGTTCAGCGCGTGCGCCGCCAGCACCGGCCCGAACCCGAGCACCCCGACCAGGGCGTCGCGCACCACCCCGGGGTCCTGCCCTGCCGGAACCAGACCGGTCACCGTCGGCACCGCGTCGCTCTGGCTCATCGCTCACCTCCTGCGGCCCCACCGTAGCGGCGCCACGACCGCGTCGTCGGCCCGTCGCCTCGTCGTCAGCGAGTCGTCACCGCACGGCCACCCTGGAGCGGTAGGCAGGGGGCGTGCCTGCACCTGAGCCGGTCCTCACCGCCCAGCGCACCCGCCCCTCCCTCGCCGCCAGGCCGCTGCTCGACACCCTGGACTCGGCGCCTGGGCCGCTGGTCGTGGCCCACCGCGGCGACCCCACCAGCGCGCCCGAGAACACCCTGCCGGCGTTGGCCCGCGCGGTGGCGTTCGGGGCCGACATGGTGGAGGTCGACGTGCGCCTCACCGCAGACGGCGTGCCGGTCCTGCTGCACGACGCCACCCTGGACCGCACCACCACCGCCCGGGGCCCGGTCGGCGCGCTGACCAGCGAGCAGCTGGCCCACGTCGACGCCGGGAGCCGGTTCGGGACCGCCTTCGCCGGGACGCCGGTGCCGACCCTGGCGGCCGCGCTGCGGCTGCTACGCGAGGCGGGAGTGCCGATGCTGCTCGAGCTGAAGCCGCCGATGGACCGGGTGGCCGTCTCCCGGGTGCTGCGGGAGGTACGACTGGCCGGGATGGGCGAGCAGGTGCTCGTGCAGTCCTTCGACCGGGCCGTGGTGGCGTGGGCGCGGCAGGCGGAGCCCGGCGTGGCACGCGGGCTGCTGGTCACCCGGGTGCCGCGCGACGCGGCCGAGGTCGCCACCGGGCTCGGTTTGGTCGCCTGCAACCCGGCCGCGCTGCCGCTGCTGGCCGACCGTCCCGGCGTGGAGCGGCTGCGCGCGCTCGGGCTGCGGGTGCTGCCCTACACGGTGAACACGCCGAGGTCCTGGGACGGCCTGCACCGTCGCGGCGTGACAGGGCTGATCACCGACCGGCCGGGGCACCTGCGGGCCTGGCTGGCGCAGCGCGCTCAGCCGCGGGCCCGGTAGAGCTCCACGAGCCGCGCCGACTCCGGCGCCAGGTCCGGCCAGGCGCGGCCAGCGGGCTCGAGTACCGCGAGCGTGCAGGTGGGGAAACCTCGCTGCACGGCCTGCAGCAGCGCCGGCCGCGAGGCCTCGGGGTCGGCCAGCCCGGCCACCAGGCTGCCCACCCCCGGGTGGTGGCCGACGAGGAGCAGCGTCGCCGCGTCGTCGGGGGCGCCCCTGAGCACGTCGAGCAGGTCGGCCGGGTGGGCCTGGTAGATGGCCCGTTCCGGCCACACCTCGGCCTGCTGCAGCCGGTCGCCCGCGCCGGCCGCCCCCTCCCAGGTCTGCCGGGCGCGGGTGGCCGTGGAGCACAGCACGAGGTCGGGCACCAGCTCGCTGCTGAGCAGCCAGCGCCCGGCCGCAGCGGCGTCGGCCCAGCCGCGGTCGGTCAGCTCCCGGTCGTGGTCCGGGCTGGACTGCTCGGTCTTGGCGTGGCGCAGCAGCACCACCCGGCGGGGCGTCTCGGCGGCGGTCACGCCCTCACGCCTCCTCGGCCAGCGCGCGCCGGGGGCCGCTGGCGACGACGTGGTCGACGGAGCCGGTCGCCAGGTAGCGTTCCAGCTGGCGGCGCACGTAGGCGGCCCCCCGGCTGGGGAACGCCCGGCTGCTGCCACCGGTGTGGTGGGAGACGAGCACGCCGGGGGCCGACCACAGCGGGTGTCCCTGCGGGAGCGGCTCGGGATCAGTGACGTCCAGAGCGGCCCGCAGCCGGCCGGCGGTGAGCTCGGCCAGCAGCGCGTCGGTGTCGACCACCGCTCCGCGGCCCAGGTTGAGGACCAGGGCGTCCTCCGGCAACGCCGCGAGTACGGCGGTGTCCACCAGGCCGCGGGTGTCCTCGGTGAGCGGGAGGGTGACGGCCAGCACGTCGTGGTCGGGCAGCAGCGCGGGCAGCGCGTCGATCGGGTGCACCCGTTCGACGTGGTCGTCACCGGCGCGGGCACGGCTGGCGACGGCCGTCACCGTCACCTCGCAGGCCCGTAGCCGGGCCGCCAGGGCACGCCCGACCCCGCCGTACCCGAGCACGAGGGCCCGGGAGTCGGCGAGCGAGCGGCGCACCCGCGGCGCCAGCCACTCCCCGCGGTCCTGGGCGCGCACCATGTCGGGCAGTTCACGCTGCGCGGCGATCAGCAGTCCCAGCCCGAGCTCGGCGGTGGCGGTGTCGTGGACGCCGACGGCGTTGGCGAGGACCACCCCGGGTGGCAGGTGGGGCTGCACGTGCTCGTAGCCGGCGGTCGCGGTGACGACGGCCCGCAGCGCGGGCAGCTCCTCCAGCCGGCGCAGCCACCGGGCGCCGAACGGTGGCACGACGACGAGCTCGATCTCGTCCGCCCGCTCGGGCGCCTCGGTCATGTCCCAGCTGAGGATGTCGGCGCCGCTGATCGGCCCGAGCAGGTCGGCGAACATGGTCGGGACAGAGACGACGGTCACGGCCGCCACGTTAGCGGGGCCGCTCCTTCGGGACCGTCCCGGTGCGCTCCGGCGCCGCGGCGGGGTCCGGGGCGGGCGACCGCGGCTCGGCGCGACCGCTGACCAGCCTGGCCGGCAGCAGGTCAGCGCCCCGCACGTCGGCCAGCAGCGCTGCCTCGATCGGCTCCCCGCGCCGGATGACGCTGATGGCGCCGCTGCGCTCCAGGATCACCGCTGCGACCTCCGAGCGCGTCCGCACCCCCGCCAGCCGCAGCCGCGAGTGCAGCTCGGGGGTCACGATGTGGGCCCGGTCCAGGTTCTCCTGCACCACCTCGTGACCGGACATGAGCAGCAGCGCCTGGTTGGTGACGACGCGGTCACCGGCGCGGGTGCGTCGGGCCTGCCCGACGAGGGCCTGCACGGTGAACAGTGTCACGAGCGCGATGACGCCGCCGGCGAGCGTCGGCGAGTGCCCCAGGATCGCCCGCCCGGACACCGACCCGAAGGTGATGATCGCGGCGAGGTCGAACCCGGACAGCGCCGCGACCGAGCGTTGCCCGAGCACCCGTACCAGGCACAGCACGGTCGCGTAGATGCCGAGCACCGACACGACGACGGCCAGCGCTCCCAGCGGCGTGATCCCGATCAGTTCCCACACGCCGCTACCGTAGAACCCGCGGGCTCAGTGGTGGCGGCGGTGGAAGCGTTCCCCGAGGACGAGCAGGCCCGCCAGCAGCAGGGTGCCGCCGCCCAGCACGGCCGCGGCCTGCTCCGGGGGCACCGCGGTCACGGTCTCCAGGGTCGTGGTGAGGACTGATCGGACGTCCATGCTTGCCCCTCCTCCCGGCGAGCCCGCCCCTCGGGCCCACCTGCTGGCCGGTGACCAGCGTGACAGCGGGGGCCGGCCGGGTGGGTCACGGCGCGGTCACGGTTGGACAACGAGTTCGTGACGCGCCCCGGAGGGTCGGCGCGGGAGCGCCCGAGGGCTCACTCCGGCGGGCTCAGCCGCTCCAGGATGAGCTCACGGGCACGGGCGGCGTCGGCCTGGCCCTTCATCTGCTTCATGACCTGGCCGATGAGGGCGCCGGCGGCCTGCACCTTCCCGCCGCGGACCTTGTCGGCGACGTCGGGACTGGCCGCGATCGCCGCGTCGACGGCCTCCTCCAGCGCCGAGTCGTCGCGGACCATCCGCAGCCCGCGGGCGTCGGCCACCTCGGTGGGGGTCCCTTCCCCGGCGAGGACGCCCTCGAGCACCTGCCGGGCCATCGAGTCGTTGAGTCGGCCCTCGCCGACCATCCCGTCCAGCTCGGCGACGTGCGCCGGGGTGACACCGAAGTCGGTGACCTCCCGGCCCTCGGCGTTGGCGCGGCGGGCCAGCTCGCCGGTCCACCACTTGCGTGCCCCGGCTGGGGTGGCCCCGGCGGCCACGGTGTCCTCGATCACCTCGACCGCGCCGGCATTGACCACGTCGCGCATCTCCAGGTCCGAGTAGCCCCAGTCCTGCTGCAGCCGGCGCCTCCGCTGGGCAGGGGGCTCGGGCAGCGTGGCGCGCAGCCCTTCGACCCACTCCGCCGACGGCGAGACCGGGACCAGGTCCGGCTCGGGGAAGTAACGGTAGTCGTCGGCGTCGGACTTGGGGCGCCCGGCGGTGGTGATGCCGGTGTCCTCGTGCCAGTGACGGGTCTCCTGCACCACGGCCTGGCCGGCGTCCAGCACGGCGGCGTGCCGGCAGATCTCGTAGCGCACGGCGCGCTCGACCGAGCGCAGCGAGTTGACGTTCTTGGTCTCGGTGCGGGTGCCGAAGGGCACCGACTGCTGTGCGGCGTCGTCGCGCGGCCGCAGCGAGAGGTTGGCGTCGCAGCGCAGCGAGCCCTGCTCCATCCGCACGTCACTGACCCCCAGCGCCCGCAGCAGGTCCCGCAGCGCCCCGACGTAGGCGCGGGCGACCTCGGGGGCACGCTCCCCGGCGCCGGTGATCGGCTTGGTGACGATCTCGATGAGGGGGATGCCGGCGCGGTTGTAGTCGACGAGGGAGTAGTCGGCGCCGTGGATGCGCCCGGAGGTGCCGACGTGGGTGGACTTGCCGGTGTCCTCCTCCATGTGGGCCCGCTCGATCTCGACCCGGAAGACCTCCGGCGGCTCTCCGCTGTCGCCGGCGCCGGGGATCTCCACGTCCAGGTAGCCGTCGAAGGCGATCGGCTCGTCGTACTGGCTGGTCTGGAAGTTCTTCGGCATGTCCGGGTAGAAGTAGTTCTTCCGGGCAAACCGGCACCAGTCGGCGATCCGGCAGTTCAGGGCCAGCCCGATGCGCACCGCCGACTCCACCGCACCCTCGTTGACCACCGGCAGCGCGCCCGGCAGGCCCAGGCACACCGGGCACACCTGGGTGTTGGGGTCGGCGCCGAAGGTGGTGGCGCATCCGCAGAACATCTTGGTGGCCGTGCTCAGCTCGACGTGCACCTCCAGGCCCATCACCGGGTCGAACCGGGCGACCGCGTCGTCGAAGTCCACCACGCGGGCGGGGGTGCCGGTGCTCGTGGTCGTCATGCGGTCACCTCGCGGTCGGCGGAGCTGGCGGTCGTGGCGAAGGCGTCGACCAGGGCCGAGACGTCCGGCGCCCGGTCCAGGACCGACCCGGAGCCGCCCCACTGTGCGGCGAGCCGGGCCTCGAGGGCGGCGCCCACCGCGTACATCCGTTCGTCGCTGGTCGCGGGGGCCAGGAGCTGCACTCCCACCGGCAGCCCGTCGCCGGCGATGCCGGCGGGCACCGACAGGCCCGGCACGCCGGCCAGGTTGGCCGGGATGGTGGCGATGTCGTTGCGGTACATCGCCATCGGGTCCTCGGCCTTGTCCCCGATGCGGAAGGCCGTGGTGGGCGCGGTCGGGCTGATGAGCACGTCAACCTGCTCGAAGGCGGCCTCGAAGTCGCGCGCGATCAGGGTGCGCACCTTCTGGGCCTGGCCGTAGTAGGCCTCGTAGTAGCCGGCCGACAGCGCGTAGGTCCCCAGGATGATGCGGCGCTTGACCTCGTCGCCGAAGCCGGCGTCGCGGCTGGCGGCCATCACCTGCTCGGCGCTGGGCCGGTCCACCCCCTCCGGGTGCACCCGGAGGCCGTACCGCATCGCGTCGTAGCGGGCCAGGTTGGAGGACGCCTCGCTGGGCAGGATCAGGTAGTAGGCCGGCAGCGCGTAGCGGAAGTGCGGGCAGGACACCTCGACGACCTCGGCGCCGGCCTCCCGCAGCTGCGCCACCGCCTCGTCGAACCGCGCCTGCACGTCCGGCTGGTAGCCCTCTCCGGTCAGCTCGGACACGATCCCGACCCGCAGCCCGGTCAGGTCGCGGGTCCCGGCCGCCTCGAGCACCGGCGGGACCGGGGCGTCGATGCTGGTGGAGTCCATCGGGTCGTGCCCGCCGATGACCTCGTGCAGGAGCGCGGCGTCGGTGACGGTGCGCGCGCAGGGGCCGATCTGGTCCAGGCTGGAGGCGAGCGCGATGACCCCGTAGCGGCTCACGCCGCCGTAGGTGGGCTTGGCGCCGACGGTGCCGGTCACGGCCGCCGGCTGGCGGATGGAGCCGCCGGTGTCGGAGCCGATGGCCAGCGGCGCCAGGTAGGCGGCGACGGCGGCCGAGCTGCCGCCGCCGGAACCACCGGGGATCCGGTCCAGGTCCCAGGGGTTGCGGGTCGGGCCGAACGCCGAGTGCTCGGTGGAGGAGCCCATCGCGAACTCGTCCATGTTGGTCTTGCCCAGGATCGGCATCCGGGCCTCGCGGAGCCGGCGCACGACGGTCGCGTCGTAGGGCGGGACCCAGGCGGCGAGCATCCGGGACCCGGCCGTGGTGACCAGGCCCTCGGTGCAGGCGATGTCCTTCACGGCGACCGGGACGCCGGCCAGCCGGGGCAGCTGCTCGCCGCCGGCCCGGGCGGCGTCCACCTCGCGGGCGGTCGCGAGCGCGCCCTCGGCGTCGACCCGCAGGTAGGCGTTCAGGACGGGGTTGAGCCGCTCGATGCGGTCCAGGTGGGCGTGCACCAGCTGCTCGGAGGTGAGCTCGCCCGCGGTGAGGCGGTCGGCCATCGCCGCCGCGGTCAGCCGCGTCAGCTCCTCCCCCGCGGCAGGGGTCGTGGTCTCGGTCATCGTCGGTCCTCAGTCCTCGTCCAGGATGCGCGGCACGGCGAAGCGCTGCTGCTCGGCCTCGGGCGCGCCGGCGAGGGCCTGCTCGGCAGTCAGCGCGGGGCGCACCTCGTCGGGGCGGGTGACGTTGGTCAGCGGCAGCGGGTGAGACATCGGCGGGACGTCGGCGGCAGCGACCTGGTTGACCTGGCCGACCCAGTCGACGATCTGGTCCAGCTGCCCGGCCAGCCGGTCCAGCTCGTCCTCCGACAGGCTGATCCGCGCCAGCATGGCGACGTGCGCGACATCGTCGCGGGTGATGGCGGACATGGGGACAGTCTAGGTAGCGGGGGGCCGGTGCCGGCATCCCGCTCCCCCGGCGGTCAGTCCGGCGGCTGCGGCAGCCGCTCCCGCACCCACTGCGGGTCCGGGTTGGTGAACGGCTCGCCGTCGATGACCACCGTGGGCACGGTCTCGTTGCCGTCGTTCACGCTGCGCACGAAGGCAGCATCGGCCTCGTCCTCCCAGATGTTGCGCCAGCTCGCTCGCTCCCCGACCTCACCGAGCACCGCGCGCAACCGGGCCGAGAAGCCGCATCCCGGCCGCCAGTAGATGACGACCCCGTCCTGCTGCTGCTCGGGCATCACTCCGCACCTCCGCCGTATCCGACGTCACGTCCAGCCACCCTCCACCCTGGCACGGGGCCAGCCGGTTCGCCCGGCCGACCATGCTGTCGGTTCGCTGCCGGTCCGCTGCCAGACTGGCCTGGTGACCACGACCGAGCCGCTGCCGGCCCGGCCGGGACCGGACGACGTCCGGGCGCTCGCCCGGTCCGCGCCGTGGCTGTTCCGGCGGCTGCACTTCACCCACCACGACGAGCGTGGCGGTGACGTGGAGGCGTGGTTGGAGCGGCCCTGGCAGCTGCGGGTGCGCACGGCCGACGGGGAGGAGCACGACGTGAGCGGGGGCCCTCCGTACACCGTGGTCCTCTCCAGGGCGTACGAGCGCACCCCGCGGGGGCTGCTGGAGTGGGCCCGGGACACCGTCGGGGACGCACTCCACGGCACCCGACGGGGCGAGCCGGTCCCCCCCGTGCCGCCGCAGGCGGTGACCCCCGGGCGGCGGCCCGATGGGCTGGTCCTCACCCGGCCGACGGCCGACTACGACGACCCGATGTGGCAGAGCTACCGGTGGGTGGCCATGCTCGACCCGGTCGAGCTGTCCGAGGGGGTGGACCTGCGCGACGTGACAGCCGGCGAGCGGCAGGGACGCCGTACCTGGTGGGCGACCGCGGTGCCGCAACCGGGCTATGACCCGCGCTGCGGCTGCTGCCCGCTGCTGCTCTGCGCGGTGACGATGGCAGCCGAGTTCTCGGACGGCGCCGAGCCTGCCGGCGTGCCACGCTCCGGCTGGGAGCGGCTGCCCACCACCTACCGGGTCGGCCTGGACGTGGCCACCGGCGTCGTCGTGGCGGTGGCCCCGCTGGACGGGGAGATCGAGCGGCAGGGGTTCAGCACCGACATCCACGCAGCCGGCTGAACGACGGCAGCCGGTCGGCTCAGCAGGCGCGCAGCCGGTCGCGGAGCGCGACCGGGTCCGGGTTGGTCTCCGGAGCGCCGTCGACGACCACGGTGGGCACGGTCTCCGCGCCCCCGTTCACGCCGCGCACGAAGGCTGCCGCCTCCGGGTCCTGCCAGATGTTGACCCACTGCACCTGCTCGGGCAGCCCGCGCAGCACCCAGCGCAGCCGTGCGCAGTACCGGCAGCCGGGACGCCAGTACACGACCACGTGCCGGCTGCCCCCGGTCGGCGGCTGGACCTCGGCGTGACGCAGCGAGCGCCCGCGCCACCACGGCGAGAGCCAGCAGGCCACGCCGAGGAACGCGGCGCCGCCCGCGACCCCCAGCAGCAGCTGGTCGTCGCGGACGAGCTGGACCGTGAACAGCAGGCCGAACAGCCCGACGAGGAGCCAGAGGTGACGCTCCATCCCGGTCACGCCGGTCCCGGACGGCTCACTCCGGAGAGCCCGTCTCGAGCAGCCGGACGAACTGGGCCTCGTCCAGCACCGGCACGCCCAGCTCCTCCGCCTTGGCCGCCTTGGACCCGGCGTTGGCGCCCACCACCACCCAGTCGGTCTTCTTCGACACCGACCCGGCGGCGCGGCCGCCGCGGGCGATGATCGCCTCCTTGGACTCGTCCCGGGAGAACCGCTCCAGGGACCCGGTGACCACGACCGTGCGGCCCTCGAGGGTGCGGGCGATGGAGGCGTCCCGCTCGTCGGCCATCCGCACCCCGGCGGCGGCCCACTTCTCGACGATCGCGCGGTGCCAGTCGACGTCGAACCAGGCCTTGACCGCCTCCGCGATCGTCGGTCCGACCCCCTCGGTGGCCGCCAGCTCCTCCGTCGTCGCCCCCCGGATCGCCTCGACGGAGGCGAACTCGGTGGCCAGCGCCCGGGCGGCGGTGGGTCCCACGTGGCGGATCGACAGTGCCACCAGCACCCGCCACAGCGGCCGGTCCTTGGCCTGCTCGAGGTTGACCAGCAGCTTCTCGCCCGTCGCCGACAGCACCCGGCCGTCCACGACCGCGTCCGCCGGGTCCGACCTCTTGGCCGCCCGCGTGTAGAGCTCCAGACGCAGCAGGTCCTCGGTCGTCAGCGCGAACAGGTCACCCTCGTCGGTGAGGGCGTCGGAGGCCAGCAGCGCGCCCGCGCCCTCCCACCCGAGCGCCTCGATGTCCAGGGCGTTGCGCCCGGCCAGGGCGAACAGCCGCTCGTGCAGCTGCGCGGGGCAGGTGCGTGCGTTCGGGCATCGGATGTCCTTGTCGCCCTCTCGCTCGGGGCGCAGCGCAGTGCCGCAGGCGGGGCACTCGGTCGGCATGACGAACTCGCGCTCGGTGCCGTCCCGCAGGTCCACGACCGGCCCGAGGATCTCGGGGATGACGTCGCCGGCCTTGCGCAGCACCACGGTGTCCCCGATGCGGACGCCCTTGCGCACCACCTCGTGGGCGTTGTGCAGCGTCGCCATCTCGACGGTGGACCCGGCCACCTGCACGGGCTCCATGACCCCGTAGGGGGTGACCCGGCCGGTGCGGCCGACGTTGACGCGGATGTCGAGCAGCCGGGTGGTGACCTCCTGCGGCGGGTACTTGTAGGCGATCGCCCAGCGCGGCGCCCGGGAGGTGGCGCCCAGGGCACGCTGTACCGGCACCTCGTCGACCTTGACCACGACCCCGTCCAGCTCGTGCTCGAGGGAGTGGCGGTGCTCGCCGTAGTGGCGTACCAGCTCCTCGACCGCTGGCAGCTCCGCCACCACCTGCGCGTGCGGCGAGACCGGCATCCCCCAGGCTCGCAGCACGGTGTAGGCCTCCGACTGCCGGGCGATGTCGAACCCGGTGCGCGCCCCGATCCCGTGGACCAGCATCCGCAGCGGCCGGGTCGCGGTCACCCGCGGGTCCTTCTGCCGCAGCGAGCCGGCCGCGGCGTTGCGCGGGTTGGCGAACGGCGGCTTGCCGGCCTCGACCAGGGCGGCGTTGAGGTCCTCGAAGGCCTCCAGCGGGAAGAACACCTCCCCGCGGATCTCCACCAGCCCCGGGACCGGCACGTCCAGCTGCTCGCCCTGCTCCTCCGGCGGCGTGAGCCGGTGGGGGACGCCCTGGATGGTGCGGACGTTGAGGGTGATGTCCTCGCCGGTGCGGCCGTCCCCGCGGGTCGCGGCACGCACCAGCCGCCCGTCCTCGTAGAGCAGGTTGACCGCCAACCCGTCGATCTTGGGCTCGCACAGGTAGTGCAGCTGCGCGCCCCCGGCCTCGCGCTCGACCCGCGCGGCCCAGGCGCGCAGCTCCTCCACCGAGAACGCGTTGTCCAGGCTCAGCATCCGCTCGACGTGGTCGACCGGCGTGAACTCCGTCGACCAGGTGCCGCCGACCTGCTGGGTGGGGCTGTCGGGAGTGCGCAGCTCGGGGTGCTGCTCCTCCAGGTCCTCCAGCTGCCGCAGCAGCGCGTCGAACTCGCCGTCGCTGATGGTCGGCGCGTCCCGCACGTAGTAGGCGAACTGGTGGGCCCGGACCTGCTCGGCGAGCTCGGCCCAGGCGTGGCGGACGTCCTCGGGAGGTGCGGTGCTCACCGGTCCATCTTGGCCCACGGCGCCGACACCGGTGCGTCACCGGCCCCGGCGGGCCGACGGTTCCTCCCCCGGCGGGTCATCCTGGGCACCGTGCCGCCGATCAGCAGCGAGGCGCCGAGCACCACGGCGGCACCGGCCAGCACCAGGGGTCCGAGCCGCTCGCCGAGGACCACCGTGCCGAGCAGCACTGACACCACCGGGATCAGGTAGGTCACGCTCGTGGCCACCGTCGGTCCCGCGGCACGGACCACGTCGAACTGCATGGACTGCGCCAGGCCGGTGCCCACCACGCCGAGGGCGACGACGGCCAGCACCGGCACCAACGCCCCGGCCGGGGTGTGCAGCGACCAGGGCGCGGCCAGCGTCTCCCGCGCGCCGGCCAGCCACCACAGCAGCAGCACCAGCGGCATCTGCACCAGCGCGACGGTCACCTGGGCGGTCGGCAGGGAGAGCCCACCGGCGTCGACGCCCACGAGGAACCGGCGCACGTAGGTCCAGCCGACGCCATAGCTGGCCGAGGCGGCCAGCACCATGGCGAAGCCGACAGGGTCGGGGCCGCGCTCCAGCGACCACGGCTGCAGGATCAGCAGCACCCCGACGAAGCCGATGAGGACCCCGGTGACCCGGCGCCGGCCCACCGGCTCGGCCCGCAGGAACGCCATCGTGCACAGCACCGTCGCGATGGGGGTGGCGGCGTTGGCGATACCGGCGACCGCCGAGGTGACCCGCTCCTCCCCGACGGCGAAGAGCGTCCACGGCAGTGAGCACAGCAACGTGCCGCTCACCACGAGGTGGGCCCAGGTGCGCCCGCCGCGGGGCAGCCGGCCGCCGGCCAGCCGCAGCAGCACGAGCAGCACGGTGGCGCCGCAGGCCACCCGCAGCGTCGCCACCTGCACCCCCGACATCGCCGCCAGCCCCACCTTCATGAGCAGGTAGCTGGATCCCCACACCAGCGCCAGCGTCAGGAACTTGAGCTGCCACGGCACCCGCTGCTGCGTCACGGACGGAGCATGTCACCGACCGCTGACGCTGCCGGCCGCCCGGCCCGTCCGGTCGCCGGTAGCGGCGCGCTCACCGGGCCGCGAGCTCGGCCAGTGCCCGGGCCGCCTCCCGGACCCGCTCGGTGACCGCCCTCGCCCGCTGCGGCGTCGCCCCCGCCAGCCCGCAGGTCGGGGTCAGGGTCACCTCCGCCAGCGTGGCCGGCGCCAGTCCCACCTCGCGCCAGCCGCGCTCGACGGAGTCGGCCAGCGTCGCGGCCGGCGCCAGCTCCTCGGTGGCTGCGGGCAGCACGCCCGCCCAGAGCGCCACCCCGGCCTCGACGGTCGCGGCGGCCGACTCCCACTGCTGCGGGCCCCAGCCGGTGGTGTCCAGGGCGACCGCGTCGGGGCCGGCTCCGCGCAGCAGCGGCAGCGGGGCCCGCTCCGCGCAGCAGTGGACGACAGTGGCCGCCGCTCCCGCATCCCGGGCCGCGTCGAAGGTCTCCCGCAGCCGCGCCGTGACCAGACCGGTCTCCGGGGCGGGAAGGGCACGGTAGCCGGAGGACGAGCGCACCCGTCCGGCCAGCACCGTCGGCAGGCTCGGCTCGTCCAGCTGCAGCACCACCGAGGCCCCCGGCAGCAGCCGGCTGACGGCCCGCACGTGCTCGGCCACGCCCTCGGCGAGCGAGAGCTGCAGGTCCCGCACCGCCCCGGGGTCGGAGAGCACGCGCTCCCCGCCGGGCAGCCACAGGCCGGCCGCGAGCGTCCACGGCCCGGCCAGCTGCACCTTGAAGCGGCCCTGCCAGCCGTCGAACACCTCGGCCAGCTCGTCCAGGTCCTGCCGCCACCATGCCCCTGTCCGATCGGCGTCCATCCCGGGCCGCGCCGTCAGCCGCCAGCCCTGCGGCTGCAGGTCGACCGGCATCTCGATCAGCAGGTGCGCGGTGCGGCCGAGCAGGTCCGCACCGGGGCCGCGGTCCGGCAGCTCCGGCAGATAGGGCAGCGGCTGGACGCCGGTGGCCTCCGCGGAGTCCGCGGAGTCGGCGAGCTCGTTGAGCACGATGCGCAGCGCCTCGCGGACGTCGTGCCCGGGCCAGGACCCGATCCCCGTTGCTCCGACCATGGCCCCAGTGTGCGGCATCGAGGGCGGCTGGCCGGTCAGCGGCCCTTCTCACCGCTCGTACCGCAGCCACAGCGCGCCGTCGTCCAGCTGTGCGGTCTCGACCAGGCGCAGCGGCAGGCCCCCGTCGGTGAGGGGCCGAGGCAACCGGACCAGCGGGGCCGCGTCCGGCCGGCCGGCAAGGCAGGGGCTCAGGATCACGGCGATCTCGTCGACCAGCCCGGCCGCCACCAGCGCCCCGGTGAGCGTGCCGCCGGCGTCGGTCCGCACCGAGCGCACGCCGTGACGGTCGTGGAGCACCTCCAGCGCAGCCGCCAGGTCCACGTGGTCCGCCCCCGTCAGCACGTGGTCGACGCCACGCCGGGTCAGGTGGTCGAGGTACTCGGCGGGGGTGGTGGCAGACACCAGGGCGATCCCGGCGCGGTACCACGGTTGGGCCAGGGCGTGCCGCCAGTTCCGCACCCTGCCGCGGCTGTCAGGGACGACCAGCAGCGCCCTCGGCTCCTCCACCAGCTCCTCGAAACCCGGGTGCACCGGCACGGGCGCCACGTCCGGGCCGCCGGCGGCTTGCTCCTCGGTGCTCTCGGGCGGCCCGAAGGCCTGCGCCGTGGCGCTCCCCACGAGGATGGCGTCGCTGCGCCACCGGAAGCCGAGCCGGTAGTAGCGGACCGGGCCGGCCGCGAACCCCTCGAGCCGGCCGTCCAGGCTCACCTGGTTGTAGACGATCACCCGTGGTCGCGCCACGGTCCCACCCTAGAGAGACCCGCTGACAGCCGGGCCCTGGAGCAGTCACGCGCTCCCTGGTCGAGGACGCCTGCTCAGCCGCGCCCCGTGGCGGCGATGGTGGCCGAGCCGACCACCCGGGTCCCCTCGTAGAGCACGACCGACTGGCCGGGGGCGACACCGCGGACGCGGCGGTGCAGCCGCACCTCGACGCGGTCGCCGTCGGCCCACGCCTGCGCCGGGTACTCCTCGCCGTGGGCGCGCACCTGGGCACCGACCTCGACGATCCCGGCCGGGGCCGGGCCGCACCAGCGGGCGTGCTCACCGCTGATCCGGTCCACCCCGAGCAGCTCCTCCGGCCCCACCACGACGGTGTTGGTCCTCGTGTCGGTCTGCAGGACGTAGCGGGGCCGGCCGTCCTCGGCCGGCGTCCGCAACCCCAGCCCGCGGCGCTGCCCCACGGTGTAGCCGTGCGCGCCCCCGTGCTCCCCGAGCACCTGCCCGGAGGTGTCGACCACCGGGCCCGGCTCGGCCCCCAGCCGCTCGGCCAGCCACGCCCGGGTGTTCCCGTCGGAGATGAAGCAGATGTCGTGGCTGTCCGGCTTCTTGGCCACCGCGAAGCCCCGGCCGGCGGCCTCGGCGCGGATGTCCTCCTTGACGGTGTCCCCGAGCGGGAAGAACGAGCGGGCGAGCTGGTCGGCGTCCAGCACCCCGAGCACGTAGGACTGGTCCTTGCCCGCGTCGACCGCGCGGTGCAGCTCGCGGCGCACCCGACTGGGGGCGTCCTCGTCGGGGACCTCGACCACCTGCGCGTAGTGGCCGGTGGCCACCGCGTCGAAGCCGAGCGCCAGCGCCTTGTCGAGCAGCGCCGCGAACTTGATCTTCTCGTTGCACCGCAGGCACGGGTTGGGGGTGCGGCCGGCGCGGTACTCGGCGACGAAGTCCTCGACGACGTCCTCGCGGAACCGCTCCGCCATGTCCCAGACGTAGAACGGGATGCCCAGCCGGTCGGCCACCCGGCGGGCGTCGCCGGCGTCCTCGATGGTGCAGCAGCCGCGGGCGCTCTCCCGCAGGGTGTCGGCCGACTGGCTCAGCGCCAGGTGCACGCCCACCACGTCGTGGCCGGCGTCGAGCATCCGCGCTGCGGCCACGGCCGAGTCGACCCCGCCACTCATCGCCGCGACGACCCGCATCAGCCGGCCCTCCCGGTCGCGTGCCGGGCGCGCCTGGCCCGCTCCACCGCGGGCGGCAGCGCCGCCAGGAAGGAGTCGACGTCCGCCTCGGTGGAGCTGTGTCCGAGGGTGAGCCGCAACGAGCCGCGGGCCTCGTCCTCGCTGAGCCCCATCGCCAGCAGCACGTGGCTGGGCTGCGGCACCCCGGCCTGGCAGGCCGAGCCCGTGGAGCACTGCACGCCGGCCGCGTCCAGCAGGTACAGCAGCGAGTCACCATCGCAGCCGGGGACGCGCAGGTGGGCGTTGCCGGCGAGCCGGTGCGTGACGTCGCCCGGCTGCCACCACCCGCTGACGGCCATGGTCGGGTCCGCGGCGAGCGCGCTGGTGATGAGCCGGTCCCGCAGCCGCGCCAGCCTGGCGGCGTGCTCGGCCTGGTGGTCCACCGCGTGACGCACCGCGACCGCCAGCCCGGCGATCCCGGGGACATCGAGGGTGCCGCTGCGGATCTGCCGCTCCTGCCCACCGCCGTGGGTGAGCGGCACCGGGCGCTGGTCGCGGCCGGCCACCAGCACGCCCACCCCCAGGGGGCCCCCCACCTTGTGGCCGGTCAGGGTGACCAGGTCGGCACCGACCTCACCGAGCGGCAGTCGGACCTGCCCGAGGGCCTGCACGGCGTCGGTGTGGAACGGCACGCCGTACTCGCGCACGACCTCGGCGATCGCCGCGACCGGCTGCACGGTGCCGACCTCGTTGTTGGCCCACATCACGCTGACGAGGGCCACGCTCCCGGGGTCCTGCTCGATGGCCGAGCGCACCGCCTCCGGACGCACCACTCCGTCGCCGTCCGGCTCGACCCAGGTCACCTCGGCGCCGTCGTGCTTGACCAGGTGCAGCACCGGGTCGAGCACGGCGTGGTGCTCCAGGCCGCTGACGACCAGCCTGGTGCGGGAGGGGTCGGCCTGCCGGCGGGCCCAGTAGCTGCCCTTGATCGCCATGTTGTCCGACTCGGTGCCACCGGAGGTGAACACCACCTCCGAGGGCCGGCAGCCGAGCGCCTCGGCGATGTCCTCCCGCGACTCCTCGACGACGCGCCGGGCGGCCCGGCCGGAGGTGTGCAGCGAGCTGGCGTTCCCGACCCGGCGCAGCTGGGCGACGACCGCCTCGACGACCTCCGGCAGTGCCGGCGTCGTCGCGGCGTGGTCGAGGTAGGCGGGCTCACTCACCCGGCCGAGTCTACGACCGGACCGGTCGCTCCCGGTCGCCCGGCGCAGCCGGGACCGGCCCGGTCAGCCCTTGCGCCGCTGGATCTCCTCGGCCGCCTGCGGCAGCACCGTGAACAGGTCGCCCACGACACCGAAGTCGACCAGCTCGAAGATCGGCGCCTCCGCGTCCTTGTTGACCGCCACGATCGTCTTGGAGGTCTGCATGCCCGCCCGGTGCTGGATCGCCCCGGAGATGCCGGCAGCGACGTAGAGCTGCGGGGAGACCGAGGCGCCGGTCTGACCCACCTGGTAGGCGTGCGGGTACCAGCCGGCGTCGACCGCCGCGCGCGAGGCGCCCACGGCGGCACCCAGGGCGTCGGCCAGCTGCTCGACCGGTCCGAAGTCGCCACCGGTGCCGCGGCCGCCGGAGACCACGATCGCGGCCTCGGTGAGGCCGGGCCGGCCGGTCTGCTGCTTCTCGGAGCGCTGCACGATACGGGCGGCCAGCGACTCCTCGGGGATGCTGACGTCGACGGCCTCCTCCACCACCGCGGCCTCCCCGCCGGCCTCCTCGACCGGCACCGAGTTGGGCTTGAGCGTCACCACCGGGGTGCCGCGGTTGACCAGCGAGGTGACGGTGTAGCTGCCGGCGAAGACCGATTGCACCGTGCGCACCCCGGCACCGTCCTCGGCGGGCTGGACGTCGACCGCGTCGGTGATGACGCCGCTGCCCGTGCGCACGGCGAGCCGGCCGGCGACCTCGTTGCCGTCCGGGTCCGAGGGCAGCAGCACCGCGGCGGCGCCGGTGCGCTCCACCAGGTTCGCGAACACGTCGACCAGCGGGGCGACCAGGTGCTCGCGCACCTCGGGGGCCTCCACCCGGTAGACCTTCTCGGCGCCGTACCGACCCAACGACTCCCGCGCGGCGTCGGCGTGCTCGGGGGCGGCCACCAGCACCGCCGAGGGCTCACCCAGCCGCCGGGCTGCGGTGAGCAGCTCGGCCGTGCTCTTGCGGACGGCACCCTCGACGTGGTCGACGAGGACGAGGACTTCACTCATGCTGACTCCTTCGTACAGCCGGCTGCTCAGACGAACTTGCGGGAGGCGAGGAACTCGGCCAGCGCCTGGCCGCCCTGACCCTCGTCGGTGACCACCTCGCCCTGCTCGCGAGGCGGGCGTGCCTCGACCGACTCGACCGTGGTCCACGCGGCGTCCAGCCCCACCTGGGAGGCGTCGACGCCGAGGTCGGCCAGCGTCCAGGTCTCCACCGGCTTCTTCTTGGCGGCCATGATCCCCTTGAAAGAGGGGTAGCGCGGCTCGTTGATCACGTCGGTGACCGACACCACCGCCGGCAGCCGGGCCTCGATGGTCTCGGAGGCGACGTCGCTGTCCCGGCGGATCCGGACGGTGCCCTCCTCGACGGACAGCTCGGAGGCGAAGGTGACCTGCGGCACGCCCAGCCGCTCGGCGAGCATCGCCGGCACCACGCTCATCGAGCCGTCGGTCGAGGCCAGCCCGGTGAGCACCAGGTCGATGTCCCCCACCTTGCGGATCGCCTCGGCGAGCACCAGCGAGGTGGCGACCGCGTCGGAGCCGGCGATGGCGTCGTCGCAGACGTGCACGCCCTGGTCGGCGCCCATCTGCAGCGCCCGCTTGATCGCGTCGGCGGCGTCCTCGGGGCCCATGGTGAGGACGGTCACGGTGCCCTCCGTGGCCTCGGCCAGCTTCAGCGCCTCCTCGACCGGGTACTCGTCCAGCTCCGACAGCAGCCCGTCCACGCCCTGACGGTCGGTGGTGTGGTCGGCCTCGAATCCCCGGCCGGCCTGGGCGTCGGGCACGTACTTGACACAAACGACGATGTTCACGTGTCACGTCTTTCGTGAGGGTGCGGTGGTCTGCCGGCCATCTTGGCACCTGCCGTCACGGCAGGAGCAACCGGCTGCGTCGGCCGGGGTCACCCGGCCGGGGCGCGCAACCTAGTCGCACGCCACCCACCCGGCGGTGGGCTGACCGCGCTCAGCGGCCCTCGAACCGCGCCTTCCCCGGTCCCTCGGCGACGAAGGACCGCATCCCGATCTCCCGGTCGCGGGTGGCGAAGACGCCGGCGAAGTGCTGGGCCTCGATGGCCAGCCCGGTCTCCAGGTCGGTCTCCAGACCCCGGTCGATGGCCTCCTTGGCCGCGCGCAGCGCGTACGCCGGACCTCCGACGTAGCGGCTCATCCGCTCCCGCGCGGCGCGGTACACCTGGTCCGCGGGCACCACCTCGTCGACGAGGCCGAGCTGCAGCGCCTCGTGCGCGGTGACCATGCGCCCGGAGAAGACCAGGTCCTTGGCCCGGGCGGCGCCGACCAGCCGCGCCAGCCGCTGCGTGCCCCCCGCCCCGGGGATCACGCCGAGCAGGATCTCCGGCTGGCCCAGCTTGGCGTCCTCGGCGGCGACCCGGAAGTCGCAGCACAGCGCCAGCTCGCAGCCGGCGCCGAGCGCGTAGCCGGTGATGGCGGCCACGGTCGGCTTCGGGATGCGGGCCACGGCCCGGAACTGCTCCTGGATCACCGAGGCGCGGTCGACCATGTCCGTGTAGGACATGTCCTGCATCTCCTTGATGTCGGCCCCGGCGGCGAACACCTTCTCCCCGCCGTAGACGACGACCGCCGCCACCTCGGGGTCGGCCGAGACCTGCCGGGCTGCCGCCCCGAGCGCGTCCTGGATGCCGGTGTCCAGCGGGTTCATCGGCGGCCGGTCGATGCGGACGGTCGCGATGCCCTCCTCCACCTCGACGCGCACGCGCTGGTCGTCACCGTCGCTCACGAGCTGCTCCCCTCGCCCTCGCCGGTGGTGTCGCCACCCTGGTCCTGCTGGCCGCGACGGCGCGGCGCCGCCTCGGACAGCCACGGCCCAGCCGCCTGCTGGCCCTCCTCGGGCGGAGGTGGCTCCTCGCCGCGGGCGAGCGCCTGCTGCCGCTTGGCCTTGGCCACGGCGTTCTTGTGCCACAGCGCCACGGCCTGCAGCAGCATCCCGGTGGCGATCTGCAGCTTGGCCTTCGGGTCTTCCTGCTGGCCGATCACCTGCTCCACGGACAGCACCAGGTTGCCCGAGGCGATCCCGGCCTTGACCAGGTTGACACCGAGCGTGACGTCGTTGCAGGCGTTGAGCCGGGTCATCAGGTCGTCCGGCACACTCTCGGCGATGCGCCACTGGCCGTAGACGCGCATGACGTCGACCTGCCCACCGGTCAGGCAGCGCACGAACAGCTGCTGCTGCTTGGCCGTGAACCGGACATCGCCCTGGGAGTCCAGGTCCGGACCGAACTGCAGGTCCTGCAGCGCGTCCAGCACCCGTCCTCGTAGGGGGCGCTCCTCCGGCGGCGGCGGGAAGTTCGGCAACGAGGTCGGGTCGGTCATGCTTCCCAACCTAACGACTGCCTAGGCTGGCGGCCATGCCCGGCCCCCGCCCCCGTGACCTGCCGCCACCCCCGGGAGTGCACCTGGTGCCCGGGGGCGCCGAGGTGGCCGTCGCCGCCCACCACGCCGAGGCCGTCGAGCTGTGCCTGTTCGAGGCCGGCGACGAGCGGGGGGAGAGCGAGCGGCGGGTGGAGCTGACCCAGCGGGTGCACGGGACCTGGTGGGACACCGTGCCCGGTGTCGGCGCCGGGACCCGGTACGGGCTGCGGGTACACGGCCCCTGGGACCCGGCCGCCGGTCACCGGCACAACCCCGCCAAGCTGCTGCTCGACCCCTACGCGCGGGCGATCGAGGGAGACGTCCGGTGGGGACCGGAGGTGTTCGGGCACACGGTCGACGGCGGCTGGTCCGGCGACGGGGCGACCCCGGACGGGCGGGACAGCGCCGGCCACGTGCCCCGCGGCATCGTCCTCGACGACGCCGACGACGCCGACGACGCCTTCGACTGGCAGGGGGACCGCCCGCCGGCACGGGCCTGGGGCGAGACCGTGCTCTACGAGACCCACGTGCGCGGCCTGACCATGCGTCACCCGGGGGTTCCCGAGGAGCTGCGCGGCAGCTACGCGGCGCTCGGTCACCCGGCGGTGCTCGAGCACCTGACCGACCTGGGCGTGACCGCCGTCGAGCTGCTGCCGGTGCACGCCTTCACCTCCGAGCCGCACCTGGTGCGGGCCGGGTTGCGCAACTACTGGGGCTACAACTCGCTGGGGTTCTTCGCCCCGCACGCCGGGCACGCCGCGACCACTGATCCCCAGGCCGTCGGGGACGAGCTGCGCACCGCCGTCCGCGCCCTGCACGCCGCCGGGATCGAGGTGCTCCTCGACGTCGTCTACAACCACACCTGCGAGCAGGGCGCCGCGGCCGGGCCGACGCTCAGCTGGCGCGGGCTCGACGCACGCACCTACTACCGGCTGGACGCACGCGGGCGCGACGTGGACGTGACCGGGTGTGGCAACACGCTGGACCTGCGGCAGCCGACCGTGGTGCGGCTGGTGCTGGACTCGCTGCGGCACTGGGTGAGCAGCTACCACGTCGACGGGTTCCGGTTCGACCTGGCGCCGGCGCTGGCCCGGGGCCGTGACGACGCCTTCGACCCCGACCACCCGTTCCTGGTCGCGCTGCGCAGCGACCCGCTGCTCTCGCGGGTGAAGCTGGTCGCCGAACCCTGGGACGTGGGCCTGCACGGCTGGCGCACCGGCCAGTTCCCGCCGCCGTTCGCGGAGTGGAACGACCGGTTCCGCGACGCGGTGCGGACGTTCTGGCTCGCCGACACCCCCCAGCTGCGCGCCGGCCGTGCCGGCCACGGCGTGGCCGAGCTGGCCCGCAGGATCGCGGGGTCGGCGGACCTGTTCGACGGCCTCCCCGGTGGCCGCGGCGCCGTTGCCTCGGTGAACTACGTCGCCTCCCACGACGGGTTCACCCTGGCCGACAGCACGGCCTACGAGCAGCGGCACAACGAGGCCAACGGCGAGGGCAACCGGGATGGTCACCGCGACAACCGCTCGTGGCACCACGGCGTCGAGGGGCGCACCAGCGATCCGCAGGTGCGGGCCGCGCGCCTGCGGACCGCCCGCGCGATGCTGGCCACGACGCTGCTGTCGGCCGGGGTGCCGATGCTCGCGGCCGGGGACGAGCTGGGCCGCACCCAGCAGGGCAACAACAACGCCTACTGCCAGGACACGCCGCTGAGCTGGCTGGACTGGCCGACCCCGGCCGCCGACCGCGAGGCGGAGGGGCTGCGGGCACACGTGCGCGCGCTGCTACGGCTGCGGCGCGAGCACCCGGTGCTGCGGCCGCTGCTGGCCCCCACGCCCGAGGCCGAGCCGGGACGCGTGCGGCTGCGGTGGTTCACCGAGCACGGCGCGCCGATGACGGCCGCGGAGTGGGCCGACCCCGACCGGCGCACGCTGGTCGCGCTCCTGGACGACGCGGCGCTGCGCAAGCCCGGCGAGCCCCCCGACGTGCTCGCGCTGGTGCTGCACGCCGGGGACGGCGAGATCACGGTCCACCGACCGGAGGTCGGGACCAGCGAGCACCGCGTGCTGTGGGACAGCGAGCAGGGCTCCCCCGGCAGGGTCCCCGACCGGGGCCCCGGCACGGGCGAGCCTGCGGTGCTCCCGCCCCGCACCGTCCAGCTCTGGCAGCTGGGCTGACCGCTCGCTCCGAGGCGCTGTCTCGGGTAGCCACCCGGCTGCCGCTGCTCTAGAGTGCCCGCGACAGTGCGGTGTCTCCCCACCGCACGAGGGCCGGCAGCCGCACGAAGGAGCGAAGCCATGCCCGAGCGCACCGCCGAGCCGACGGCGCAGACGAGCACGACCAACCCCGAGCAGGACCGCCGCAGCCCGCGGCTCGTCTGGGGCGTGCGGCTGCTGGGCGTCGCCGTCGCGGTGGCGGTGTACCTGGCGCTCGGCGCGGCCGACATGAGCCCCGATGCCCGGGTCGTGGCGGCCGTCGCGTCGCTCATGGCGGTGTGGTGGATGACCGAGGCGATCCCGCTGGCGGCCACGGCGCTGCTGCCGATCGCGCTGTTCCCGGTGCTGACCGAGCGCACCATCGAGGAGACGACCGCCCCGTACGCCAACGACATCGTCTTCCTGTTCATGGGTGGCTTCCTGATCGCCATCGCCATGCAGAAGTGGCACCTGCACCGGCGCATCGCGCTGCGCACGCTGGTCACCGTCGGCACCCAGCCGCGCCGGATCATCCTGGGGATGATGATCGCCACGGCGTTCCTGTCGATGTGGGTCTCCAACACCGCCACCACACTGATGATGCTGCCGATCGGGCTGTCCATCCTGGCGCTGATGGTCCAGAGCGACTCCGGCGCCGGTGGCGAGGAGCTGGTCGAGGACCGGCCGCTGTCGGAGACGATCACCGACCCGCAGGTGCGCACGTTCTCGGTCGCCCTCGTGCTCTCCATCGCCTGGGGCGCCAGCATCGGGGGGCTGGGGACCCTGCTGGGCAGCCCGCCCAACGCGATCGTCGCCGGCTACCTCGCCGACGAGGTCGGCGCCGACGTCGGCTTCCTCGAGTGGATGATGCTCGGGCTGCCGCTGGTGGTGGTGTTCCTGCTGCTGGCCTGGCTGCTCATCACCCGGGTGATCTTCCGCTTCCAGCTGGACGAGATCGCCGGCGGCCACGACCTGATCCACCAGGAGCTGCGCGGGCTCGGGTCGATGTCCCGAGGCGAGAAGGTCGTCCTCGTGGTCTTCGTCAGCGCGGCCTTCCTGTGGATCGTGCCGGGCCTGGTCGCCAACTTCGGCAACAACGCCGAGCGGTTCCCGTGGCTGGAGCTGCTGCCCGACTCGGTCATCGCCATCGCAGCCGGGATCGCGCTGTTCCTGATCCCGGCCGAGCGCGAGGGCCGGATGGCGCTGTCCTGGCACGACGCCGAGCGGGGGCTGCCCTGGGGCGTGCTGCTGCTCTTCGGCGGCGGCCTCAGTCTGGCCAGCGCCGTCGCCGGCACCGGCCTCGACGAGTGGTTCGGTCAGCAGGTGCAGGGGCTGGGCGCTCTGCCGACCGTCCTCATCCTGGCCAGCGTCTGCACGCTGGTCCTGCTGCTCACCGAGATGACCAGCAACACCGGCACCGCCGCCACCTTCATCCCCGTGCTGGGTGGCGTGGCGACCGGGATCGGCGTGGACGCGACCACGCTGCTCATCCCCGCCGCGCTGGCCGCCACCTGCGCGTTCATGCTGCCGGTCGGGACTCCGCCCAACGCGATCGTGTTCGGCTCCGGGCTGGTGCGGATCAGCGAGATGGTGCGCGGCGGGGCGGTGCTCAACGTGGTGGGCGTCGTCCTGATCACGCTGGCCACCGTCGCGATCGGACCGTTCGCGCTCGGGATGGTGCTGTAGCCGCCGGCCCGCTCAGGCCAGCGCCACCAGCCCCAGCTCGGCCGGGGTCGCCAGACCCGCGTGCCGAGGCAGCACCCGCACCGTCCAGCCCAGCGATCCGGTCCGGCGCAGCGGTAGCTCGGCCTCGAACCGGTGCCGCCCGGCCTCGTACGCCTCCACGTGGCGCAGCGGCACCGACTCGGTGTCGGCGAGCTCGTCGCCGTTGGAGGCGCGCCCGATCACGACCTCGGCGGCGACGTCCTGCGGGTCCAGCCCGTCCAGGGCGAGGAAGGCGCGCACCCGCACGGTGTCACCGACCTGCGGCGTGTCGCCGATGCCCTCGGCCTCGACGTGGTCGACCGCGACGTGCGGCCAGCTGTGGCCGACGCGGTCGGCGTAGCCGGCCAGGTCCCGGGCGCCGCGGAAGGAGTCCTGCGCCACCCACCCGGCCGAGCGGCCCGCTGGGGCGTATAGCTCCTCGACGTACTCGCGCACCATCCGGTCGGAGAGGACCTTGGGCCCGAGCGTGGCCAGCGTGTGCCCGACCATGGCCAGCCACCGCTGCGGCAGCCCGCGCTCGTCGTGGTCGTAGTAGGCGGGGACGACGGCGTCCTCCAGCAGGTCGTAGAGCGCGCCCGCCTCCAGGTCGTCGCGCCGCTCGGGGTCGTCGACCCCGTCGGCGGTCGGGATCGCCCACCCGTTGCGGCCGTCGAACCACTCGTCCCACCAGCCGTCCAGCACGCTGAGGTTGAGGGCACCGTTGAGCGCGGCCTTCATGCCGGAGGTGCCACAGGCCTCGAACGGGCGCAGCGGGTTGTTGAGCCAGACGTCGCAGCCCGGGTAGAGCCGCTGGGCCATGCCGATGTCGTAGTTGGGCAGGAACACGATGCGGTGGCGCACCCGCGGGTCGTCGGTGAAGCGCACCAGCTCCTGGATCAGCCGCTTGCCGGTGTCGTCGGCGGGGTGGGACTTGCCGGCGATCACCAGCTGCACCGGGCGCTCGGGGTCCAGCAGCAGCCGCGCCAGCCGCTCCGGGTCGCGCAGCATCAGGGTGAGCCGCTTGTAGGTCGGCACCCGCCGGGCGAACCCGATCGTCAGCACGTCGGGGTCGAGGGCCTCCTCGACCCAGGCCAGCTCCGGCTCCACGGCGCCGCGTCGGCGCATCGAGCGGCGCAGCCGGGCCCGGGCGTCCGCCACCAGCTGGGCGCGCAGCTCGCGCTTGGTCGCCCAGAACGCGGCGCCGTCGAAGCCCTCCGCCGCCTCGCCGACCAGGTCCCGCAGCGCCGGGTCCACCCAGGTCGGGGCGTGCACCCCGTTGGTGACCGAGGAGATCGGCACCTCCTGGGCGTCGAAGCCCGGCCACAGCCCGCAGAACATCTCCCGGCTGACCTGGCCGTGCAGCCGGGAGACGCCGTTGGCCCGCTGCGCCAGCCGCAGCCCCATGACGGCCATGTTGAACACCGAGTGGTCCCCGCCCTCGTAGCTCTCCGCGCCGAGCGCCAGCAGGCTGTCGACCGGGACGCCGGGGAGCTCGGCGGCGCCGCTGAAGTGCAGCCGCACCTGCTCGGTACCGAACCGGTCGATGCCCGCCGGCACCGGCGTGTGGGTGGTGAAGACGGTGCCGGCCCGCACCGCCTGCAGCGCCTCGTCGAAGGTCAGGCCGGCGCCGGTCACCAGCTCGCTGATGCGCTCGACGCCGAGGAAGCCGGCGTGGCCCTCGTTGGTGTGGAACACCTCCGGCGCCGGGGCCCCGGTGATCCGGCTCCAGGTGCGCAGCGCCCGCACGCCGCCGATGCCCAGCAGCATCTCCTGCTGCAGCCGCTGGTCGCCCCCGCCGCCGTAGAGGCGGTCGGTGAGGCTGCGGCGTGGGGCGTCGTTGGTCTCGACGTCGGAGTCGAGCAGCAGCAGCGGCACCCGCCCGACCTGGGCCCGCCAGACGCGGGCGTCCAGCCGGCCGCCGCCGGGCATGGCCAGCGAGACCACGCAGGGGGTGCCGTCGGCCTCGCGCAGCAGCGACAGCGGCAGCCCGTCGGGGTCCAGCACCGGGTAGGACTCCTGCTGCCAGCCGTCGGCGTCCAGCTGCTGGCGGAAGTACCCGCTCTTGTAGAACAGGCCCACGCCCACCAGTGGCAGCCCCAGGTCCGAGGCGCTCTTGAGGTGGTCGCCGGCCAGGATGCCAAGCCCGCCGGAGTACTGCGGCAGCGCGGCGGTGATGCCGAACTCGGGCGAGAAGTAGGCCACCCCCGCGGGCAGCGTCGCCCCGGCCTGCTGCTGCCGCTGGAACCAGCGCGGCTCGGTCAGGTAGCGGCGCAGCTCCTCCCCGGCCTCGCGCACCCGGGTGACGTAGCCGTCGTCGCCGGCCAGCTCCTCGAACCGGGCCGGCGGGACAGCGCTCAGCATCGCCACCGGGTCCCGCCGCACCGCCTCCCACCGCGGCGGGTCCAGGTCGCGGAACAGCGCCAGCGTGGGCTCGTGCCAGGACCAGCGCAGGTTCAGCGCCAGGTCGGACAGCGGGGACAGGGGCTCGGGGAGCACGGTGCGCACGTGCAGCCTGCGGATTGCCTTCACGCAGGGAGGATACGAGACCGCCCTGCGAGGTCGTGCAGGCGCTAGCGTCAGCGCCGGTGCGCGCCGCTGCCCATCCCGGTAGCGTCGGGCCCGTGACTGCGCGACCCGAGACCCCTGCGATCGACCGATCCGTGCTCGCCCTGCTCGGTCAGGAGCCGATCGGGCGGATCCCGGTGCTGGACGTCCGGCCGGCCGTGGACGACGGGGCCCGCCCCACCCGCTCGGTCGTGGCCGAGCTGTTCACCGTCACCGCCACCGTGTTCCGGGAGGGCCACGACGCCGTCAACGCCACCGTCGTGCTGACCGACCCGGACGGCGCCGAGCGGCACGTCCCGATGCAGTGCACCAACCCGGGGCTGAGCCACTGGGAGGCCGAGGTCAGCGCGGACCGTCCCGGCATCTGGCGGTACCGGGTCGAGGGGTGGAGCGACCCCTACGCCACCTGGCGCCACGACGCGACCATCAAGGTGGAGGCCGGCGTAGACGTCGAGCTCATGCTCGAGACGGGCGCCCAGGTGCTGGACCGTGCGGTCGCCGCGGGTGAGCTCCCGGTGGAGCACGCCCGGGTGCTGGCCGACGCCGCGACCGGGCTGCGGGACGGCTCCCGGCCCCCGGAGGCCCGGCTGGCGGCGGGCACCGACCCAGTGGTGCGGCAGCTGCTGGCCGAGCAGCCGTTGCGGGAGCACGTCACCCGCAGCGCGGAGCGGACCTGGTGGGTGGAGCGCACGCTGGCGCTGACCGGGGCGTGGTACGAGATCTTCCCCCGGTCCGAGGGGGCCCACGTCGACCCCGACACCGGGCTGTGGGTCAGCGGCACGTTCGCCACCGCCGCCGAGCGGCTGCCGGCGATCGCCGGCATGGGTTTCGACGTCGTCTACCTGACGCCGGTGCACCCCATCGGGCAGACCCACCGCAAGGGGCCCAACAACACCCTCACCGCCGGCGAGCACGACCCCGGCTCGCCGTACGCGATCGGCTCCTCCGAGGGCGGCCACGACGCGCTGCACCCCGACCTCGGGGACTGGGACGACTTCGACGCCTTCGTGGCCCGCGCCCGCCAGGAGGGCCTGGAGGTCGCCCTCGACCTGGCGCTGCAGGCCTCCCCCGACCACCCCTGGGTGAGCGAGCACCCCGAGCTCTTCACCACCCGGGCCGACGGCACCATCGCCTACGCGGAGAACCCGCCCAAGAAGTACCAGGACATCTACCCGCTCAACTTCGACAACGACCCGGCCGGCAGCTACGCCGAGGTGCGGCGGGTGATCCAGGTCTGGCTGGACCACGGCATCCGGCTGTTCCGCGTCGACAACCCCCACACCAAGCCGCTGGAGTTCTGGCAGTGGCTGATCGCCGACGTCGCCCGCGACCACCCGGAGACGATCTGGCTCAGCGAGGCGTTCACCAAGCCGGCCATGATGCACGCCCTGGCCAAGATCGGGTTCCAGCAGTCCTACACCTACTACGCCTGGCGCAACACCGCCCACGAGCTGCGCGACTACGTCACCGAGCTGGCCGGCGAGGCCGCCAGCTACATGCGGCCCAGCTTCTGGCCCACGACGCACGACATCCTCACCCCGTACATGCAGTACGGCGGGCCGACCGCGTTCAAGGTGCGGGCGGCGCTGGCGGCCACCCTGGTGCCCACCTACGGCATCTACGCCGGCTACGAGCACTGCGAGCACGTGGCCCGGCCCGGCGCCGAGGAGCACGTCGACAACGAGAAGTACGAGTACAAGGACCGGCGGTGGGACCTGGACGCCCCGGGCGTGGACCGCTCCTCGCTGCCGCCGGAGCTGGCCCACCGGCCCAACCTGGCCCCGTGGCTGCAGCGGCTCAATCAGATCCGCCGGGAGCACCCCAGCCTGCACTGGCTGCGCACCATCCGCTTCCACGCGGTCGACGACGAGAACTTCCTGGTCTACTCCAAGCGCGGGGGCGGCGCCGGGGACGGCTCCGACCAGGACACGGTGCTGGTGGTCGCCAACCTGGACCCGCACGGCACCCGCGACACCTGGCTGCATCTGGACATGCCGGCCCTCGGCCTGGACTGGCAGGACCACTTCGTCGCCGAGGACCTGATCACGGGCCAGCAGTGGCAGTGGGGGGAACACGTCTGGGTCCAGCTCGGGCCGGACAGCGAGCCGGTCCACGTCGTCCACGTCCGGAGGTTCTGAACCGCATGGCGGCCATACCCGGTCACGAGCCCACCCGCCCCGGCCTCGCCGATGACCCGGACTGGTTCCGCAAGGCGGTCTTCTACGAGGTGCTGGTGCGTGCCTTCGGCGACAGCGACGGCTCCGGCTCCGGTGACTTCACCGGGCTCATCGAGCGGCTGGACTACCTGCAGTGGCTCGACGTGGACTGCCTCTGGCTGCCCCCGTTCTACGCCTCGCCGCTGCGCGACGGCGGCTACGACGTCGCCGACTACACGGCGGTGCTGCCGGAGTTCGGGACGCTGGAGGAGTTCCGGCGCCTGATCGCCGAGGCCCACGACCGCGGCATCCGGATCATCACCGACCTGGTGATGAACCACACCTCCGACCAGCACCCGTGGTTCCAGTCCTCCCGCAGCGACCCCGACGGCCCCTACGGCGACTTCTACGTGTGGTCCGACACCGACGACCGGTACAACGACGCCCGGATCATCTTCGTGGACACCGAGGCCTCGAACTGGACCTTCGACCCGGTCCGGCGGCAGTACTACTGGCACCGGTTCTTCTCCCACCAGCCGGACCTGAACTTCGAGAACCCCGCCGTGCACGACGCCATGTTCGACGTGGTCCGGTTCTGGATGGACATGGGCATCGACGGCTTCCGCCTCGACGCCGTGCCCTACCTCTTCGAGGAGGAGGGCACCAACTGCGAAAACCTCCCCCGCACCCACGCCTTCCTGGCCTCGCTGCGGGCGATGGTCGACCGGGAGTACCCGGGGCGGGTCCTGCTGGCCGAGGCCAACCAGATGCCCACGGAGGTGGTGGACTACTTCGGCACCGAGGACCAGCCGGAGTGCCACATGTGCTTCCACTTCCCGGTCATGCCGCGGCTGTACTACGCGCTGCGGGAGGAGAAGGCCGAGCCGATCCGCCGGGTGATGGAGGAGACACCCGCCATCCCCGCCGGGACCCAGTGGGGCACCTTCCTGCGCAACCACGACGAGCTCACCCTCGAGATGGTCTCCACGGAGGAGCGTTCGGCCATGTACGGCTGGTACGCCCCGGACCCGCGGATGCGGGCCAACGTGGGCATCCGGCGGCGGCTGGCCCCGCTGCTGGACAACTCCCGCGACGAGATCGAGCTGATCAACGCGCTGCTGCTGTCGCTGCCGGGCAGTCCCTGCCTCTACTACGGCGACGAGATCGGCATGGGCGACAACATCTGGCTCGCCGACCGCGACGCGGTGCGCACCCCGATGCAGTGGACCCCCGACCGCAACGCCGGCTTCTCCACCGCCGACCCGGGCAAGCTGTACCTGCCGGTCATCACCAGCCTCGTCTACCACTACAACAACGTGAACGTCGAGGCGGCGATGGCCGCCGGGTCCTCGCTGCTGCACTGGACCCGCGGCATGCTCTCGGTCCGCAAGCGGCACGAGGTGTTCGGCGTGGGCGCCTTCGTGCTGTGCGAGACCGACAACGACGCGGTGCTGGCCTACGTGCGGATGCTGCCCGAGGAGGAGGTCGACGAGCGCAGCGGCTACCCGGCGGTGCTGTGCGTCAACAACCTCTCCGCCCGGCCGCAGGCCGCACACGTGACGCTGCCCGACCGGCTGTGGGGCGCTCCCGCCGAGGACCTGTTCGGCGGGGCCGGGTTCCCTGACATCCCCGCCGAGGGCAGCGTCCACCTGACCCTCGGCTCCCGCGACTTCTACTGGCTGGGGCTGACCCTGCCGAAGGAGGCCTGACTCACCATGACGACGAGCACCCCCGACAGCGCCACCACCGTCACGGAGCTGCTCGAGCAGTGGCTGGGAGCGCGCCGGTGGTACGCCGGCAAGGGCCGCGCCCCACGGCTCCGGTCCCGTGGGGTGCTGGCCTGGCCGTCCGCCGGCGGCGCGGCAGGCGAGGACGCGGTGCGGGTCGAGTCGCATCTGGTGACCGACGAGTCCGGACCCGAGCCGGTGCTCTACCACGTGCCCCTCACGCTGCGGGCCGACCCGGTCGAGGCGCTGCACACGGCGCTGGTGGGCACCGTCGGGGAGGGCGGGCAGCGCCGCTACGTCTATGACGGCTGCCAGGACCAGGTCTACGTGCAGGCGCTGCTGGACACCGTCCACGACGGCCGGGAGGTGCCCGCCGCGAGCGGCCAGGAGGCACCGAGCGCCGCCGGCCACCCGGTGGGCCAGCCGGCGCCCCGCCCGGAGGTGACCCGCGCGGCGGTGCTCACCGGCGAGCAGTCCAACACCTCCGTGATCGTGGAGACGGCCAGCGGCCCGCGGATCGTCAAGGTGTTCCGGGTGCTCCACCCCGGCGACAACCCCGACGTGGCAGTGCAGGCCGCGCTGGCCGAGGGCGGCTCCCAGCTGGTACCGCAGCCGATGGGCTACCTGCAGGGGCGCTGGCCCGCCCCGGACGGGCACGGGGTGGAGACCGGTCACCTGGCCTTCGCCCAGGAGTTCCTGCCCGGCGTGCAGGACGCCTGGCGCACCGCCCTGGAGGCCGCCCGCGAGGACCGCGACTTCACCGATGCCGCGCTCACGCTCGGGGAGGCGACCGCCGGGATCCACGCCCAGCTGCGAGCGGCGTTCGGCTCGACCGCCGCCACCGACGAGGTGAAGCAGCAGCTGCTGGCCCGGATGCGCCGCCGGCTCGCCGCCGCGCTCGAGGCCGCCCCGCAGCTGGCCGAGCAGGCCGCGGCGGTGGAGTCGCTCTACGACCGCGCCGCCGAGGGCCGGTGGCCCTCCCTGCAGCGTATCCACGGCGACTACCACCTGGGGCAGGTGCTCGACGTGCCCGGCCGGGGCTGGGTCGTCGTCGACTTCGAGGGCGAGCCGCTGCGACCGCTGGCCGAGCGCACCGCCCCGGACCTGGTGCTGCGCGACGTCGCGGGCATGCTGCGCTCCCTGGACTACGCCGCGGGCAGCGTCGGCCAGGAGCACGACCTGGAGCGCAGCGGATGGAAGCAGCGCTGCCGGGCCGCGTTCCTGGAGGGCTACGCCGCCGGAGGGACCAGCGACGACCCGGGCGAGTACGCCCTGCTGCTGGCGGCCCTGGAGGTGGACAAGGCCCTCTACGAGGTGGTCTACGAGGCACGCAACCGGCCCGCCTGGATGCCGATCCCGCTGGCGGCGGTGTCCCGGCTGCTGGCGCGGCACGGCGCGCCGGCCGGGACGCCGGCGGGAACGCCCG
>NZ_WIQI01000089.1 GCF_009602535.1 Ornithinicoccus halotolerans | reverse complement strand
TCGGCGGAGGCATCGTCGGACTGTCGACGGCCATGACACTGCTGCGCCGCACGCCCGGGCTCGGGCTCGGGCTCGGGCTCGGGCTCGGGCGCCGGCTCCGGCTCCGGCTCGGACGCGGAGCTGCCAGCCGGGTTGTTCCGCTCGCTGCGGTCGGCCCGCTCGGTGACCCGCGGCTCGGACTCCGCCTCGGCGGAGTCGTCCGCAGCAGCCGCTGCGGCAGCAGCCTCCGCTGCGGCCTGGTCAGCGGCCCGCTGGCGCTCCGCCTCCTCCGCGGCGGCCTGCTCGGCCGCACGCTGGCGCTCGGCCTCTTCCTGCGCCCGACGGGCAGCCTCGGCCTGCAGGTGGGCCTGCCGCTCCTGCTCGGTCGCCACCGAGACCTGGCGCACCCGGGCCAGCTCTCGGATGGTGCTCTCCATCTGTTGGGAGAGCCGGACGGCCTCGGCCTCCGCGACCGCCACCGCTTCGTCGGCCTCGGCAGCACGCTGCTCGGCCTCGACGGCAGCTGCCTCGGCCTGTGCTGCGGCCAACGCAGCGGCGCGCTCCAGCTCCTCGGCGGTCCCCGAGGCGCTGGCCGCCACGGCCACGTCGTGATTGCGGATCTTGCCCACGACCTCGAGCGACCCGGCCCGGTCGAGCACCTCGTCAGCCGAGTCGGCGGAGAAGAGCAGGGTCAGTGTGTCCAGACCCGCCGACTTGTAGGCGGTCGCGGCGTGGCGGCCCAGCAGGGTGTTGGCCTCGTCGGCCTCCCGGCGGGCCTCCCTGGCTCGGTTGGCGGCCTGGTCGGCCTCGGCCTGCAGCTCCTCGTGCCGCAGCCGCGCCTGGTTGGCCCGCTCCCCCGCCGCCTGAGCACGCATCTGCACCTGCTGCAGCTGCTGGTGGTACTCAACCATCCGGGCATCGAGGGTTGCCACCTGCTGCTCGACGTCCACGACGGCCTGCTCGGCCTCGCGCACGTCCTCCAGCGAAGGTGGCTCCTGCGCCGCCGCGACCGACGGCAGCCCAACGGTGAGGACCAGCAGCCAGCTCAACGACATGCCAGCACGGCGGGACATGCCAGCACGGCGGGACGGGCGCGGGGCACTCACGATGTCGACCTCCAGGGGCGGGGCGGGAGCCGGCGGGCAAGCCGGCACACGGGGGGCGAAGCGAGGTCGACCCTAGAGCGCTTCTGTCACAGAGGAAACACCCGCACCAGGCATCCGTCCTGGTCACAGGCCGTTTCCGGTGTGCTGACCCACTGGCCGTCCGCGTTGTTCGAAGTTACACGTCTGTCTTTCCCGACGTCAGGCCGTCACCGTTCGTCCAGCGCAACACCCTGGACACCAGATAACGATCTGATAACGAATCAGTCAAGGGGCCGGGGAGCCTGCCGTGACTGACGGCGTCGCCTCGCCCGCCTCGATTCGCTCCCGTTGCGGAACCACGGTGTAGCGGGGGTCCCGAGCCGAGGCCTGGCCGGCCTCGAAAACCCCGTAACGCGTGCACCATGACCCGGCCAGGAGGGCGAGGCCGGAGAGACCGGCAGCCACGCGGCTCCGGCCCGCCAGCAGGGTCCCCACGGCCCCCGCGGCGGTCAGCCAGCTGCTGGCCCGCATCCAGCGGCCGGCCCGCCCTTGGTGGAGCGGCTCGGCGAGCATGCCCAGCGACTGCTCCATCCGGCGCTCGGCCACCAGCTCGGTGAGCGCCCCGGCCAGCGCCATCCGCCGTGCCGGGCCCGCCTCGGAGACCGGCGCGGCCAGCATGCCCATGCCACCGGAGGCGGCCGCCGCCGAGGCGGTGAACAGGAACGGCAGCTCCCGGTAGGCGCCGTGCCAGGTCGGCGTCGCGGTGTCGGCCAGCAGCACACCGGTGTAGGAGGCAATGGTCGGTGCCGTGACGGCCGCGGCCACCCCAGCGGGACGCTCCACGGCAGCCAGCAGCTGCCCCGGGAGGCCCAGCGACTTCGGTCCGCCGACGAGGCGGGCGACCTCACCGGCGGCGGCGACACCTGCCAGCGGCCCGTAGGTGGCCAGCAGCCAGGTCCCCACCGACATCGGGGAGGTGAACTTGGCCACGCGCAGCATCTTCAGGAAGCGCCCGGGCCTGCCCAGGTCGTGAACCAGCGCCACCAGGCTGACACCGAGCCCACCCAGCGCGGTCAGCCGGCCGGCTCGCCGCAGCCCGGGCCGGCTGCTCAGATCGGCCCCGGCGGCCAGCAGCGAGGACCCCGCCGCCAGCCCTCCGGAGAACAGATAGATGGGGATGTCGATCTCCCACGGGGAGGCCTTGAGCACCGCGCGGTCGTAGTAGGAGCGGAACTCCGCCCCGGGCACCATCGACACCCCGGGGCGGGCCTCCGCCGTCACCGTCGACCCCCCAAGAAGGCCGCAGCGGCACCGGCCAGCAACGCGCCGGCGGCGACCCCCGCGCGGCGGTACATGCTCGGCAGGTCGCGCGTGGTCACGATCGGGTCCGGGGGCAAGCCGTAGACCTCCGGCTCGTCCAGTAGCAGGAAGAACGCTCCCGCTCCACCGACACCGTCCTGCGGGTCGTGCCCGTAGAGCCGCGCGGAGCTGACGCCCCGCTCGTGCAACGCCGCCACCCGTTCCTGGGCGCGCCCCCGCAGCTCGTCCAGGTCGCCGAACTGGATCGAGTCGGTGGGGCAGGCCTTGGCACACGCGGGCTCCTGGCCGGCGCCGAGCCGGTCGTAGCACAGCGTGCACTTCTGGGCGATGCCGACGTTCTTGGCCCCGGAGGGCCCCTTCCGACGCTCGATGACACCGTACGGGCAGGCAGGCACGCAGTAGCCGCAACCGTTGCAGATGTCGTCCTGCACCACGACGGTGCCGAACTCGGTGCGGAAGAGCGAACCTGTCGGGCACACGTCCAGGCAGGCAGCGTGGGTGCAGTGCTTGCACACGTCGGAGGACATCAGCCACCGGAAGTCGGGCTTGTCGCTGTCTCCGCCAGCTGCCTCGGCGGCGTCCTCCTGCTCCCCACGCACCGTCGGCATCCCCAGGTCGACCGGGGCACGGGTCCCGGTGGATCCGGACCCCTGCTCCACGAACGCGACGTGCCGCCAGCTGTTGGCACCCAGCGCACCGGTGTTGTCATAGGAGGAGCCCAACAGGTCGAACCCCTGGTCGGGGACCTCGTTCCACTCCTTGCAGGCCACCTCGCACGCCTTGCACCCGATGCAGATGCTGGTGTCGGTGAAGAACCCCTTGCGCGGCGGGGGGTCGACGTAGCCGGCGTCTCGCGCCGGATCGAGCGGGCCGTAGAGGCTGTTGGTGCGTGTCACTGCTCGGTCCCCTTCCCGGTGGTCAGCACGGGGGGGTACGTGGCGCCGACCAGCCCGGCGCGCCGTCGGTACTCGGCGACGAGGTCGAGCAGGGCCTGCCCCCGCGGTCGCCGGCCGGACCGGACGTCGCACGTGCCCACCTTGCTCTCCTGGATCAGCACGTTGGGATCGAGGACGATGCCGAGCAGGTCGTTGGCCGAGTCACCGGTCACCATGCCGCCACTACCCCAGTGGTAGGGCAGCCACGCCTGGTGGACGGTGCGTCCCTCGACCCGGAGCGGCCGGAGCCGCTCGGTCACCATCACCCTGCCCTCGATGGCCGCGCGTGCCGTGACGACGTGGCACCAGCCCAGGTGCTCCAGACCGCGCTCCTCGGCCAGCGCCGGTGACACCTCGACGAACATCTCCGGCTGCAGCTCCGACAGGTACTGCAGGTAGCGGCTCATGCCACCGGCGGTGTGGTGCTCGGTGAGCCGGCTGGTCGTGAACACGAACGGGAAGACGTCGGTGTGCGCGTCGGCGCCCCCGGGGTTCATCCGGTTCTCCTCCCGCCGGTACTCCAGCCGCGTCGGGTTGGCCTGCTGGGCGTACAACGGGTTGCGGAACAGTGACTCCACCGGCTCGTAGTGGGTCGGCAGCGGACCGTCCAGCAGGCCCTGCGGGACGAACAGCGCCCCCTTGCCGTCACCCATCATGATGAAGGCGTCGTCACCGGAGAGCGCCTCGACGCCGCTGGCACCGGCAGGCGCCCGGTAGCTCGGGGACTTGGCCACCTCGAAGTCGGGCACGTCGTGCCCGGTCCACCGGCCTTGTTCCTCGTCCCACCACACGTAGGCCTTGCGCTCGCTCCATGGCCGCCCCTCGGGGTCGGCGGAGGCCCGGTTGTAGAGGATGCGCCGGTTGGCCGGCCACACCCACCCCCACTCCAGCGCTACGGGCCCCTGCTCGCTGCCCGGCTTGCGACGGGCGGCCTGGTTCACCCCATCGGCGAACACACCGGTGTAGATCCAGCAGCCGCCCAGCGTGGACCCGTCCGTCCGCATCTCGGTGAACGACGCCAGCGGCCGCCCGGTGGCGACCTCGTAGCCGTTGATCTCGCGCAGCACCGCCTCGGCGCTGGGCTCCTCGTGCGGGCCGTCGACGGGATAGTCCCACGCCAGGTCCAGGACCGGCCGGTCGCGTGCGTCGGTGGAGCCGGCCAGCCGCTCTCGCACCATCCGTCCCAGGTGGTAGAAGAACCACAGCTCGGAGCGGCAGTCACCGGGCGGCTCCAACGCCTTCTCGCGCCACTGCAGCATCCGCTGGGTCTGCGTGAAGGTGCCCTCCTTCTCCGCGTGCCCCGCCGCAGGCAGCAGGAACACCTCGGTGGCGCACTCCTCGGGCACGATCTCGCCGGTCTCCACCTCGGGGGAGTTCTTCCAGAAGGAGGCGCTCTCGATCTCGAACAGGTCCCGGACCACCAGCCAGTCCAGGTTGGCCATGCCCAGCCGCTGCGCCTTGCCGTGCGCGGAGCCGACCGCCGGGTTCTGCCCCAGCAGGAAGTAGCCCTTGACCTTGCCGTCGATCATGTCCAGCACCGAGCGGTAGGTGCCGTGGTCGCCGGTGATCCGCGGCAGGTAGTCGAAGCAGAAGTCGTTGTCCGCGGTGGCCTTCTCGCCCCAGTAGGCCTTGAGCAGGTTCACCCCGTAGGCCTCGGCGTTGGCCCAGAAGCCCTTGGCCCCCGCACCGCCGCCCATGTCCTCGATCCACTCGCGGAACGACCCGTGGTCAGCGGGGTTGGGCATCACCAGGTAGCCCGGCAGCAGGTTGAACAACGTCGGGATGTCGGTGGAGCCCTGGATGCTGGCGTGCCCGCGCAGCGCCAGGATCCCGCCGCCGGGGCGACCCATGTTGCCCAGCAGCAGCTGCAGGATCGCGCCGGCGCGGATGTACTGGACGCCGACGCTGTGCTGGGTCCACCCCACGCTGTAGACGAGCGCCGTGGTGCGGTCCCGTCCGGAGTTCTCCGTCCAGGCGCGGCACACCTCCAGGAACTGCTCCACCGGCACGCCACAGGTCTCGGCCACCATCTCGGGGGTGTACCGGGCGTAGTGGCGCTTGAGGATCTGGTAGACGCAGTTCGGGTGCTGGAGCGTGTCGTCCCGAGGCGGCTCGTCCTGCAGGGAGATGCCGTGCGACTCGTGCTGCAGCGGCTGGGCGGTCTGCCGCTCCTGCTTGGTCTCCTGCGCCGGCTCGGCGTGGTCCTCCCTGCCCGCGTACTGCCAGCTGGTCTCGTCGTAGGTGCGGGTCTCCCGGTTGAAGCCGGAGAACAGCCCCTCGAGGTCGTCGGTGTCCTGGAAGTCCTCGCTGATGATGCTGGCCGCGTTGGTGTAGGCCAGCACGTACTCGCGGAAGTCCAGCTCGTGGGTGAGGACGTAGTTGATGATCCCGCCCAGGAAGGCGATGTCGGTCCCGGCCCGTAGCGGGACGTACTCATCGGCCAGGGCACTGGTTCGGGTGAACCGCGGGTCGACGTGGATGACCGTGGCACCCCGATTCATCGCCTCCACCACCCACTGGAAGCCCACCGGGTGGGCCTCGGCCATGTTGGAGCCCTGGATGATGATGCAGTCAGCGTTGGCCAGGTCCTGCTGGAAGGTCGTGGCGCCGCCGCGCCCGAAGCTGGTCCCCAGACCGGGGACGGTGGCGGAGTGTCATATCCGGGCCTGGTTCTCGATCTGGATCGCACCCAGCGCGGTGAACAGCTTCTTGATGAGGTAGTTCTCCTCGTTGTCCAGCGTGGCGCCGCCGAGGCTGGCGATCCCCATGGTGCGACGGACCCGGTGGCCGTCCTCGTCCTCGTCCTGCCAGGTCTCCCGCCGGGTACTGACGACCCGGTCGGCGATCATCTCCATCGCCGTGTCGAGGTCCAGTTCCTCCCACTCGGTGCCGTAGGGCCGCCGGTAGCGCACCGTGGTCTGCCGCATCGGGCTGGTGAGCAGGTTCTTGCTGGCAGAGCCTTTCGGGCACAGCCGGCCGCGGGAGATCGGGCTGTCGGGGTCCCCCTCGATCTGCACGATCTGCTCGTCCTTGACGTAGATCCGCTGCCCGCACCCGACGGCGCAGTAGGGGCAGACGCTGCGGGCGACGCGGTCGGCGGTCGAGGTGCGTGCGGTCAGCTCCTCGGAGCGGGCGGACTTGGCCGCCGCGCCGCGACCGAGCACGTCGGACCCCGTGAGCTGTCGCAGGACCGGCCAGTTCAGGAACGTCTTCGCCACGGTCCGCGCCTCCTCGCCTCGGGTGCCGTCATCGTAGGAGCAGAGTCGTCTCTCCTGCCAGCGCAAGCTCGCCGATCACCGGGTGACCCGGAACCTCCCCCGCGACCAGCAGCCCGCCGGACGTCTGCGCGTCGGCCAGCAGCAGCAGCTCCTCCTCGCTCAGCCGGCCCTCGGTCGCCAGGTGCGGCCGCACCCAGGCCAGGTTGCGGCGACTGCCGCCGGGCACGTAGCCGCTCGCGAGCGCCTCCCGTGCACCCTCCAGGTAGGGCACGGCGGCCGTGTCGACGACGGCGGTGACCCCGCTGGCGCGGGCGAGCTTGTGCAGGTGCCCGAGCAGCCCGAACCCGGTGACGTCGGTGGCGCACCGGGCCCCGGCCGCGACCGCTGCCCTCGCGGCCTCGTCGTTGAGCTCCGTCATCGTGGCCACCGCCTGCGGGAACACCTCGCCGGTGGCCTTGTGCCGGTTGTTGAGCACTCCCAGGCCGAGCGGCTTGGTCAGCGTCAGCGGCAGCCCGGGCCGGCCGGCGTCGTTGCGCAGCAGCCGGTCCGGGTGTGCCGTGCCGGTGACCGCAAGCCCGTACTTGGGTTCCGGGTCGTCGATGCTGTGCCCGCCGGCCAGGTGGGCGCCCGCCCGCTGGCACACCTCGGCGCCACCGGCCAGCACCTCGGCGGCCAGCTCCATGGGCAGCCGCTCCCGCGGCCAGGCCAGCAGGTTGAGCGCCAGCAGCGGGGTACCGCCCATCGCGTACACGTCCGACAGCGCGTTGGCCGCCGCGATCCGTCCCCAGTCCCGGGCGTCGTCCACGACCGGGGTGAAGAAGTCGGTGGTCATCACCAGCGCCCGGTCCTCCTCCAGGCGCACCACCGCCGCGTCGTCGCCGTGGTCGGTACCGACCAGCAGCTCCGCCCCCTGCGGTGCCCCAGGCAGGCCCGCGAGCACCGCCTCCAGCTCCCCGGGGGGCACCTTGCAGGCGCAGCCGCCTCCGGAGGCGTACTGGGTCAGCCGGACCGGGGCGGTGAGGGTCATGGGCCCAACCCTAGGCAGCCCCGCGCGAGCCCGCCGCTACAGTGGCGCGCGGAGGCGTGTCTCGTCTGGTGACGGGCCCGGTCTTCAAAACCGCGGTGACCGAGGACCTCGGTCAGGCGGGTTCGATTCCCGTCCGCCTCCGCCACTCCCCCCCGCCCGCGGTGAACCCCACGTCCCGGAACCGCGAGCGCCACTGCGTGACCCGCGGCGCGACCGCCGCTGGGTCCTCGCCCAGGCCGTCGCTGATCAGCTCGGCCAGCTCGGGCGCGTGCTCCGGGCGCACACCACGACGCACCACTTCCGGCGTCCCCAGCCGCAGCCCGTTCAGGTCGCCCTCGACCGGCTCCACCGGCAGGCCGATGCCGCAGCCGAGCAGGTTGGCCCGGCGCAGCCGGCGTGCCGCGGCCTGCCCGCCGCCCCACCGGTGGGCCCGCAGCGCCAGCTGGTGGGAGCGGGTCACCCCGTCCCGTCCCTGGAAGACCGGCAGCCCGCGGACCGCGAGCTGCTCCCCCAGCGCCCGGGCCGTGGCCACCATCGCCGCCGCGTAGTCGCGGCCGGCCGCCTTCCAGTCCAGCATCGTCACCGCGAGCGCCGCGACGCGTCCGGCGTCGAAGTTGGCGGTCAGCCCCGGGAAGGCGATCGCCTCCAGCCGCTGCGCCAGCCCGGCGTCGTTGGTCACCACGAGCCCACCGGCTGGGCCGCCCAGGCTCTTGTAGGTGCTCATCGTCATCAGGTGGGCGCCCTGCTCGAGCGGGTTCGGCCAGGCACCGCCGGCGACCAGACCACACACGTGTGCCGCGTCGAACAGCAGCCGAGCACCGACCTCGTCGGCCACCTCCCGCAGCGCTGCCACCGGGTGCGGGTAGAGGTTGAGGCTGGCGCCGACCGTGATCAGCCGGGGCCGCACCTCGCGGGCCAGCCGGCGCAGCGCCGCCACGTCGACGGTGTAGCCGCTCGCGTCGACCGGCGCGGCGACCGTCCGCAGCCGGTACATCCCCGCCGACCCGGCCCCGTGGTGGGTGACGTGCCCGCCGATCTCCGCGGGCGGAGCGATGACCGTGTCTCCGGGCTCGCAGGTGGCCAGGAAGGCGTAGAGGTTGGCGACCGCGCCCGAGGGCACCCGCACCTCGGCGTAGCGGGCCCCGAAGACCTCCGCCACCAGCTCGGCCGCGATCACCTCGATCTCCTCGATCGCCTCCAGGCCGGTCTCGTACTTGTCGCCGGGGTAGCCCAGCGAGGGCCGGGAGCCGAGCCCGACCGCCAGCAGCGCCTCCGCCCGGGGGCTCATCACGTTGGTGGCCGGGTTGAGGTTGAGGCACTCCTCGTCGTGGATGCGGCGGTTGGCCGCGGCCAGCTCCTCGAGCCGCGCCAGGGCCGCGGTGACCGACGCGGCGGCGGTCTGGGTCGCGAGCTGCTGCACCCGCTGCTCGCTGTGGTCGGGCACCCAGGGACGTCGGGCCAGTGCGGACATGACCCGAGCCTGCTGACCGACCGCCGCGCTGTCCAGCGCTCGACTACGCTCGGCGGGCGTGAGGCAGCCCGAGCAGGAGGACCCGCGGCGGGCGACGCCGCGCACCGACCGGGTCCTCGCCGACCCACGGCTGGAGGAGGCGAGCCACCGGCTGGGGCCGCGGCTGGTGCGGGTCGCCGTCACCGCCGCGCAGCAGCGGTGCCGCGACGGTGAGCTCGGTCCCGAGCAGGTCCCCGACGCCGCCGTGGCGGCCCTGCCCACCGCCGCGACCACGCTGCGCCCGGTGATCAACGCCACCGGCGTGATCGTGCACACCAACCTCGGCCGGGCGCCGCTGTCGGCCGCTGCCGTCGAGGCGCTCGCCCGGGCGGCGGGCACCACCGACGTCGAGCTGGACCTGGCCACGGCCCGCCGTGGCCGTCGTGGCGGGGGCGCCCTCGACGCACTGCGTGCCGCCGTCCCCGCCGCCGAGGCCGCCCACGTCGTGAACAACGGCGCCGCCGCACTGGCACTGGCCGCGGCGGCCCTCGCCGGTGGCCGGGAGGTGGTGGTCGCCCGGGGCGAGCTGGTGGAGATCGGTGACGGCTTCCGCATCCCTGAGCTGCTCGAGGCGGCCGGCGCCAGGCTGCGGGAGGTGGGCACGACCAACCGGGTGCACCTGCGCGACTACGCCCAGGCCGTCGGCGAGGACACCGCGCTGGTCCTGAAGGTCCACCCCTCCAACTTCGAGGTCTCCGGGTTCACCTCCTCGGTGACCGTGCCGGAGCTGGCCGGGCTGCCGGTGCCGGTGGTGGCCGACATCGGCTCCGGCCTGCTCGCCCCGCACCCGCGGCTGCCACGGGAGCCCGACGCGGCCTCGGTGCTGGCCGCGGGCGCGGACCTGGTCACCGCCAGCGGCGACAAGCTGCTCGGTGGCCCGCAGTGCGGCCTGCTGCTGGGACGGGAGGAGGTCGTGCAGCGGCTCCGGCGCCACCCGCTGGCCCGCGCGCTGCGGGTGGACAAGCTGACGCTGGCCGCTCTGGAGGCGACGCTGACCGGTCCGGCCGCTCCGGTGGCGGCCATGCTGGACCGGCGCGCCGACCAGCTGCGGGCGCGCGCCGACGCGGTCGCGGCGCGGCTGGCCCCGCACGTCGACGTCCAGGTCGTCGAGTCGGCCGCCACGGTCGGGGGCGGCGGCGCGCCCGGCGTGGAGCTGCCCAGCGTGGCGCTGTCGCTGCCGCCGCACCTGGCGGCCCCGCTGCGGGCTGGCGACCCGCCCGTCGTCGGCCGCGTGCGAGCGGGCCGGCTGCTGCTGGACCTGCTGACCGTGGCCGAGGCGGATGAGGAGCCACTGGTGAGCGCGGTGACGGCCGTCACCACCCGTCCGGACGGGACGGGCTGAGGATGCGGGTCGTCGCGACCGCCGGTCACGTCGACCACGGCAAGTCCACCCTCGTCCGCGCCCTCACCGGGAGCGACCCGGACCGGCTCGCCGAGGAGCGCCGCCGCGGGCTGACCATTGAGCTCGGGTTCTGCTGGACCGAGCTGGACGACGGGCAGCAGCTGGCGTTCGTGGACGTGCCGGGGCACGAGCGGTTCGTCACGACGGCGCTGGCCGGGCTGGGCCCGGTCCCCGCGGCGCTGCTGGTCGTCGCCGCCGACGACGGCTGGATGCCGCAGACCGCCGAGCACGTCGCCGCCCTGGAGGCGCTCGGGGTCCGGCACGGCGTCATCGCGGTGACCCGCAGCGACCTCGCCGACCCCGAGGTGGCGGCCGAGCTGGCCCGCGAGGAGCTCGCCGGCACCGGCCTGGCCGACGCCCCGATGGTCCCGGTGTGCGCCCCCACCGGCGCCGGCCTGCCCGAGCTGCGTCGTGCCCTGACGGCCATGCTGGCCCGCCTGCCCGAGCCCGCGCTCGGGGCCGACGTCCGGCTCTGGGTGGACCGCTGCTTCACAGTCACCGGCGCGGGGACGGTGGTGACCGGGACCCTGCCCGCGGGACGCCTCGCCGTGGGTGACGTCCTCGAGACCGGCCGGGGCGGGCGCGTGCGGGTGCGCCGCCTGGAGTCCCTCGGCCGGCAGGTCCCCGAGGCCCGCGGTGTCGCGCGGGTCGCGCTCAACCTCACCGGCGACCCCGGCACGCTGCAGGGGCTGCGCCGCGGGGACGTCCTCGTCAGCCCGGGGGCCTGGGCGTCGGTGACCGAGCTCGACGTGCGGCTGCGGAGCCCACGGCCCGGGCAGCTGCCCCGGGAGGCAGTGCTGCACCTGGGC
>NZ_WIQI01000088.1 GCF_009602535.1 Ornithinicoccus halotolerans | reverse complement strand
AACGCGCCCGGCTCCGGCGACGCCGGCGCGCCCCTCGGGGCGTGGCGGTAGCGGCCGGCCCACCCAGATCTGGCGGCTGGGCGTGCTCGTGCTGCTGCTGGGGTTCATCGCCCTGTTCCTCACCCCCACGCTGCGCGGCTACCTGGAGGAGCGGGCCCACATCAACGAGCTGCGCGCCGAGATCCGCGCCGAGCAGCAGCAGATCGCCGACCTCGAGACCGAGCTGGAGCAGTGGGAGGACCCGGCGTTCATCGAGCGGCAGGCCCGGGAGCGGCTCCGGTTCGTGCGCGAGGGGGAGACCGCGTTCACCGTGCTGGACGACACCGGCGAGCAGCTGACCGAGCCGGTGCCCGGGATGGCGTCGGTCACCCACGACGTGGCCGAGCACCGGCCCTGGTACGGCCAGGTGTGGGAGTCGGTGCGCAGCGCGAACGAGGGCGTGACCGAGGACGACGGTGGCCAGCGCTGAGCGCCCGGCCGCCCGGGAGGGCGACGTCGTCCAACCGCCGCCTCAGCGGCACCCGGGGACCCGGGTCCAGCAGGCGCCGACCCCTGCTGACTTGCAGGTGGTGGCGGCCCAGCTCGGCCGGGAGCCCCGCGGGGTCGTGGCGATCGCCCACCGCTGCCCGTGCGGGTGTCCGACCGTGGTGCGCACTGCCCCGCGGCTACCCGACGGCACGCCGTTCCCCACCACCTACTACGCCACCTGCCCACGGCTGACCGCGGCCACCTCGACGCTGGAGAGCAGCGGCCTGATGCGGGAGATGACCGAGCGGTTGGCCAGCGAGGACGAGCTGGCCGCCGGCTATCGCGCCGCCCACGAGCACTACCTGGCCGCCCGCGGCGAGCTCGCCGACGTCCCCGAGATCGCCGGCGTGTCCGCCGGCGGCATGCCGACCCGCGTGAAGTGCCTCCACGTCCTCGTCGCCCACGCGCTGGCCGCGGGACCCGGGGTGAACCCGCTCGGGGACGAGGCGCTCGCGGCGCTACCGGACTGGTGGCAGGGTGGGTGCTGCACCACCAGCGACGACGAGGAGGGCGCGGGACCATGACCCGGGTGGGTGCGGTCGACTGCGGGACCAACAGCATCCGGCTGCTCGTGGCCGACCTGGTCCCCGGGCCCGGAGACGTCCCGGTGCTCCGGGAGGTCACCCGCGAGATGGAGGTGGTGCGCCTCGGCCAGGGCGTGGACGCGACGGGGCACCTGGACGACCAGGCGCTCGGCCGCACCCTCGCCGTCGCCGAGCGCTACGCCGAGACCTGCCGGGACGCCGGGTGCGAGGCGGTCCGGTTCGTCGCCACCTCGGCCACCCGGGACGCCGACAACGCCGACGAGTTCGTCGCCGGGGTCGGCAGGGCCTTCGCCGAGTTCCGGGCGTTGCCGGAGGTGATCAGCGGCGACGAGGAGGCCAGGCTGTCCTTCGTCGGTGCCACCGCTCCGCTGCGCGCGGAGGGGAGCGCGCCGGGCCCCTACCTGGTCGCCGACATCGGCGGCGGCTCCACCGAGCTGGTGCGCGGGCAGGCGGAGGCAGACGAGGCGGTGTCGCTGGCCATCGGCAGCGTCCGGCTGACCGAGCGTCACCTGCAGCACGTCGACCCGCCGGGGGAGGAGGAGGTCTGGCCCGCTCTGGGCGACATCACCGCCGCCCTGGACCGCGCCGCCGAGGAGGTCGCCCTGCAGGAGGTGGGGTGCCTGATCGGAGTGGCCGGGTCCATCACCACCGTGACCGCGCACGCGCTCGGGCTGGACAGCTACCGGCGGGACCGCATCCACGGTGCCGAGCTGCCGGTGGAGGACGTCGTCCACGCCTGCACCGACCTGGTCCGGATGACGCGCGAGCGAAGGGCGGCGCTGCCGTACATGCACCCCGGCCGGGTCGACGTCATCGGCGCCGGCGCGCTGATCTGGCGCAGCATCGTGCAGCGGGTGGCCCACGACGCCGACCTGCGCACCGTGCGCGCCTCCGAGAGCGACATCCTCGACGGGATCGCCCTCTCGCTGGCCCGATGAGCCCGGCCCTGCACGGTGGTGAGCTGCCGTGACCCAGCCCGAGCGCACCGACCCGCACCCCCTCACCGGCCGTCCCTTCCCCTCCCCCGTGCCCCCGGGCACCGGCTGGCCTGGCGACCCCGCTGGTCCGGACACCGTCGTCGCGCGCACCCCCGAGCAGGTGCATCGGCTGGCGGCCTCGGCGGCTGACGCCGCCGAGCTGGACGCCCGGGTCTCGGTGTGCCGGGCCTGCCCGCGGCTGGTGCGGTGGCGCGAGGACGTGGCGACCGGTGGCCGGCGCGCGTCGTTCGCCGACCAGCCCTACTGGGGACGCCCTGGACCCGGGTTCGGGGATCCGGCGGCCGAGATCCTGGTCGTGGGCCTGGCCCCGGCGGCCAACGGCACCAACCGGACCGGTCGGATGTTCACCGGCGACCGCAGCGGCGACTGGATCTATGCCGCGCTGCACCGGGCCGGCTACGCCAGCCAGCCGACCAGCGTCCACGCCGGCGACGGTCTGGCCCTGCACGGCGTGCGGATCGTGGCCACGGTGCGCTGCGCCCCGCCCGCCAACAAGCCGACCGCTGCGGAGCGGGCCGCCTGCTCGGGGTGGCTGGCGCGCGACCTGGAGCTGGCCGCGCCACGGCTGCGGTCGGTGCTCGCGCTGGGGTCGATCGGCTGGCAGGCCACGCTGCGCACCGCCCGCGAGAGCGGCTGGGACGTCCCCCGGCCACGGCCCCGGTTCGGCCACGGTGCCGAGGCGGTGCTGCGCACGCCGGAGGGGCGGACGGTCCGGCTGCTGGGCAGCTACCACGTCAGCCAGCAGAACACCTTCACCGGCAAGCTGACCGAGGAGATGCTGGACGCGGTGCTCGCCCGGCTGTAGCGCCGCCGGCCCAGCCCGGTCCGTGCGCCGACTAGTCTAGAGCGGCCCCCGTAGCCCAACCGGCAGAGGCAGCCCACTTAAAATGGGTGCAGTGCGGGTTCGAGTCCCGTCGGGGGTACCCGATGCACCCAGGCCCACGCCCCGTGGTGCTGAGCGACCCGGCTGAGGGTGTTGCCGCAGGCGTCGCTGCCCCCGGCGCTGCTCCGCCGTGACCGGCAGCGGTCAGGGCCCGGGGGCACACCTGCGGTGAGGCCCGCCGCGCCTACCCAGACTCGTGACCGCGTGATCGGACCCAGGCGGTCACTCCTCGACCGACGACCACAGCAGCGCCCGCGCCACCGTGGCGAACTGGCCCTTGGGATGGGCCCGGAACAGCGGCTCGGTGCCGAACAGCGCGACCCGGGCCCCGTCCTCGTCGACGCCGCTGACCACCACGGCCTCACCCGCGGCCTGGTCCGGCCCGCCCGCACCGGAGGAGTCGGGGCGCCAGTGCCCGCTGACCAGCGGCTGCTCGGCGGCGAGCCGGCGCTCGACGGTGACCTCGTCACCGAGCTCGGTGAACCACGTCGGCGCGTAGACGAACGCGTGCTCCGGCGAGCCAGCGGCGATCGCCGAGTCGGCGTTGTCGACGTCGACCACCCCGTTGGCGTCCCGGCGGCCGTGCTCGGCGGCCACCTCCAGCAGGTCGGTGGCGTCGTTCAGTGACACGCCGGCCCGGCCGCGGGCCACCAGTCCGCCACCGGCGTCGAGGTAGCCGTCCAGGGCCTGCCGCGCCTGCTCGTCCAGGTCCTTCCAGTCCAGTCCGGAGGAGACGTAGAGCGCGTCCACGCCCGACCACGCGAACCCGTCGTTGAGGGCTGCCGTGTCCACCGGCGTGACCTGCAGGCCCATCTCACGCAGCGCCCACAGCTCCTCCTCGGTCGCGGCTGCCGCGACCGAGAAGCCGTCCAGCGGCACCCCGCCGCCGGCTTCCGCGCTGGTGAACGAGGCGCCGTAGTCCTCGGCGACCCGCGCGGCCTCCTCCCGCGCCGTGGCCGCCACGATGACCGAGCCGTCGTCCTGCCAGCGGACCGCGACGCCGGCCTCCAGCAGCGAGGACAGCGCCTGCACGTCCACGGGGTCCAGCAGCTCCAGCCGCAGGTCACCCTGGTCAGCCGGCAGCTCGCCGGTGGCGGCGGCCGCTGCGACCGGCTCGCCGACGACCTTCAGCGTGGTGCCCGCAGGGACGGTGACCACGTCCGCGCCCCAGAGCAGGCCGGGGCTCCAGCCCGAGATGTCGTACATCGCGTCCACGCGACCGGAGATGTCCGACCCGGGGCCGAGGATGGTGTGCGCCATCCCCCGCTTGGCCTGGTGCAGGTCCACCACGTAGGAGCCGGCCGGGTAGCGCTGCCCGGCCACCGTGACCGGCCTCCGCGCCCGCACCACCTCGACGTCGTTGACGACCAGGTGGTCGACCAGGGCGGCGACCGCCTGCGCCGAGCGCTGGTCCGCACCGGCCGGCAGCACGTAGCCGCGGGGGAACTCGGTCGTGTACACGTCCTCCGGACCCACCCCCGGCGCGACCGACTCGTCGACCGGCCGCTGCGGCTCCCCGGCCACCCCGCGGCGGAACACCTCGATCTGGTCGGCGACCAGTTGCTCCCGGTGCTCGCGGACGTAGCCCAGGGACGCGGCGACCGCGGCGCTCGCGACGTCCGTGTTGATCGCGGCCCGCCGCTGCAGCTCCTCCTCCGGCTGCGAGGTGTACTCGCGGTTGTTGACCCGCAGCGGCAGCTCGATGGTGTGGGCCACCGCACCGTGGTAGGCGGCGTACTGCGGGGTGAAGATGGGCGGCCAGTCGTCCCAGCCCTCGTCCCAGTCGCGGAACGGGATCTGCGGCGCGCGCACTCCGTCACCGGCCACGGTCAGCCCCAGGTCGAGCACCGCCTGCTCCATCGCCAGCCCGTTGCGGTAGGCGTGCTTGAGGAACAGGTCGTACTCGTAGGCCTCCCCGTGCGGCGGCGTCGTCGGCTCGATGAGGGTGCCGTTGACGTAGCCGTGCAGGTCCAGCAGCAGCAGCGGCTGGGTCTGGATGATGGCGGCGCGCAGCGCCCTGGTCTCCGGCTGGCTGCCGGTGATGAAGTCCCGGTTGAGGTCGAAGCCGCTCGCGTTGCGGCGGGTGTTCCCGTGCCGGCCGTCGGGGTTGGCGGACAGCACCAGGTGGATGCGGGTGTGCTCGAGGTCGTGGACCTTGGCGGGGTCCTCGGTGGTCGCGTAGTCGCGCAGCAGCCGGAGCGCGGCGTCGGTGCCGTCCCACTCGTTGCCGTGGATGTTGGCGTTGACCAGGACCGGTGCCTTGTAGTCGCGCAGCAGCGCCTGGTCGCGGGCCGCCTGGGCCGGCTGGTGCCGGATCCGCTCGGCCATCCGGGCCTGCCGGGCGCCCTCCCCGTTCGTCTCGGGGGCGGTCAGCGTGGCCAGGTAGAGCTCGCGGCCGGTGACGGTCGTGCCGATCACCTCGACGGAGACCCGGTCCGAGCTGGCCTGCAGCTCGTTCAGCTCCCGGGCCAGCGCGTGGTACGGAGCCAGGCCCAGCGGCAGCGAGGCGTCCTGGGAGTCCACCCGCGGCTCGGTCAGCCGGGTCTTGCGGGGGTAGCTGCCGACCTCGCCGCCGTGCCCCCGGGTAGGGGCGGTGGGGGCCGCCTCGGCGGCGATCGCGGCGGGGGCCTGTGGGGCGGCGGCCGTGCTCGCGACCGCGGTCGACGCCGGCAGCGCGGCACCGAGGACGAGTGCCGTCACCGCGACGGGGACGCCCCGGGGGGACTGGCGGCGCAGAGGCGACCGCATACCGCTCCTCTCGACTGACCGGTCCGACCGGTCGTGGTCGCACCGCCTCCCCCTGGCCCGGGAAGCCTAGCGTCCCTGCGCCCGGACGGGAACCCCCTGGTGGACGACCACGCCCCCGGCAGGACGCGCCGCACCGAACCCGGGAACACGACGGGCCTCCCGGGCGTCTATCCTGGTGAGACCCACTTTCGTGCGACCCATGGAGGGCCGACATGGCAACCAACCCGGTGTTCAACAGGATCGACAGGGAGGCGAGCGGCTACGCCGGGTTCGGTGCGCCGCGCGGACAGCAGATCGCACCGACCGGCTACGGACCGTCGCAGACGGCGTCCCCGCAGCAGCTGGAGGAGATCTACCAGGCGCCCCCCGCCGGTCCCGCGCAGACCGGGCGGCTGACCCTGGACGACGTCGTCATGAAGTCGCTGGCGCTGTTCGGGCTGGTCCTGGTCAGCGGCGCGGCCACCTGGTTCTTCGTCGGTGCCCGGCCGGGCCTGGCGATGCCGGTCTGGCTGCTGGGCATGTTCGGCTCGCTGGGGCTGAGCTTCGCCATCGGCTTCAGCAAGCGGGTCAACGTCCCGCTCATCGTGGTGCACGCGGTCCTGCAGGGCCTGTTCATCGGCGCGGTCAGCGTCACGTTCGAGATGCTCTACCCGGGCGTGGTGACCTCGGCGGTGCTGGCGACGCTGTCCACCTTCGCGGGGATGTTCCTCGGCTGGAAGGTCGGCTTCATCAAGGTCACCAGCAAGTCGCGCCGCATCTTCGGCATGGCCGCGATGGGCTACCTGGTGTTCCTCATGGTCAACCTGGCCGCCGGGTGGATCTTCGGCGCCGGTGACGGCCTGGGGGTCTACGGCATGGGCGGGCTGGCCATCCTGATCTCCATCCTCGGCGTGGGACTGGCCTCCTACTCGCTGGCGATCGACTTCGACTCCATCGACCGGGGCATCGCCGCCGGCGCGCCGCAGCAGTACTCGTGGCTGATGGGCCACGGCCTGATCGCCAGCCTGGTGTGGCTCTACATCGAGTTCCTGCGCCTGTTCATGATCCTCAACCGCGAGTGACGTGACGCCCGAGCCGCAGCGGGCCGTTCCGGCCCGCGAGGCGGTCGGCGCCGAGCTGGAGCGCGTGGCCCGGCGGTGGCAGCAGCTGCCGCTGGACCACGCGCTCGCTCATGTCCCGGCCGTGCGGGCGCTGGTGCAGCAGCTGGCGGACGAGGGGGCAGCCGCCCAGGGCCTGCCGGTGACGCCCGTCCCCGACCTGGGGCCCGCGGTGGTCATCGACCAGCTGCGGGTCATGGTGCACGACCACGCCGCCGCCGGGCTGGACCCGGTGCCGCTGGCCGAGCGGCTCACCGCGCTGCGGCGCAGCCTGTAGCCGCCTCCCGGCTGCGACCGCTCAGGAGAGCCGCTCGATCACCATGGCCATGCCCTGCCCGCCGCCGACGCACATCGTCTCCAGGCCGAACTGGCCGTCGCGGGAGCGCAGCGCGTTGATGAGGGTGGTGCTGATGCGGGCACCGGTGCAGCCGAACGGGTGGCCCAGCGCGATCGCGCCGCCGTGCACGTTCAGCCGGTCCAGGTCCATGCCCAGGTCGTCGGCGCTGGGCAGCACCTGGGCGGCGAAGGCCTCGTTGATCTCGTAGAGGTCCATGTCCGTGATGCTCATCCCGGCGCGGGCCAGCGCCTGCCGGGAGGCGGCCACCGGCCCCAGCCCCATGATCTCGGGGGAGAGCGCGGAGACGCCGGTGGAGACCACGCGCGCCAGCGGGGTGATACCGAGCTCGCGGGCCCGGGTGTCACTCATCACGACCAGCGCCGCGGCGCCGTCGTTGAGGGCGCAGCAGTTGCCGGCGGTGACGGTGCCGTCCTCCCGGAAGACGGGGTCCAGGGCGGCAACCTTCTCGTAGGTCACGCCCGCACGGGGACCGTCGTCGCGGGACACCACGGTGCCGTCGTCGAGGGTGACCGGGGCGATCTCCCGGTCGAACACTCCGGCGGCGATGGCCGCCTCGGCGCGGTTCTGGCTGGTCACGCCCCACTCGTCCTGGCGCTGCCGGCTGACCCCGCGGACGGTGGCGACGTTCTCGGCGGTCTGGCCCATCGCGATGTAGATGTCGGGCAGCCAGCCCTCCTCGCGCGGGTCGGCCCAGGTGCGGTTGGTGCGGGCGGTCTCGGCGGTGCGCTCCCGGGCGCCGGCGAACTTCGGGTTCTGCCACTCCTCCTTGCTGGCGCCGGCACCGGCGAAGTCGGCGTAGCGGGAGACGCACTCCACACCGGCGCTGACGAACGCGTGGCCCTCGCCGGCGCGGATGGCGTGGAAGGCCATCCGGGTGGTCTGCACCGAGGAGGCGCAGAACCGGTTGATCGTCGCCCCCGGCAGCTGGTCTAGCCCCAGCTGCACGGCCACGACCCGGGCCATGTTGGAGCCGTGCTCACCCCACGGTTCGGCGCAGCCGAGGTAGAGGTCGTCCAGCTCCTCGGTGGCCAGCTCGGGCACCTGCTCCAGGGCGGCATGGACGACACCGGTGGCCAGGTCGTCCGGCCGCACGGAGGTCAGCGAGCCCTTGAAGGCCCGACCGATGGGGGTGCGGGCGGCGGCGACGATGACGGCCTCGGCCATGGTTCCTCCAGGGATGGGGACGGGGTGCCGTCCGAGTCTAGTTCCCCGGTCGGTGCGGTCTCGGGGGTCGGGGCGGCGCCCGGGCGGTGCCGCCGTAGCAGCCGCGCCCAGCGACCGAGGTCGCTCCAGCCGCGGCCCTCAACCTCGGCCCCGGACACCTCGGTGCCGGGGTCGCGGACGCTGCGGTGGGCCACCTGCTGCAGCGGCTCCACCCGTTCGCCGCGGAGGTAGTCCGGGGCGCGCCCGCTGTCCGCGGTGGGCAGCTGCAGGGCGTCGAGCACGCTGGGCAGCAGTGCCGCCGCCGCCGTGGCGTAGCCGGCCGCGGACGGGTGCAGCCGGTCGTCGCTGAACAGCTCCAGCGGCGCCTCCCGGAACGCGGCACCGAGCAGGTCGCCGGTGGAGACCGCACGGCCGCCGGACTCGACCACGGCAACGGTCTGGGCCTCGGCGAGCTGCCGGCTCCAGCGCTGCATCAGCGTGCGCAGCGGCTGGAGGACCGGCCGCACCGTCCCCAGGTCGGGGCAGGTGCCGACGACGACCTCGGCCCCTGCCTCCCGCAGCCGCAGCACCGCGTCCCGCAGATGCCCGGCCGCGACCTCGCGCGGCACCCGCTCCTTGACGTCGTTGGCGCCGATCATGATGACGGCGACGTCCGTGTCCGGAGCCGCCGCCAGGCCGCGCCGGACCTGGCCGGGCAGCTTCGCCGACACCGCGCCGCTGCGGCTGACGTTGCGCAGCTCGACGGGCCGCCCGCTCAGCGCGGCCACCCCCGTCGCGACGATCGCGCCGATGGTGTTCGCCGGGCTGCCGGCGCCCACGCCGGCGGCGATGCTGTCGCCGAGCAGCAGCATCCGGTACGGCTGGCCCGCGCCGGCCCCGTAGCGGCCGTCGTCGGCGTAGCCGGGACCCGGCTCCTCACCGATGGTGCGCCGGGCCACCTCCATCTCGATGCCCAGCAGCGCGACCGCGAGCGCCCCGCTCGCTGCGAGGGCACCGGTGCCGACCGCGGCGGTCGACAGCAGCCCGCGGCCGGTGGTGGACTCGTGCATCGCGGCACCCCCTGCTGGTGTCACGGGACGATGTGGTGGGTCCCACGGTATTGCCCGTCCCTGGCAGCGGCCAGCCGTGCCAGCCCCGCCTCGATGCTGACCTGGGGTCGCCAGTCCAGCAGCTCGCGGGTCTGCCGCTGGTCGAACCAGTGCGCCGTGCTCAGCTGCTCGGCCAGGAACCGGGTCAGCGGCGGGTCCGTCAGCCGGCGCGGCCCGGGAAGCGCGCCGTCCACGGCCATCACGCCCTCGACCACGGCACCGGCGAGCCAGCCGACCCGCGCGGGGACGTGCCACCGCGGTGTCGGCGCGCCGGCGGCCCGGCAGATGTCGGCCAGCAGCTCGCCGACCGGCCGTGGCTCGCCGTTGGTGACCACGAGGGCGCGGCCGCGCACGTGCCTGATCCGTTCCAGTGCCCGCACCAGCGCCGCAGCGGCGTTGTCCACGACCGTGGTGTCGATGAGGGCGGTGCCGCGTCCCAGCAGCGGCAGCCGCCCTGCCCTGGCCCGCGCCACGATCCGCCCGACGAGCTGGGTGTCCCCGGGCCCCCAGACCAGGTGGGGGCGGACTGCGGTGGTCCGGAAGTCGTCACCGGGGCCGTCGGCGCCGAGCGCGAGCAGCTCGGCGACGGCCTTGCTCCGCGCGTAGTCGCCCCGGGCCGCGACCGGGTCCGCCGGCCCGGCCGGGGCACCCACCAGCGAGTGGCCCGCGTGGGCGACCGAGGGCGAGGAGACGTGCACGAAGCGCCGCGCTCCGGCGGTCCGCGCCGCCTCGAGCAGCACTCGAGTGCCCTCGATGTTGGTGCGGGCGAACTCCTCCCAGTCCCCGACGACGTCGACCTTGGCCGCCAGGTGCACGACCGCGTCCTGCCCGGCCGCGGCGCGGGCCGCAGCGTCGGGGTCGGCGACATCACCGCGAACCTCCCGGTGCGGGCCGCCGGAGGCGCGGCGCTGCAGCACGGTCACGTCATGACCACGCTCGGCGAGCAGGTCGGCGGTGGCCCCGCCGAGCATTCCGCTGGCGCCGGTGACCAGGACCCGCATCAGCGGCTCCTCCGGCTCGGCGCCCGTCCACCCGCCCTCGCCCGGGCTGCTTCCTCGGACCTCGGCCCGTGCAGCAGCCGGGCCGCCCAGCCGGCCAGCGCCGCCCGGTCGACCTTCGAGGCGTGCCGGACGTCCACGGGCAGCCAGTCGCTCACCAGCACCGCGGCCAGCGGCAGCTGTGCGGCCGTGCGGACGCGGGCGGCCAGCTCGGCACCGGCCAGCCCGGTCGCGCGCCGGCCCACCCGAGCCTGCGGGACCACGACGGCGACCGGCTGCTGGGTACCGCGAGGACCCACGCCCACCAGCGCCACGTCGGCCACGTCCGGGAGTGCGCTCACCCGCGCCTCGACCGGGTAGGGCGTCACCGGCCCGTCGGCGGTGGCCACCACGTGGGACAGCCGCCCCTCCACCCAGAGCCGGCCCTGCCCGTCCAGGTGCCCGACATCACCGGTGCGGTGCCACCCCGGCGGCCGGGCGCTGGCCTGCTGGGTCGCCCACAGCCGGTCGTAGCGGTCCTTGGTGTGGGCCGCGCGCACCACCAGCTCGCCGGTGACTCCCGGCAGCGACACCAGCTCCTCGCTGCTGCGGCCGTCGGGGTGCAGCGGCGCGACCCGCACCGTCACCCCGGGCAGCGGTGCCCCTACGCAGACCCCGTCCCCGGCGTCCGGGCCGGTGGTGGGGTCGAGGCTGGCGACCGGCAGCACCTCGGTCATCCCGTACGGCGACTCGGTGCGCGCCGAGGGCAGCAGCTCCCGCAGCTGGCGCAGCAGCGCCGGTGGCACCGGTGCCCCGGCGGAGAGCAGCAGCCGGGGCCCGCGCAGCGCCGCCCGTTGGTCCGCGGTCAGCCGCTCGGCGGTGGCGAGCACGTTGCGCAGCGCGGCCGGGGAGGCGAACACCACGCTGGCGTCCACGGCCGCGACCGCATCGGCCAGCGCGGCCGCGGTGAGGGTGTGCGGGGCGGTCACGTCCATGGCCGGTACGGCGGAGGGGATGCCCAGCGCCGGGCCGTAGAGGGCGAACGGCGCGAACGCGGCGACCAGCCGGTCCTCGGGGCCGAGGTCGAAGGCGTGCCGCACCTGCGCCAGCTGGTGGCCCAGCGTCCGGCGGCGGTAGACCACCCCCTTGGGCGGCCCGGTGGCCCCGGAGGTGAACAGCACGGCGCCGTCGGCGTCGTCGTCGGTCGGCTCCGGCGGCAGGGCGGTGCCGGCGCCATCGGCCAGCAGCTCCCGGATCCCCTGGCCGTCGAGGGGGTGCCGCCGGCCGGGGACACCGGTCACCCGGGCCAGCCACAGCCCCCGGGGGACGGCGACGACGTGGTCCGGGCCCGCGCCCCGCAACGCCGCGCCGAGGCGGCGCAGTCCCAGCCCGGTGTCGGCGAGCACGACCAGCGGCAGCTCGGTGGCGACCGCCAGGCCGATGGTCTCGGCCTTCAGCGCCAGCCCCGGCCCGGAG
>NZ_WIQI01000087.1 GCF_009602535.1 Ornithinicoccus halotolerans | reverse complement strand
CTCCACGAACGCCAGCAGCTCACGCAACGCCCGCCTCCGATCTTCCTCGGCCTCCTGATAGACGCTCTCATAGCTCACGGACCGCAGCGGCTTGCCGGAGGCCTCGGCCTGCGAGCGGGTCCGCTCGAAGTGCGAGCGCATCTCGCCCGCCAGGGCTCGCACCCGGTGCGGGGGGATGCGCCGGATCGGGCCCTCATCCTCCGGTTGGCGTTGGTAGGTGCCGGTGGCCCGGGCGATCAGACTAGACAGCGCGGCAGCCTCGACGTCCTCGCGCCACAGCAGCACCAGGCGCTCGGCCGCGGGGCTCTCGATCAGCAACTGGTCGATCGGGGCATCGTGTTGACCGTAGATGTGCTTCGTGACCCGCTTGGCCCGCAGCCCGGCGTCGAAGTGCGCCGCGAGCTCCGTGTGGGAGGCGCTCTCCCACTCCGGGAAGGTCTTGCTGAGGACGCGCTTGTTGAACGGCTCCATCGCCGCCGTGACACCGCAGGCCTTGGCCATGAAGCGGGTCAGCGCGCTGGAACCGCAACGCTGATGACTCAGCAGCAGAATACTCATGTGTCTCCTCGTCGGGGCGGCTTGACCGTGGTGACGGCCGGTCCGGTTGTCGTGGATGCGAGGGGGAAGCCACGTGGGGACTCATCCCGTGTCGAGCGGCCTCATCCCGGGCGCAGGCGGTCCAGGAGCAGGTCTCGCCACGCCTCGGTCACCTGCGGTGCGTCGAACCCTTCGGCGTAACGCTTGGCTGCCCGGCTCTCCTCCCCGTACGCGCCGTCCTCAGCCTGCAAGGAAAGGATGCGGTTGGCGGCCGCGGCCACATCGTCCACGACCCACCGATCGCTGAAGATCTCCGCAGCGCCCTCGCGGCGCCAGATCAGGGGTACGGCACCCGAACCCATGCCCTCCAGGGCTGCCATGTGAAAGCTTTCGCGCACGCTGGGCGACAGGATCCAGCCGATGCGCCGGAACCAGTTAGCCATGTCGGGGCTGAAGCCCTCGAACGCGACATGTGGTCTGAGCCGATCGGAGCCGATCCGACGGAACAACGCTTCGTAGGCGTCACGGTGCAGTACCTTGCGCCACTCCCACGGGTAGCTCCACGGCATACGTCCCTTGATGTGGAGGACGTAACGCTCGTCATGGCGCAGGAGCTCCTCAATGAGCTCCACGGCGCGGTCCGGCCGCTTCAACAGGGGAACGATGCCCACCAAGCCGATGTGGAAGTGTGCGTCGGACAGCTTCGGACGTGAGAAGTCGGCGATGTCGACCGAGTTCGGGATCACGGTGGTCTTGTCCTCGGGCCACCCGGTCGCTGTCACGACCTGGCGGCGGTAAGCCTCGGACACGAAGACGACACGGTCGACGGCGTCGATGTCGATGTCGGGGAGCCACGGGCCCCGGATCTCGAAGCCGTGAAAGCGAACCACCAGCCGCTGTCCCGGTGCGCGTCGTCGGCTGTGCCACACCGCGTTGGGGCCGGCCCACTCACAGAGCACGACGTCGGCTCGTTTCGCGAGCTCCTCGGTGTCGGGACCGCGCTGGTGCAGGCTCTGCCACCGGTCTAGGTGGACCTTCACGCCGGGCGTCGAGGACAGACCGTCGATCAGCTCGCCAGCAAACTTGAAGTCATGAGCCGCGACCACCACGGTCGTCTCAGCCCTCCCCGCACCTGCCGCGTCCGTGCGCCGCGCAGCGGTTCGTGCCGGCAGGACCCGTCGGAAGTAGGCGCCGAGGCGGTCAGCGGTGCGGGAGACCGTGAAGTCCTGGGCGACTGCCCTCGCTCGTGCCTGCGCCTGCTCGATCAGGGAACGGTCCCGGGCGGCACGGGCTAGTACCGTCTCAACGTCATCGTCGACGAACAGCGGGTAGTCAGCTCCGAAGAGTGACTCGTGAGCTGCCGTGCGGTTGAGGACCGGTGCGACGCCGACTGCGCCGTACTCCAGCAGCTTCGTGGAGAGCTCTAGGCTGGAGTCCAGAGCCTTGGAGCGCCAGCTGAGCCCGACGTGATGGTCGGCAGCCTCTCGAACCGCTGCCTCTCGTGGCATTCCCCCCAGCCACCGCACGCGAGGGTCCCCGTGGCTAGCCTCCAACGCCTGACGCATGCGCTCCGGCCAGTCGGTCAACACGGTATGGCCCTGGATCTTGTCACCGATGAGCGTCAGCTCTGTCTCCACACCCACCGATGCGAGGCGATCTGGTAGATCGACCATCTCGAGGGTGTGCCAGTCCGCCGCGAACTTCCCGGAGTACACCATCCGCAGCGGCCCGTCCGGTGCCCTCACCTGATGCTCCGCAGGGGTGTGCACCAGGGAGTCCGGAATCATCGGGTTGAGCCGGACGACCTTGCCGGCGGCCTCCGGAGCGAGCGCCTCCATGTAGGAGCGGGCGTCCTCGGTCTGGGCGAACAGGCGCTTGGCGCTGGCGGCAACGCTGCGCAACAGCTGCACCTTATCGGCGTAGCCGTCGTGCTCGAAGCGGGGTACGTCAGTGACGTAGGCCCAGAGCAGGTCCTGCAAGGGCTCCGAGCGGGCCGCCTCCGCGCACACCGCGAGGCCGCGACATACCACCAGGTCGGCCCTCAGCTCCTGGGCGAGGCGCTCGAGCCGGGTGACGGCGGCCGACGCGGACAGGGTACGGGTCGTCGCCCCCTCCTGCTGGGGCGTCTCGAAGGCGGGGACGAGGGTGACCCCCGGTGTCTCCTCCAGCGTCTTGGTGAGGCGGTCGTTGGCGATGTCAGCCTTGAGAAGGATGTGCACGTCCATCCCCGCCCGCACCAGACACTCTGCCATCGACAGCATCCAGACTGACGAGCCGTCGATGATGTTGAGATTCGCGTCGCCATAGAGGAGGGCCACGTACTCAGCATCCCCTGCCTCACCCAACGGACTGCTCCATCCCGAACCGGTCAGTGGCCAGCGCCTGCAGGGAGGCCATCAGCGCGCTGGGCGCGGCCCCTTCGGGCGGGAAGTCGGCCGAATCGACCGGGAACAGGACATCGACGTGACCCTTCACGTAATCGGTGTTCACGTCCGCTACGTCGGGGGTGTCGATCATCAGAACGGGCACGCCGGCACGGCGGGCGGTCACGGCCAGATCGGCCAGTTGGCGGGCGAGGTCGACGCCGGCCGCGCTCTCGGTGCCCCGCCACGGACCGTCGTGCAGGGCGCTGCGATCGATCAGCACCGCCTGGTAGCCGCCGCCCTCAAGCTGGGCAGCTGCGTAGCCTGGGACGAGCGGATCGACTGACACCGCAGCGGCCTCCGGCAGTCCCGTAGGGCTCAGGACGCCCGCCACGCGGGCAGCGCCGGGGTGGCGGTTGACCCTCTCCCAGAGGTCTCGCTGCCCGCCCTCGGCGACGACCGGGAGTGCGGCGGCGCGGCCAGCCGTCGCGAGAGTCGCTGGCGCGGTCGGGGAGCTGGGGGCTGGTTCCGTTCGCCGCGGCGGTGCGCTGTATGAGCGCCGCCGCCCCGACTTCACGAGGCTGTTGGTACGGACCTCGACGATGAACAGCCCGTAGCTCAGCAGGGTGAGGGCTGCGAACGCGGCCAGGGCGGTGAGCAACGCCAGCACGATGTTCTCGCGGCCGTAGGTCGTCGCCCCGAGGGCCACGCTGACCCAAGCGCCGCAGGCGAGGTAGGCGAGCCCACGCCTCGAGGTGAGGTACTGCTTCTTCATCCGGGGTGGTTCCTTGCCTGCGCTGTCAAGTCCGAGCTGCGGATGGAGCGCCCGACGGGCGTTCGTGCTCGCACAACCGTAGCGGACGCTGCAGGGGCGATCCACGACGCCTCGGCCGCGCCCGAGAGGTCGCGGTGGGGGCTGCTGCCCTCATACGGTCACGTGCTCCCGAGGCTCCCCGTAACAGACCAGCTGGCTCGACCGTGCCAGCAGCTCCTGGTCGGTGATGGGCCACGTGTGCCCGTCGGGCGAGGCGTTGCGGACCGACACGAAGTTGAAGCGGTCGGCCGAGTAGACCAGACCGCCGTCGCGCCGGACTTTGGCCAGGAACGTGGTGTCCACGCGTTGGGGAAGGTCCTCGAAGGCGACGTCGCGGGCGGTCGAACGCGCCGTCAGGATCGTGCCGCCCTGGACCAGGTCCACGAAGCGGTGCTCTGCCTCAGCGAACCGAAGAAGGGAGGCGCCGGAGGCGGTCAGGTAGGCGTAGTGGGCCCACTTGCCGGTGACCGCCGCGTCGGTGTACTCGAAGACGCGCAGCAGGTCAGTCAGGTAGTGCGGGGCGTAGTAGTTGTCGTCATCCATCTTGGCCACGTACCGTCCGGAGGCTGCCTGCACGCCGAGATTCATGCAGGCCCCGAGCGTCTGGTCGCGACTCGCTCGACGGACCGTCACCGAGTCCACCCCCAAGTCCGCGGCCCGGGCACGCAGCTCCGTCTCTGGCAGCTCGAAGCCATGGGTCACCAGGACCAGCTCCACATCGGGGTGTGCCTGCGAGGCCACGAAGTCAAGGACGTGATCCACTTGCTGCGGACGCATCGTCGGGACCACTGCAGAGACGCTGGCGTCGAGGTGGTACTCGGGCAGCCCGACGGTCCTGAGCACGTCGTTCACTCTGTGGCGGTAGAGGTGCTGGTCGAAGACCCGTCGGTGGGCGCGTAGCGCGATCCGGTCGCGCAGCTCCCGGTGCCGCAGCAGGGCCTTCAGCGCCAGCGCTGCACCGTCACGGTCGGAGACCACCGTGACGTCGTCCCCGAAGAACGGTGCGATGGAGGCGGCGGGCCCGGACACGACCGGTGTCTGTGCCGCCGAGAGCTCGAACAGCCGGCGTGCGCACATGGTGGGTGATCGCGTGACGGAGTTCACGTTGAGGAACACCTTGTAGGCGTGCGACGCGCTGAGCATCCGCTCGTAGGGCAGCGTCCCGACGATGCGGCGGGCGAAGTGCTCGGGGTAGCTGTAGCGGGGGTCCCCGGTGGCCATCCGCGCGTAGATGTGCAAATCGAACTCGAGTGCCGCACCGAGCAGGTAGTCCATCTGCTCCCGACGTTCGGGGTGCTTCTCGGTGAAGTAGCTGCCGGCGAACGCGACGTCGTGCTCGGCGTCCAGGCCGCGCCGCACGGGGTTGTGGATCCGTGGCTGGGCCCCGAAGGGCAGCAGGCCGACCCGGTCATGCCCGAGGTCCTCGCGGTAGGCGGCGAGACGTTCGGCATCGACGGTGAAGACATGGTCGAACAGCCTTGCCGTCTCGATGAACCGGTCGTAGTTCGGGGGGTCCTCCTTGTTCCAGAACACTGTCGGGATGCCGTTGTCCTGGCACCACGTGACGAGCTCGCGCAGCTCGGGGCTGGGCCCGCGGGCCGTTGACATCGCTAGCCGCCACGCCTTGTCATTGCCGTTCCAGGCGGACTCCACGAAGAGCAGGTCCGGAGGCCGCGCGCTGAGCTCCTGGCGCCACAGCTGGGGAGTCACCTCGACCTGGTCCCACTCGTAGCGCAAGGCGAGTGAGGAGAATGCATCCAGGATCACCGCGACCCGCAGCCCCGGGCGCAGGACCGGCCCGTCCGGAAGCTCCGGGGGAGGCAGCGCGGGCAGCTTGGGTCGCACGAGTGCTTCCCGGGTGCGCGTGACGCGTCTCCGCAGCCGACGCGGCACGTCCCGACGGGCGCGGGGGTCCCGAACCAGGCGGCGGGCGTACCGCATGGCTCTGGTGCCGGTCGTCTGCAGCCGAGCGGGCAGCCGCTCAGCGCTCACCTGTCGACACCGCTCGCCGCGGCCAGGATGCGGGCGATCCGCGGGCCCGACGCGCCGTCCCACAGCGGTGGCACGGGCCAGTCCTGCAACGGACCCGTGGCCAGCACCTGCGCGACGGCATCCGGGAGGGTGTCCCGACCGACCAGCCGGTTCGTCCCGTCGGTGATGGTGACCGGGCGCTCGGTGTTTGGCCGCAACGTCAGGCAGGGCACCCCGAGCACGGTGGTCTCTTCCTGCACGCCTCCGGAGTCGGTGATGACGGCGAGCGAGCCGCGTACCAGACCGAGGAACTCGACGTAGCCGAGCGGTTCGACGACTCGGATGGCGGGGTGATCGAGGAAGCCGGCGCTCTCCAGCCGCGCCCGGCCCCGGGGGTGCAACGGGATCACCAGCTGGGCCTGGTCAGCGACCCGGTGCACCGCCTCGACCAGTTCGGCCACGTCCTCGGGCCGGTCGACGTTGCCCGGCCGGTGCAGCGTCGCGACGAGGTAGTCGCCTTCGAGTCCGAGGTCGCGACGCGCTGCCGCCGCGTCGAACTTGTCCCGGTGCCGGAGCAGCGTGTCGATCATCGGGTTGCCCACGAAGTGGATGCTGCCCGGTGCGACACCCTCGCGTGCGAGGTGCGCCACCGCGTCGACGCTCGTGGTCAGCAGCACATCCGAGAGCCGGTCGGTGACCAGGCGGTTGATCTCCTCCGGCATCGTCATGTCGAAGCTGCGCAGCCCCGCCTCCACGTGGGCCACAGGGATGCCCATCTTGGCGGCGACCAAGGCCGCTGCGACTGTGGAGTTGACGTCCCCGTAGACCACCACGACGTCGGGGCGGCGCTCGGCGAAGAGCGGCTCGAGCCCGGCCATGATCGCGGCGGTTTGCGCCCCATGACTGCCAGACCCGACGCCGAGGTTCACGTCCGGCTCGGGGATCTCAAGCTGTCGGAAGAACACCTCGGACATGCGCTCGTCGTAGTGCTGACCGGTGTGCACCAGCAGTTGCTCGACGGAGTGATCCCGCAAGGCGGCGATCACTGGAGCCGCCTTCGGGAAATTTGGTCGAGCACCAGTGACGTGCAGGATCAGAGCGGGCATGCGCTCAAGGATGCCACGTTAGGCTCGCCCGTCATGGGAGGCATGGCAGCTGCTTCGGCTCGCGCAAGCCGAGGAGTCCGCAACCTCCCCGTCACGACATCGGTCCTGCTGCGGCACGCGGGCCGAGCGCGCAGCAAGGCCGGTTCAGTGGCGTTGCGGGTCGCGCCAGCGCCGGTGCGGCGGGCCATGTACGCCCCGACGATGGCCCGCCACCGTCCACATGTGGCAGCGCTGGCGCATGCTGCCGCCGGAGACCACGGACGGGCTCGTTCGGTGTTGGAAGCCGCGCTCGAGCGGGCGGCCCCTCATCGACCCTCGGCGCCGCTTGCCCGCCGAGTCGCGGCGGCGGCCATCACCCTCGGCGAGCTCGGTCTGGCCGAACGTGCCCTCGGGCTGCTCGAGCGGGACGACCGGACCGCTCGCGGGCTCCTCGCGCAGGTGGCTGCGGCGCGGGGCGACCTGCGTCGCGCGGTCGCGCTCGCGGACCGGACACCCGGTCCGGGAGGACGGGCACTGGGCCGCCGGCTCAGAGGAGAGCAGGAGGTGCTACAGCACAGGTTGCTGGACGACCTGCCTGAGCCCGGCCCGGTGCACCGGGGCTCGGCCCGGACCGGACGGGTTCTGCACGTGGTCAGCAACGCCCTGCCGGAGGTGCAGGCCGGGTACACCGTGCGCACGCAGGGCATCGCTGAGGGCCAGCGCGAGGCCGGCTTGGACCCGCATGTCGTCACTCGGCTCGGGTTCCCCGTCGACAGCGGCTTCCTCACGGCCGCGCCGGAGGTTGACGTCGCGGGAGTCCCGCACCATCGGCTGCTGCCGGCCGGGCGGCTGCCGATGCCGAGCCGCGCGTTGCAGGACAGGGCCGTCACCGAGCTGCTCCGACTGCTGGAGCGGCTGCAGCCGGAGGTGCTGCACGCCCACAGCAAGCACGAGAACGGCCAGGTGGCGCTCGCGGCGGGCCGGCGGACGGGGCTACCCGTGGTCTATGAGGTGCGCGGCTTCCTCGAGGAGACCTGGCGCTCCCGAGGTGGCAGCGCCGACACCGACCTCTACCGTTGGTCCCGGGACGCCGAAACTGCCTGCATGGGCCTGGCCGACGCCGTGATCACCCTGTCGGAGACCATGCGCCGAGAGATCGTGGCCCGCGGAGTGGACCCTTCTCGGGTCCACATCGTGCCGAACGGGGTGTCTCGAGGGTTCGCCCGGCCGGTCGCCGACGGTGCGCAGGTGCGTCGCCGCTGGGGGCTGCGGCCCGATGACGTGGTTCTCGGCACCGCCACCACACTCAACGAGTACGAGGGCGTGGACGTCCTGGTGCGGGCGCTCGTCCACCTCGACGACCCCCGGTTCCGGCTGCTGGTCGTCGGAGACGGGCCAGCCCGCTCGTCGCTGCAGGCGCTTGCCGAGCCGATGGGTGAGCGCGTGATCTTCACGGGCCGGGTTCCACACCCCGACGTGCGTGCCCACCTGGCCGCGATGAACGTGTTCTGCGTGCCCCGGCGAGCCACGCCCGTCACCCTGCTCGTGCCACCCCTGAAGCCGCTTGAGGCGATGGCCACCGGGCTGCCAGTCGTTGCCAGCGACCTACCGCCGCTCGTGGAGACGGTGCAGCCCGGCCGCTACGGGCAGGTGGTCACCGCCGACGACCCGCACGCGTGGGCCGACGCTCTTGCCCATCTGGGATATGCTCCGGAGCGCGCTCATAGCATGGGCGCGGACGCACGCGCGTGGGTCGCCCGGGAGCGGACATGGGCAGCGCTGGTCCCCCGTCAGCTGGCCGCCTACGGCTGGAGCGGCCTCCACCGAAACGATTCCGAGGAGTTCTCACGTGGCAGTTGACGCCGTCATCATCGGGTTGGGCTATGTCGGGTTGCCGTTGGCGCAGGAGGCGACCCGGGCGGGTCGGAAGGTGCTGGGGTTCGACATCAACCAGCACGTGGTGGATGAGCTGAACGCGGGCCGGTCGCACATCGATGACCTCTCGGATGCGGACGTGGCGCAGATGGTGGCCGGGGGGTTTGAGGCGACGACGGATGAGTCCCGGCTCGGCGAGGCCGCGGCGGCGGTGATCTGTGTGCCGACGCCGCTGAGCCAGGACGGGGGGCCGGACCTGCGGGCGGTGGAGGCCGCGGTGGACGCGGTGGCGCGGCAGCTGCGGCCGGGGATGCTGGTGGTGCTGGAGTCCACGACCTACCCGGGAACCACTGATGAGGTGGTGCGGCCGCGGCTGGAGGCAGGCGGACTGGTGGCCGGGGTGGACTTCTATCTGGCGTTCTCGCCGGAGCGGATCGACCCGGGCAATGCGAAGTTCGGGGCCAAGAACACCCCGAAGGTGGTCGGGGGACACACCCCGGCGTGCGCGGAGGCGGCCGCGGAGTTCTACGGGGTGTTCGTGGAGCAGGTGGTGCGGGCCAAGGGCACCCGGGAGGCGGAGACGGCCAAGCTGCTGGAGAACACCTACCGTCACATCAACATCGCGCTGGTCAACGAGATGGCCCGGTTCTGTCACGAGCTGGGCATCGACCTGTGGGACGTGATCAACGCGGCGAAGAGCAAGCCGTTCGGGTTCCAGGCGTTCTACCCGGGGCCGGGGGTGGGCGGTCACTGCATCCCGATCGACCCGAACTACCTGTCGCACAACGTGCGTGCCCGGCTGGGCTACCCGTTCCGGTTCGTGGAGCTGGCCCAGGAGATCAACTCCCAGATGCCGGCCTACGTGGTGCAGCGAGTGCAGGACCTGCTGAACGAGGACGGCAAGCCGTTGAAGGGCTCCGCGGTGCTGCTGCTGGGAGTGACCTACAAGCCCAACATCGCCGACCAGCGCGAGTCGCCGGCGGTGCCGCTGGCGCGGCAGCTGCTGGCCAAGGGCGCCAACGTCCAGTACCACGACCCGCACGTCCCCTCCTGGGGGCCGCTGGGTGGGCAGGCGGTGCGGGTGGAGGACCCGACCGCCGGGGTGGCCGAGGCCGACCTGACGGTGCTGGTCCAGAACCATCGCGAGTATGACGTGGACCTACTGGCCAAGACCGCGACCCGCTTCTTCGACACCCGTGGCGTGGCTCCCGAAGGCGCCAAGGTCCACCGGCTGTGACCCTCACCGGTCCCCACAGCCCGCCGCCGGCGATGTCCCGGGAAGAGGCCCGTCGGTTGGCGAAGCAGTACGGGCTGCAACAGGTCGGTGTGCGTCCGACCCTGGGCAGCTACCTGAAGGACCTGTGGCGCCACAAGTCGTTCCTGCTCACCATGTCCGCTGCGGACTCCGTGGCGCGGCACCAGAACAACTACCTCGGCCAGCTCTGGGCGGTCCTCAATCCGCTGCTCCTCGCCTTCGCCTACTTCCTCATCTTCGGGCTGCTCCTGGGCACCGGGCGAGGCGTGGAGAACTTCGTCGGGTTCCTCACGATCGGCCTGTTCACCTTCCTGTACATGTCGGCCGGGTGGAACTACGCAGCGAAGTCGCTCGTGGGCAACGTCGCGATGGTGCGAGCGCTGCGCTTCCCCCGGGCGATCCTGCCGTTGTCCGTGGTCCTCGCCGAGCTACTCGCCTCGATGCCCGCGTTCCTGGTCCTCGTGGTGATCGCCCTGCTCACCGGCGAGCGCCCGCAGCTGTCATGGCTCCTGTTCCCGGTGGCCATCCTCATCGTTGCCGTGACGACCGCCGGCATGGGCCTGATGTCGGCCCGGCTCGTGCACGGCGCTCGCGACCTGGCCAACCTGGTGCCCATCATCACCAGGATGCTCCGCTACACCTCCGGCGTGTTCTTCAGCGTGGCCACCTATGGCGACCTGCTCGTCGAGAAGTACGGCCAGCAGCTCCGTCCGGTGGCCGACGCGCTCGTCTACCAGCCGGTTGCCGTGTCGCTGACGATGGTGCGCGAGACGCTGCTCGGGGAGGTGCCGATGCGGTGGGAGACGTGGGCGTTCGCCAGCGGGTGGGCGGTGCTCCTGCTCACCGTGGGCATCGTGGTGTTCTGGCGCGGGGAGGCCGGGTATGGGCGTGCCTGAGCACTCGCCCGACGCGCACGCCCAGGACCCCACCGGTCAGCAGCGTGAACCGGGTGAGCCCACGGTCGTGGTGTCCCACCTTGACATCATCTACCGGGTATTCGGGGCCGGACGGGCCCGCTCCAACAAGGGGCAGGACGACGGCGACAACGCCGAACCGGCCGCTCTGCTGAACCGGTTGACCCAGCGCAGTCGCAACGTTGGAGGTGTCCGCCGGGTCCACGCGGTGAAGGACGTCTCCTTCGTGGCACGTCGAGGGGAGTCCATCGGCATCGTCGGACGCAACGGCTCGGGCAAGTCCACGCTGCTGCGCGCCGTGGCGGGACTCATCCCGCCCGACGGCGGCGAGGTGTGGTTGGGCGGCCGGGCGGCGTTGCTCGGGGTGAACGCCGCGCTGGTGAGCCAGGTCAGTGGCGCCCGCAACGTGATGATCGGTGGCCAGGCCCTGGGCCTGACCAAGGCGCAGGTACGGGAACGGTTCGACGAGATCGTCGATTTCGCCGACATCGGCCACTTCATCGACCTGCCGATGAGCTCCTACTCCTCCGGTATGGGAGCTCGGTTGCGGTTCGCCATCTCCACGGCCGCTGTCCCGGACATCCTCGTGGTGGACGAGGCTCTCTCGGCCGGTGACGCCCAGTTCCGGGCCAAGGCCGCTGAGCGGGTCAAGCAACTGCGGGATCAGGCCGGCACGGTGTTCATGGTCAGCCACAACAACAACACCATCCGGCAGACCTGCACCCGGGTGCTCTGGCTGGAGCAGGGCCAGCTCGTCATGGATGGTGAGCCCAACGAGGTATTGCCGGCCTACAGTCGGGCGGTCTCCGGACGTAGCCAGGGCCGTGCGCGAGCCAGCGGTGGCCGGGGCCGGGGCCGCGGGCGGCCGCGGGTCCACGCCAGTTCGGCGGCCAAGAAGCGCAACCGGCGGGTACGGCCGCAGGATCGGCGTGACGGCCGTCAGCCCGGGCGCGAGGCTGACGGGGAATCTCAGGACGAGCAGTGAGCCGGACAGCGCTCGTGGTCACGGTCGTGCATCACCCCGATGACGCCCGGATCCGGCACCGGCAGATCACGGCGCTGCTGGAGGCCGGATGGCAGGTGACCTACGCAGCACCGTTCGCGGACTACGGCCTCACCCGCCCCGTCGGCATCCGTGGCCTGCTGCCAGTCGAGGTGCCCCGCGCCACC
>NZ_WIQI01000086.1 GCF_009602535.1 Ornithinicoccus halotolerans | reverse complement strand
CGGAGCCGGCGCCCGAGCCCGAGCCCGAGCCCGAGCCCGAGCCCGAGCCCGAGCCGGCATCGGAGCCCGAGCCGGAGCCCGAGCCCGAGCCGGAGCCCGCACCGGCACCGGCACCGGCACCGGAGCCGGAGCCCGAGCCGGCACCGGCGCCCGAGCCCAGCCCGTCACCGAGCCCGTCACCGGCCCCGCCGTCGGAGGCGCCGGGCGCGCAGCGGGTTCTCGACTGGGCCCACCAGCAGCTGGGCTCCCCGTACGTGTGGGGCAGCTCCGGGCCGAGCACCTTCGACTGCTCCGGCTTCACCAAGGCGGCCTGGAGCCAGGCCGGGGTGCAGCTGACCCACCAGAGCACCTCGCAGTACAACCAGCTGCCCACGGTGCCGCTGTCCCAGATCAAGCCCGGTGACCTGCTCTTCTACAGCCACGACGGCACGACCAGCGGCATCTACCACGTGGCCATCTACAAGGGCGGCGGCGAAGTGATCCACGCCCTCCGCGACTGGGGCAAGTTCAACGGCGTCAAGATCAGCTCGATGTACTACTCGCCCGGCATCCTGCCCACGGCCGGTCGCCCGGGCTGATCAGGCGGGCCCCACGGGCGCGGCGCGCGGTGCTCCCCCGTGAGGGGCGCCGCGCGCCGCGTCGTGTGGCGGCGGGCCCGGCTCACGGTCGCGGCGGCAGCGCCGCCCAGACCTCCCGGTGATGCTCGAGCCCGCGCGCCGTCGGACCACTGGCCCGACCTGCCCTCTCGTCAGCCGTGCTGCGGACCGGCCCAGCGAACGGTGGTGACTCCCTCGCGCTTGGCGCGCTCGACGGACTCCCAGTAGGTCCGCTCGGCCTCCTCCCGGCCGGCCCAGTGGGCGCCCTCGACCGACTTACCCGGCTCGAGGTCCTTGTAGACCTCGAAGAAGTGCTGGATCTCCAGCCGGGTGTGGTCGCTGACGTGCTCCAGCTCGCGGATGTTGCCCTTGCGGGGGTCGTCGGCGGGGACACAGATGATCTTGTCGTCGCCGCCGGCCTCGTCCCTCATGTGGAACATGCCGATCGGCCGGGCGGCGACCAGGCACCCCGGCCAGGTGGGCTCATCGAGCAGCACCAGGGCGTCCAGCGGGTCCCCGTCCTCCCCGAGGGTGTCCTCGATGTACCCGTAGTCCGCGGGGTAGCGCATCGCGGTGAACAGCATCCGGTCCAGCCGGATCCGCCCGGTGGCGTGGTCCACCTCGTACTTGTTGCGGCTGCCCTGGGGGATCTCGATCGTCACATCGAACATGGGGAGGTGCCCTTCGCGCTCGGGAGTGTCTAGGCTCCAGTGCAGTTTCGTACATCGGCTCCAGTCACGGGAAGGCAGGGTGCATGGACCGGGCGCGGCCACTCCTCCGCACCGCCCTGCTCACGCTGGTGCTGCTGCTCGCGCCCGCGTCCGCTCCGGTAGCAGCGGGGGCAGGAACGGGGGACGACCCGGGGAGCCTGGTGGCCCGCCAGGCCGCCGTGCGGCCCCGGGTCACGCCGGTGCCCCCGGCGGTGCTCACCCCGGTCGCCGAGGGGCAGCCGGTCGACCCGGCGGCGGTCCGAAAGCGGCTCAGCGACGAGCTGGACAGCCGGTGGCTGGGGCGCCGCACGTCGCTGGTGGTGCGCGACGCGCTCACCGGGGACATGGTGCTGCAGCAGGCCCCTGACCGCCCGGTGACGCCCGCCTCCCTCACCAAGCTGCTCACCGCGGCCGCCGTCGCCACCTCCTTCCCGCTCCAGGACGGCTTCGCCACCCGCGCGGTCGCGGGGAAGGACAACGAGGTGTTCCTGGTGGCCGGCGGGGACACCCTCCTGGCGCGCGGTGAGGGCGACGCTGCGGCCGTCGCCGGCCGGGCTGGGCTGGCCGACCTGGCCGGCCAGGTCGCCAGCGAGCTGGGCAGGGACTCGGGACCGGTCCGGTTGCGCGTCGACGTCACGTACGCCGGTGGCCCGCCGCGCGCCCGCGGGTGGACCGACTTCTGGCTCGAGAACGGCTACACCGGTCCCATCACCATGCTGGGCCTGGCCGAAGACCGTGCCTTCCCGGGCCAACCCGCACCCGCGAACCCGGCACGGGCGGCGGTGGACGCGTTCGCCGATGCGCTGCAGGAGGCGGGGGTGCGCGTGGCCGACCGCCCCGTGCAGCGCGGCCGGGCGCCCGCGGGTGGCCGCGAGCTCGGCGCGATCGAGTCCGCCCCGGCGCGTGACGTGCTCGCCCTCGCCCTGACCGAGAGCGACAACGCCCTGGTCGAGCAGCTCGCCCGCCAGGCGGCCGTCGCCGCGGGCGCGGGTGCGAAGCCCGCCGAGGTAGCGGCCTGGGTCACGAAGCGGGTCGGTGCGCTGGGCATCGACACGACCGGCGTGTCGCTGCAGGACACCTCCGGCCTGGCCGACGGGACGACGGTCCCGGTGCGGGTCGTCGGGGAGGTCCTCGTCGCCGCTGCCTCCGGCCAGCACCCCGGCCTGCAGGCCGTGACGGGGAGCCTGCCGATCGCCGGCTACACCGGCACCCTCTGGGACCGCTTCCACCTGGACGTCCATGGCCCGGCCGTGGGAGTGGCCCGGGCCAAGACCGGCACGCTGCCCGGTGTCACTGCGCTCGGCGGGCTGGTCACCACGGCCGACGACCGGCTGCTCGCCTTCACCGTGGTGGCCGACCGGATCGGCCGGGACGGGGCCGTGCTGGAGGCCCGCTCCGTGCTCGACCAGATCGTCGCCGAGCTGGCCCGATGCGGCTGTGGGCCCACCGGGACCTAGATTGGGTGCATGACCGGACCCGCCGCTGCCCCCGACCAGCCCGTCGACTGGGCCCTGGCCGCCTCGGCGGGGCGGCGACTGGCCCCGCCGGGGCCGCGCGCCGGGGCCTCGGAGGTGCAGGCCCTCGTGGCCGAGCTGCGCGACGCCGCCGAGCGGGCGGTCGTCCCGGTGGCCGAGACCAGCGGGCTGCACGCCCCGGAGCAGGCACCGCCCGCGCTGGTCGTGGACCGCGCCGGCTGGATCGCCGCCAACGCCGCCTCGATGGAGGCGATGCTGGAGCCGGTGCTGACCCAGCTGACCCAGCGTCGGGCGGGCGAGCGGGCGGTGCCCCGGCTGGGGGGCACGCTGGCCGGCACGGAGGTGGCCGGCCTGCTGTCGTGGGTCAGCACCAAGGTGCTCGGCCAGTACGACCTGGCCCCGCAGGGCGAGCCTCGGCTGCTGCTGGTCGCGCCCAACGTGATGCAGGTGGAGCGCGAGCTGGAGCTCGACGCCTCGGACTTCCGGCTGTGGGTCTGCCTGCACGAGGAGACCCACCGGCTGCAGTTCACCGCGGTGCCCTGGCTCCGGGACCATCTCATCGACCGGGCCCGCCGGCTGGGCACCGACCTGGTCCCCTCCCCGGACCAGCTGGGCCAGCGGCTGCAGCAGGTGGCCAGCCGGCTGCCGGAGGTGCTGCGCGGCGAGACCGACCTCACCCAGGTGCTGGCCACCCCGGAGCAGCGCGAGCAGCTGGCGGAGGTGACTGCCGTGATGGCGCTGCTGGAGGGGCACGCCGACGTGGTCATGGACGAGGTGGGCCCGGAGGTCGTCCCGACGGTGCGTGCCATCCGGCAGCGCTTCGAGCGCCGCCGGCAGGGCACCGGGTCGGTGGACAAGGTGCTGCGCCGGCTGCTCGGCATGGAGACCAAGATGCGCCAGTACCGCGACGGCGCCCGGTTCGTGCGGGCGGTGCGTGACGAGGTGGGCCTGGACGGCTTCAACGCGGTGTGGTCGGCTCCGGAGCGGCTGCCCCGCCCCCACGAGATCGCCGAGCCCCAGGCCTGGGTGCGGCGCGTCCACGGCTGAGGATCCGTGGCGGGCCCGGCCGCTGCCGTCGCGGACACCCGGGTGGCCGTTCGCCGCTCGCTGGTCGCGGCCGGCGTGGCGCAGCAGCCGCCGCCCCGGCTGCTGGTGGCCTGCAGCGGTGGCGCCGACAGCCTTGCCCTGGCCGCGGCGGTGGGGTTCCTGACCCGGCGGGGGGACGTGCGCGGCAGCGCCGTCGTGGTCGACCACGGTCTGCAGGAGCACTCGGCTGACGTGGCGGACCGGGCGGCCGAAGCGTGCGAGCGGTGCGGGCTGGACCCGGTGCTGCGGTCGCGGGTGACCGTGCCCGCCACGGGGGAGGGGCCGGAGGCCGGGGCCCGGCGGGCGCGGTACGAGGCGCTGGAGGCGGCCGCTACCCGGGTCGCGGCGGTGGCGGTGCTCACCGGGCATACCCGCGACGACCAGGCCGAGCAGGTGCTGCTGGGACTGGCCCGTGGGTCGGGGGCCCGCTCACTGGCCGGCATGCCGGCGGCCCGCCCGCTGGGGGCCGCCGGGAACGGCCCGCTGCTGCTGCGGCCGTTCCTCGGGCTGGCGCGCGAGACCACCGAGGCGGCCTGCCAGGAGCAGGAGCTGCGGCCCTGGCAGGACCCCCACAACTCCGACCCGGCGTACGCGCGGGTGCGGGCGCGGCGTGCGCTGACGCTGCTGGAGGAGGAGCTGGGACCGGGGCTGCGGGCGGCGCTGGCCCGGTCAGCGGCGCTGCTGGCCCAGGACGCGGCGACGCTGGAGGAGCTGGCCGGCCGCGCGCTGGCGGACCTGGGCGGTCCGCCCTGGCCGGTGGAGCGGCTGGCCGAGCTGCCGGCCGCGGTGCGGGGCCGGTTCTGGCGGGCCGGCCTCACCGGAGCCGGCGTACCGGCCTCGGCGCTGTCGGCGGTGCACCTGTCGGCCGTGGAGGCCCTGGTCACCGACTGGCACGGGCAGGGTCCGGTCGCGCTGCCGGGCCGGTGGCGGGCCAGCCGGCGGGCGGCCGCGGTGCACCTGGAGGTGGCCCCGGGCACCGCTGGGTAGTTGAATGGGCCGGCACGCGCCAGCAGAGCCGACCAGACGAGGGAGTGAACGTGGACGCCGCGGACATGGGTGACGACCTGGAGAAGGTGCTGCTCTCGGAGGGGGAGATCCAGGGGCGCCTCGCCGAGCTGGCCGAGGAGATCTGGGCCGACTACGGCGACAAGGACCTGTTGCTCGTGGGCGTCCTCAAGGGCGCGATCCTGGTGATGGCCGACCTGATGCGGGCGCTGCCGGGATCGGCCGAGATGGACTGGATGGCGATCTCCTCCTACGGCTCGGGCACCAAGTCCTCCGGCGTGGTGCGGATCCTCAAGGACCTCGACACCGACATCTCCGGCCGGCACGTGCTCATCGTCGAGGACATTATCGACTCCGGGCTGACGCTCAGCTGGATCCGCACCAACCTGCTCTCCCGCGAGCCCGCCTCGGTCGAGATCTGCACCCTGCTGCGCAAGCCCGAGGCCGCCAAGGTCGAGATCCCGGTGCGCTACGTCGGGTTCGACATCCCCAACGACTTCGTCGTCGGCTACGGCCTGGACTACGCCGAGCGCTACCGCAACCTGCGGGTCGTCGGCACCCTGGCCAAGCACGTCTACTCCTGACCGCGGAGCCGCCCCGCCACGCGATCTGGAACACTGGCCCCCTGCCACTCGTTGTGGCAGGCAGCCCTGCCCGTGGCCAGGGACGGTAGTCAAGGTGATCAGGAGGACCGGGGTGTGCCCAAGCCTCGTAGCCAGATGAGCAAGCAGCGCGCGACACGTGGCCCCTGGATGTGGATCCTGTTGATCCTCGGACTCGGGGTGCTCTGGTACTCCCTGAGCATGCCCAGCGGCTTCGACCGTGTCGACACCTCCGAGGCGCTCCAGCTCATCGAGGAGGACAAGGTCGCGGTGGCCGAGCTGACGCCGGACCGCATCGACCTGACCCTCCGGGAGGGCGAGACCTTCAGCAACGACGAGGTCACCGAGACCGACCAGGTGCAGGCCTTCTACGTCGACAGCCGCGGCCCGATGCTGCTGGAGGCGCTGGAGGAGCACCCGCCCTCGGAGGGCTTCGACGACGACCCGGCGCGGCAGAACTGGCTGGTGTCGATGCTGCTCACCGCCGTGCCGCTGCTGCTCATCCTGGGCCTGTTCCTGTGGATCATGATGCGGATGCAGGGCGGTGGCCGGGGCGTGATGGCCTTCGGCAAGTCCAAGGCCAAGATGGCCAACAAGGACATGCCGCAGGTCACCTTCGTCGACGTCGCCGGCGCCGACGAGGCGGTCGAGGAGCTGCAGGAGATCAAGGAGTTCCTCGCCGAGCCGCGCAAGTTCCTCGACGTGGGGGCCAAGATCCCCAAGGGGGTGCTGCTCTACGGCCCGCCCGGCACCGGCAAGACGCTGCTGGCCCGCGCGGTCGCCGGTGAGGCGGGCGTGCCGTTCTACAGCATCTCCGGCTCCGACTTCGTCGAGATGTTCGTCGGTGTCGGCGCCTCCCGGGTGCGTGACCTGTTCGAGCAGGCCAAGGAGAACGCGCCGGCGATCATCTTCATGGACGAGATCGACGCCGTCGGCCGGCACCGCGGTGCCGGCCTGGGCGGCGGCCACGACGAGCGCGAGCAGACCCTCAACCAGCTGCTGGTCGAGATGGACGGCTTCGACGTGAAGTCCAACGTCATCCTCATCGCCGCCACCAACCGGCCCGACATCCTGGACCCGGCGCTGCTGCGGCCCGGGCGGTTCGACCGGCAGATCGCCGTCGAGGCTCCCGACATGCTCGGCCGGCTGCACATCCTGCAGACCCACGCCAAGGGCAAGCCGATGGCCGAGGACATCGACCTGATGGCCGTGGCCCGCCGCACTCCCGGCTTCTCCGGCGCGGACCTGGCCAACGTGCTCAACGAGGCCGCGCTGCTCACCGCCCGCCGCGGCCACCGGCAGATCACCGAGCACGACCTCGACGAGGCGATCGACCGGGTGATGGCCGGCCCACAGAAGCGCACCCGCGTGATGAGCGCCAAGGAGAAGAAGATCACCGCCTACCACGAGGGCGGGCACGCCCTGGTCGCGGCGGCGATGCGCCACACCGACCCGGTGAACAAGGTCACCATCCTGCCGCGCGGCCGCGCCCTGGGCTACACGATGGTGCTGCCCGCCGACGACAAGTACTCCACCACCCGCAACGAGCTGCTGGACCAGCTCGCCTACGCCCTCGGCGGCCGGGTCGCGGAGGAGATGGTGTTCCACGACCCGACGACCGGGGCCGCCAACGACATCGAGAAGGCCACCAGCCTGGCCCGCAAGATGGTCACCCAGATGGGAATGAGCGAACGGGTCGGGGCGGTCAAGCTCGGCTCCGGAGGTGGGGAGGTGTTCCTCGGCCGCGACATGGGTCACGAACGGGACTACTCCGAGGAGCTGGCCGGGATCGTCGACCAGGAGGTGCGCCGCCTCATCGAGGCCGCCCACGACGAGGCCTGGCACGCGCTCAACGACAACCGGGACGTCCTGGACCGGCTGGTGCTCGAGCTGCTGGAGAAGGAGACCCTCAACCACCAGGCGCTGGCAGAGGTCTTCGCCGACATCGTGAAGCGGCCCGAGCGCCCGGTCTGGCTGAGCAGCGACCGTCGCAGCGTCCACGAGCGGGGGCCGGTCCTCACCGACGCCGAGCGCCGCGCCATGACCAACGGGCACAAGGACGAGCGCGAGCACCCGCCGGCGGAGGTCGTCGAGGTGCCCGAGGGGGGCCGTGTCGACCCCCGGGGCTGAGGCGGACGGCTACCGCGTCGGTCCCGGCGGGTACCAGGCGGACAACGGCGACGCCAGCGAGCCCCCCGTCATGGCCGACGTCGACATCCCTCGCATCGAGCGGGCCGTGCGCGAGATCCTGCTGGCCGTCGGGGAGGACCCGGACCGGGACGGGCTGCGCGGCACCCCGAACCGGGTGGCGCGCAGCTACGCCGAGGCCTTCGCCGGCCTCGCGCAGCGGCCGGACCAGGTGCTGAACGCCACCTTCGACGTCGGCCACGACGAGATGGTGCTGGTGCGCGACATCGAGATGTATAGCCTGTGCGAGCACCACCTGGTGCCGTTCCACGGCGTCGCCCACGTGGGGTACATCCCCCGGGACGGCCGGGTGACCGGCCTGTCCAAGCTGGCCCGGCTGGTCGACGTGTTCGCCCGGCGCCCGCAGGTGCAGGAGCGGCTCACCAGCCAGGTCGCCGACGCGCTCGTGGAGCATCTGAGCCCGCAGGGCTGCATCGTCGTCATCGAGGCCGAGCACCTCTGCATGTCGATGCGGGGCGTGCGCCGGCCCGGGTCCCGGACCATCACCTCGGCGGTGCGGGGCAGCCTGCACCACCCGGCCACGCGGGCGGAGGCGATGAGCCTGGTGCTGGCCGACCGGCAGCGCTGATGGCCAGCGACCAGGCCGACGGCTCCGTCGCGGCGGTGGCCGAGGTGCGCGCGCCCCAGGTGATGGGGGTCCTCAACGTCACCCCCGACTCCTTCAGCGACGGCGGCCGGTGGGCCGACCACGACGCCGCGGTGGCCCACGGACTGCGGATGGCCGCCGCGGGCGCCCACCTGCTCGACGTCGGCGGCGAGTCCACCCGCCCTGGCGCGACCCGGCCCAGCTCCGAGGAGGAGCTGCGCCGCGTGCTCCCGGTGGTCCGTGACCTGGTTGCCGAGGGGCTGACCGTCTCGGTCGACACCATGCGTGCCGCGACCGCCGAGGCGGCCCTCGGCGCCGGGGCCACGCTGGTCAACGACGTCTCCGGTGGCCGGGCGGACCCGCGGATGGCGGGGCTGGTGGCCGAGGCAGGCTGCCGGTTCATCGCGATGCACTGGCGGGGGCACTCGGCACACATGGACGAGCTGGCGAACTACGACGACGTCGTCGAGGACGTGGTCGCCGAGCTGACCCAGCAGGTCGACGCGCTGCTGGCGGCCGGGCTGGCGCCCGGTCAGCTGGTGCTGGACCCGGGCTTCGGCTTCAGCAAGACCGCCGAGCACAACTGGCGGCTGCTGGCCCACCTGCCCCGGCTGGTGGCGCTGGGCCACCCCGTGCTGGTCGGGACCTCGCGCAAGCGCTTCCTCGCCGCCTACGACGAGCAGGGCGTGCCAGACGCCCCGGCCGACCGCGACCTGGCCAGCGCGGTCACCAGCGTGCTCGCCGCCGACGCGCGCGCGTGGGCGGTGCGGGTCCACGACGTCGCTGCCACCTGCCGGGCGCTGCAGGTCTGGCAAGAGGTGCAGCGTGCCCGCTGAGCCACTACCCCCCGTCGAGCCGGACCTGATCCAGCTGCGCGGCGTCACCGCGACCGGCCACCACGGCGTGCTCGCGCACGAGCGCCGGGACGGGCAGCCGTTCGTCGTGGACCTGGACCTGGCGGTCGACCTGCGCCGGGCCGCCGCCACCGACGAGCTGGCCGACACCGTCAGCTACGCCGAGGTGGCCGCCGCCGTGGTCCGCGTGGTGGAAGGCCCGCCGCTGGACCTCATCGAGGCCCTGGCCGGCCGGGTCGCCGACACCGTGCTGGCGGCCCACCCACCGGTGCAGGCGGTGACCGTCACCGTGCACAAGCCGCAGGCGCCGGTCGGTGTTGCCTTCGACGACGTGACCGTGCGGCTGCGCCGCGAACGTGACGTCCCCGCGGTGGTGGCGCTCGGGGCGAACCTGGGCCGGCCCGCGGCAGCGGTCCGCCGCGCCGTCCGTGCGCTGGGCCGGGCTCCCGGCGTGCACCGGGTCCGGGTGTCGCCGCTGGTCGACAGCGACCCGGTGGGCGGTCCCGAGCAGCCGGCGTTCGTCAACGCGGTCGCCCTGGTCCGCACCCGGCTCCCGGCCCGCGAGCTGCTGACGGTGCTGCACGCGATCGAGCAGGACGCGGGCCGCACCCGGGAGGTGCGCTGGGGGCCGCGCACGCTGGACCTGGACCTGGTCCAGTACGGCACCCCGGGCGCCGCCGACGAGGTGCGCAGCGACGAGCCCGGGCTGCAGCTGCCACATCCACGGGCCCACGAGCGAGCGTTCGTGCTGCTGCCGTGGCATCGGCTGGACCCGGATGCCCGGCTGCGGCTGAAGGAGACGGTCGCACCCGTCGGTGAGCTGCTGTCCGGGCTGGACACCAGCGGCGTGCGGGAGCGGCCGCGCCGCCGGCAGGGGCAGCGACGGTGAGCCGTCCGGGCGAGGTGCGTCCCGGCGTGGTGGCGCTGCTGGCGTTGGCCTCCGGCGTCGGGTGCTGGATCCTGCTCGACCTCTGGCGGCGCTGGGGCAACGAGCTGCCGCAGCTGCCCTGGGTCGGGGTGATCCCGCTGTCCGTGCTGGTGCTGGCGGTGCTCGTCGGCGGGTGGCAGGTGCGCCGCTACCTGGCCGGGGAGGGCCGCGGCCGCCCCAGCCCGCAGCGGGCACGCGGCACGCTGGTCGCCGCCCAGGCCAGCGCGCTCGGCGGGGGCGCGCTGCTGGGCTGGTACCTCGCCAACGTCCTGGTGCACCTGCCCAACGCCGACGTGCCCTCGGTGCGCGAGGCCCTCTGGCGGGCGCTGGTCAGCGCCGGGGTCGCGCTGGCGCTCGCCCTGGTCGGGCTGCTGGTGCAGCACTGGTGCCGGCTGCCTCCGACCGAGGACGACGAGGACGACGATGACGACGGCGGACGGTCCCGCGACCTGGCGTACGGCTGACTCGCAGCGGGGAGGCGGCCGGCCGCGCCCCTACTTGTCGATGTCGCCGACGACGAAGAACGTCGAGCCCAGGATCGCGACCATGTCGCCCACCAGCTGGCCGGGCAGCAGCCGGGAGAGCACCTGGACGTTGCTGAACGAGGCCGAGCGCAGCTTCAGCCGCCACGGCACCTTGTCGCCCCGGCTGACCAGGTAGTAGCCGTTGAGCCCGAGCGGGTTCTCGGTCGCCAGGTAGTGCTCGCCCTCCGGGACCCGCAGCACCTTCGGCAGCCGGACGTTGATGGGTCCCTCCGGCAGGTCCTCCAGCACGTCGACGCAGCGCTCGGCCAGGTCCAGGCTCACCGTCACCTGCTCGAGCAGCACCTCCAGCCGCGCGTGGCAGTCACCGGCGGTGCGGGTCACCACCCGCCCCGGGCCGCCGGGGCCGAACAGCTCCCCGTAGGCCAGGTAGGGCTCGTCGCGGCGCAGGTCCAGGTCGAGCCCGCTGGCGCGGGCGATGGGGCCGGAGACCCCGAACGAGCGCGCGGTGTCGGCGTCCAGCAACCCCACCCCCACAGTTCTGCCGCGCAGGATCGGGTTGCCGACGAGCAGCGACTCCAGGTCCGGCAGCCGGCGCCGCACGGCGGCGACCGCCTGCCGCACGTGGCCCAGCCACCCCTCGGGCAGCTCGTCGCGCAGCCCCCCGACGCGGGCGAACATGTAGTGGATCCGGCCCCCCGAGACCTCCTCCATGACCGCCTGCAGCTCTTCCCGCTCCCGGAACGAGTAGAAGATCGGCGTGATCGCCCCCAGCTCGAGGGGGTAGGACCCCAGGAACATCAGGTGGTTGAGCACCCGGTTCAGCTCCACGAGGAGGGTCCGCGCCCAGGTGGCCCGTTCCGGCACCTCCATGCCCAGCATCGCCTCGACCGTCAGCGCCACGCCGATCTCGTTGCTGAAGGCCGACAGCCAGTCGTGACGGTTGGCCAGCACCATGATCTGGCGGTAGTCGCGGACCTCGAACAGCTTCTCGGCGCCGCGATGCATGTAGCCCACGACCGGTTCGGCGGCCACGATCCGCTCCCCGTCGGCCGTGATCCGCAGCCGCAGCACGCCGTGGGTCGCCGGGTGCTGGGGCCCCACGTTGAGGACCATCTCGGTGGTGTCCAGCCCCAGCGCGCCGCTCCCGCTGCCGATGCCCACGTCCACGCTGCGCCGCTCCACGCTCCTCACCGTAGCGAAGGCACCACGCCGCCCTGGCCCCGCGCCACCCACCAGAAGCCGCCCGGCCCAGCCGGGTCGGCCAGCGCCCGGTGCGCCGTGACCTGCTGCAGCTGCTGGAGGTAGCGGCCCGGCTCGCGGGCCGCGAGGTCGTGCGGGGGCAGGTCCGGGCGCCCGAGGAGGGCGGCGAGCAGGTCCCGCTGCCGGCACCGGTCGTCAGCGGGCAACGTGTCGACCGCGACGTGGGCAGTGAGGTCGACGGTGCCGTCGGGGACGGGCGCGACGACGGCACCGTGCCGGTTGCCGGTCAGCGTCCCGTGGCGTGGCCGGTCCTGCCGGGTATGGCCGTAGTCGACGGCCACCACCAGGCCGTGCTCGACCCGTCCGGCCAGGTCGGCGAAGGCCCGGTCCCGGGCCAGCCCCACCTCGGCGCGGGTGATCTCCGGGTCGAGGACGTGCCGGTCCAGCCAGCTCAGCTCCGCCCCGGGCGGTGGCGGGCCCCACCGCTCCTGCCCGTCGGCCGCGACCTCCACCAGGCGCCAAGATGGTCTCGGCCGTCTCCGAGGCGACGGTGCCGCAGTTCTGCGTGGTGCTGCGCAAGGCCTACGGAGC
>NZ_WIQI01000085.1 GCF_009602535.1 Ornithinicoccus halotolerans | reverse complement strand
CTCCTTGGCGGCCTGGTTGACGGCGTTGTCGACCTCCTGCCGGTCGACCTTGCTGACGATGTCGAAGGAGCTGGCGGTGCTGGTGGGGACCGCGGTGCTCCTGCTGCTCCTCGCCGGGTGGGCCGGGCCCACCGCTGGCTCGGTGGCCCGCTGGCTGGCGTGGGCCCCGCTGCCGGCGCTGCAGGCGATCTCCCCCGACCGCACGGTGCTGCTGCTCGCGCTGCTGCTGGTCCAGCTGGCGACCGGCAACGTGGTGGTGCGGCTGGTGCTCATCCAGGTGGGGGCGCTCCCGCGCGAGGGCGTGCCGCAGCCGGCCGAGCGGCTGCGCGGCGGCCGGGTGCTCGGGCCCATGGAGCGGCTGATCATCCTGGGCCTCGGCCTGGCCGGTGAGGTCACCGCCGCCAGCCTCGTGATCGCCGCCAAGGGGCTGATCCGCTGGCCCGAGCTGCACCAGAGCGCCAGCGAGCTGGAGGGGGTGGACCCGGCCACCGTCGGCGTCGACCAGGTCACCGAGTACTTCCTGGTCGGAAGCATGGTCAGCTGGCTGGTCGCGCTGTCGGCGCTCGCGGTGGCCCAGCTGGGCTGAGCGAGCCGACGCCGCCGTCAGGCGTCGATGACGATGGGGATGATCATCGGGCGCCGCCGCAGCTTGTTGCCCACGAACGAGCCCACGGTGCGGCGGATCACCTGCTGCAGCTGGTGGGTGTCGGTGACGCCGTTCTGCCGCGCCTCCTCCAGGGCGGCGTCCAGCCGGGGCCGGACGTTGTCGAAGACCCGCTCCTCCTCGGCGAAGCCCCGGGTCTGGATCTCTGGCCCGGCCGCTACCTTGCCGGTGCTGGAGTCGCGGACCACGATGATGGTCACGAACCCCTCGTCGCGCAGGATCCGGCGGTCCTTCAGGAGCGTCTCCGTGGTGCCCCCGACCGAGGAGCCGTCGACGTAGACGTAACCGCAGTCGACCGCACCCGCGACCCGGGCCACCCCGTCGACCAGGTCCACGACCACCCCGTCCTCGGCGTAGACCACCCGGTCCTGTGGCACGCCCGTGGCCACGGCCAGGTCCCCGTTCGCGACCAGGTGCCGCCACTCCCCGTGCACCGGCATGACGTTGCGTGGCCGCACGATGTTGTAGCAGTACAGCAGCTCGCCGGCGCTGGCGTGACCGGAGACGTGCACGAGCGCGTTGCCCTTGTGGACCACGTCGGCGCCTAGCCGCGTCAGCCCGTTGATCACCCGGTAGACGGCGTTCTCGTTGCCCGGGATGAGCGAGGAAGCGAGCACGACGGTGTCGCCGTCCCCCACCTCGATCTTGTGGTCCCGGTTGGCCATGCGGGACAGCGCCGCCATCGGCTCGCCCTGGGAACCGGTGCACACCAGCACCTGCTCGTCCTCAGGCAGCTGCGCCAGCCGGCCGAGGTCGACCAGGATGCCGTCGGGTACCCGCAGGAACCCCAGCTCGGCCGCGATGCCCATGTTGCGCACCATCGAGCGGCCCACCAGCGCCACCTTGCGGCCGGACTCCTCGGCGGCGTCCAGCACCTGCTGCACCCGGTGGACGTGGGAGGAGAAGCAGGCCACGATGATGCGCCGCCGGGCCCGGTGGAAGACGCGCTCGATGGCCGGGGTGATGTTGCGCTCCGGCGTGGTGAAACCGGGCACCTCGGCGTTGGTGGAGTCGACCAGGAACAGGTCCACTCCCTCCTCGCCGAGCCGGGCGAACGCGCGCAGGTCGGTGATGCGCCGGTCCAGCGGGACCTGGTCCATCTTGAAGTCCCCGGTGTGCAGCAGGGTGCCGCCAGGGGTGCGGATCGCGACGGCGAGCGCGTCGGGGATCGAGTGGTTGACCGCGATGAACTCGCAGCCGAAGGGGCCCAGCTGCTCGGTGTCGCCCTCCTTCACGCCCAGCGTGAAGGGGGCGATCTTGTGCTCCTTGAGCTTGGCCTCGACCAGCGCCAGCGTCAGCTGGGAGCCCACGACGGGGATGTCGGGCTTGCGGCGCAGCAAGAACGGGACGGCGCCGATGTGGTCCTCGTGGCCGTGGGTGAGCACCAGGGCCACGACGTCGTCGAGCCGGTCCTCGATGTAGTCGAAGTCGGGCAGGATGAGGTCCACGCCCGGGTGGTGCTCCTCGGGGAACAGCACGCCGCAGTCGACGATGAGCAGCTTGCCGGCGTGCTCGATGATCGTCATGTTGCGGCCGATCTCCCCCAGGCCTCCCAGCGCGACGACGCGCACCCCGCCGTCGGGGAGCGGACCGGGGGCACTCAGCTCGGGGTGGGGGTGGCTCATGGCGGTCACCATATCGAGGGCGGCACGGCCGGGCCGGGTGTCGGGAGGGGGCTCTAGAGTGACCCCATGCAGCAGTACCTGGACCTGCTTCAGCGGGTGCGCCACGAGGGCGTGCGCAAGGACGACCGCACCGGGACCGGCACGCTGTCGGTCTTCGGCCACCAGATGCGGTTCGACCTGCAAGCGGGCTTCCCCGCGCTGACCACCAAGAAGCTGCACCTGCGCTCGGTCATCGGCGAGCTGCTGTGGTTCCTGCGCGGCGGCACCAACGTGCGGTGGCTGCAGGAGCGGGGCATCACCATCTGGGACGAGTGGGCCGACGAGCACGGCGAGCTGGGGCCCGTCTACGGGCACCAGTGGCGCTCCTGGCCCGCCCCGGACGGCCGCACGATCGACCAGATCGACCGGGTCATCACGTCGCTGCGGGACAACCCCGACTCCCGCCGGCACATCGTCTCAGCGTGGAACGCCGCCGACGTCGAGGAGATGGCGCTGCCGCCGTGCCACACCCTGTTCCAGTTCTACGTCACCCCCGCAGCCGGGGACGGCGCACCCGCCCGGCTGTCCTGCCAGCTCTACCAGCGCAGCGCGGACGTCTTCCTCGGGGTGCCGTTCAACATCGCCTCCTACGCGCTGCTGACGCACATGGTCGCCCAGGTCACCGACCTGGCGGTGGGCGAGTTCGTGCACACCCTCGGCGACGCCCACCTCTACCTCAACCACCTCGAGCAGGCGGACCAGCAGCTGAGCCGGACGCCAGGGCCGCTCCCGACGCTGTGGCTCAACCCCGAGGTGCGTCACATCGACGCCTTCGACCTGGCTGACGTGGAGGTGCGCGACTACGTCGCCGCGCCCTCGATCAAGGCCCCCATCGCCGTCTGAGCCGCATGTCCCGTCCCCGCTACCAGGTCGTCCCCGCCGCCTACGTCGCGCTGACCCGGCCGGGCCGCGCCGGCCACGAGACAGGCCGGGAGGTGCTGCTGCAGCGGCGGCAGGGGACGCGGTTCATGGACGGTTGGTGGGCCTGCGCCGCCGCCGGGCACGTCGAGTGGGGCGAGACCGCCCTGCGGGCCGCGGTCCGGGAGGCGCGCGAGGAGATCGGGGTGGAAGTCCAGGAGGCCGACCTGGTGCCGCTGGCGACCGTCCACCGGGCCTGCGTGCTGCACGACGACCCGGTCGAGGAGCGGATGGACCTGTTCTTCACCACCGAGCGGTGGCGGGGAGAGCCTCGGGTGGCCGAACCGGAGAAGTCCGCCGAGCTGCGCTGGTGGCGGCTGGCGGACCTGCCCGAGCGGGTCGTCCCGCACGAGCGCAAGGCACTGACCGCGCTGGCGCAGGACCGGTACCCGACCTTCCTCACCCACGGCTTCCAGCAGCGGCTGACGCTGGTCGCGGCGGTGGGCCGCAACGGTGCGATCGGGGACGGCTCCGGCATGCCCTGGCACCTGCCGCAGGACCTGGCCCACTTCAAGCGCACCACCATGGGCGGGACCATGGTGATGGGACGCGGCACGTGGGACTCGATCGGCCGGGCGCTGCCCGGCCGACGCACGATCGTGGTCACCCGCGACCGGGACTGGCGGGCCCCCGGCGCGGAGGTGGCGCACTCGGTGCCCGAGGCGCTGCTCATGGCCGGGGAGGGCGAGGTCTTCATCGCCGGGGGCGGCCAGCTGTACGCGCAGACCATCGCCGCGGCCGACCGGCTGGTCATCACCGAGGTCGACCAGAGCCCGGCAGTCCCGGTCCGCTTCCCCGAGATCGACCCGGACCGCTGGCAGGAGGTCTCCCGCATCCCGGGCGAGGGGCTGCAGTGGGTGGAGTGGCGCCGCGACGGCAGCGTCGCCTCCGTTTCCGGGTAGCGGCCCGGCCGGCCGTCCGGGCCGTTACAGGGGGCAGCCCAGGTTGTTGTCCGCGTCCAGCCGCTCTGCGAGGGCGAGCATGGTGGCACGGTCGCCGGAGGCGAAGGCCGCGTTGACCGTCGCCACCAAGTGGTCCCGGCCCTCCAGCCCCGTCGCGAACCGGCGCCACGGGTATCCCAGACCCTCGTGGGCCGCATTCAGCCAGGCAGCCACGGCCGCCCGCGCCAGGATGGTGGAGGCACCGTCGACGCCGCGACCGCCGCCACCGGCGAGCGCCTGCTCGAGGGTGAGACCGGCGACCGAGGACGGTGCGCTCGAGTAGAGGTTCTGCACCAGGTGTGCCGGCGTGGTTTCCTCCCAGCTGTCAGTGTGGTTCTTCCAGTAGCCGGGGGTGCAGCCCTCCATGCCGATGCTGACCGCCTGCGCCGCCGGAGCGGCGCCCACCGCGAGCGCGGCGGCGAGAGACATCGCCAGCCATGGGACAGACCTCGACGAAGCCTTCATCAGTAACTCCCCTTCACAGTGACGCGTCAGGTAAGTAGCGAGTAAAGACTAGCCATGGGGGTGGTAAGCCAGCAATACCTTCCTTTTGGCGGCCGGCTCCGCGGGCGCGCGGGACCACAGTTCGGTCGGCGACGGCCGGCACGGGCGTTCGTCGGGTGAGGGGCCGCGATGGCCGTTAGATTGCCACCGTGACCGACAAAGCCGTGCAGTCCGAGATCATCAGCGCCCTCGAGGTGGTCGACCCCGCGACGTTCGACCCCGCGACCGAGCGACAGCGGCGCGTCCACTTCCTGGCCGAGTACCTGCGCACCAGCGGCGCCCGTGGCCTGGTCCTGGGCATCAGCGGTGGGCTCGACTCCACCGTGGCGGGACGGCTGTGCCAGCTCGCCTGCGAGCAGGTGCGCTCCGGCGGCGGCGAGGCCGCGTTCGTCGCGGTCCGGCTGCCGTACCACGAGCAGCAGGACGAGGACGACGCCCAGCGGGCGTTGCGCTTCATCGACGCCGACGAGACCGTGACGGTCAATGTCGGACCGGGCACCGACGGGCTGTGGCAGGAGGTGGTGGCGGCAGGGACGCCGGTGGCCGACAACAAGGACGACTACCACAAGGGCAACGTCAAGGCGCGCATGCGGATGACCGCCCAGTACGCGGTCGCCGGTGCCCGCGGCATGCTCGTGGCCGGCACTGACCAGGCCTCCGAGGCGGTGACCGGCTTCTACACCAAGCACGGTGACGGAGCAGCTGACGTCACCCCGCTGTTCGGGCTCACCAAGCGCTGGGTCCGCCAGCTCGGCACGGAGCTCGGTGCGCCCGAGGACCTGGTCAGCAAGGTCCCGACGGCCGACCTGGAGTCGGACCAGCCGATGCTGCCCGACGAGGAGGCGCTGGGCGTGACCTACGAGGCCATCGACGACTACCTCGAGGGCAACGAGGTCGCGGCCCACGACGAGGAGACGATCGTGGGCTGGTTCCGGCGCACCGCCCACAAGCGGGCGCTGCCGGTGACTCCCGACGGTTTCCTCCGCGACCGGGAGTGAGCAGGCGCCTCCCGGCTCAGCCGTCGTAGTCCAGCCGCACCCGGTCGGTCACCGGGTGGCTCTGGCACGCCAGCACGTAGCCCGCAGCCACCTCGTCCTCCTCCAGGGCGTAGTTGCGGTCCATCCGGACCTCCCCCTCGACCACGCGGGCACGGCAGGTGCCGCACACGCCGCCGGTGCAGCTGAACGGGGCGTCGGGTCGCTCCCGCAACGTCGCGGCCAGCACCGTCTCCTGCCGGCTGGGCATGGCGACGGTCGTGGTGCGCCCGTCCATGGTGACCGTCACGGTCGCCTCCGGCTGGTCGGTCTGCCCAGCCTCCACCGCAGCGGGTGTGCCGGTCACGGGGGGCACCGAGGCGCCCAGCTCGTCGACGTGGAACACCTCGTGGTGGACGTGGTGGTGGTCCACACCGTGCTCGTCGAGCAGCTCGCGGGCCCCTTCCACCATGCCGAACGGCCCGCAGAGGTAGAACTCGTCGACGGTCGGGATGGGGGCGAGCGCGGCGAACAGCCGCTCCAGCCGCTCCCGGTCCAGCCGGCCGTGGAAGAGCTCGACCTCGTGCGGCTCCCGGGAGAGCACGTTGACCAGCGTGAACCGCTCCGGGAAGCGGTTCTTCAGGTCCATCAGCTCCTCGAGGAACATGATGCTGTCGGTCCGGCGGTTCCCGTAGAGCAGCGTGACCTGGGAGCGGGGCTCCTCCTCCAGCGCGGTGGTGACCAGGGACAGCACGGGGGTGATGCCGCTGCCGGCGGCGACGGCGACATGGTGGCGCGCCCGGTCGGGCTGGGTCGGGCAGGTGAAGCCGCCGAGCGGGGTCATCACCGACACCGTGTCACCGACCGACAGCTGCTCGTTCAGCCAGCCGGACATCACCCCGCCGGGCACGGTCGCGCTGGCCACCCGTACCTCCTGGCGGCGGCGCGCCTCGGCGCGGGAGAGGCAGAGGGAGTAGGAGCGGCGCACGTCCTCGCCGTCGATGCTGGCTCGCAACGTCAGGTGCTGGCCGGGCGCGAACCGCAGGTAGTCGGCCGCCAGCTCGTCCGGGACCGCGAACGAGACGGCGACGGCGTCGCTGGTCAGCGGCTGCACGTCGCTGACGACGAGGTCGTGGAAGGTCGCCCGCCTCCGAGCGGGACGCTGCACCAGGAGACTCATCAGATCGGCTTGAACTCCTCGAACGGCTCCCGGCATTCCAGGCACCGGCGGAGTGCCTTGCACGCCGTGGAGCCGAACCGGGAGAGCTCCTCGGTGGCCGTGGACCCGCACGTCGGGCAGGCCACCTGCCGGCGGGACAGCCCGACCGGGACCGGCCGGCTGGCCTGGCCGGCGGCACGCTCGCCGGGCGGGGCGATGCCGAAGCGGCGCAGCGCCTCCCGGCCACGGGCACTCATCCAGTCGGTGGTCCAGGCAGGGCTCAGCCGGGTCGCGACCGCGGCCCGGTAGCCGCGGGAGGCGATCGCCTCCTCCACGCTGCGGCGGATCACCTCCATCGCGGGGCACCCGCTGTAGGTCGGAGTGATCGTCACTTGCACCACGCCCGTGTCCTCGTCGACGTCCAGCTCGCGCACGAGGCCGAGGTCGTCGATGGTCAGCACCGGGATCTCGGGGTCGGCGACCTCGCGGACCGCCCGGGCCACCTCGGCTTGGGTGGTCGTGGCCACGGCGCTCACCAGCTCGCCCCGGGATGCGTGCGATGCAGGTGCTGCATCTCGGCCAGCAGGAAGCCCATCGCCTCGCTGTGGATCCCGGTGCGGCCGCCACGGGCGTGCCACCGCGGCTCGGGGGGCGCCCCCAGGCCCGCCTCGGCGAGGACCGCCTCGACGTACTCCCTAGCCACCGGGGCACCGACCGGGTCGTCCTCGGTCAGCTCGGGCAGGTACGGCGCCACGTCCACCAGCGCCTGCTGCATCCGCGCGCGTGACTCCTCGGTGCCGTCCCCGAGCCGCAGCACCCACTGGGTGGCGTGGTCCCGGTGGTAGGCGACCTCCTTGACCGCTTTGCCGGCGACTCCGGCGACCACCTCGTCGGGGCTCTGCTGCTCCTGCCGCAGCCGCTCCAGGCGGTGGGCGGAGAACCACAGCAGCCGGGCCATCTCGTGGGCGAAGTCGCCGCGGGGGCGCTCGACGAGCTGCACGTTGCGGAACTCCCGCTCGTCGCGCCAGAACGCCAGGGCGTCCTCGTCCCGGCCGGTGCCGTCCAGCTCCCCGACGCGGGTGAGCAGCCCGCGGGCCTGCCCGAGCAGGTCCAGGCCGATGTTGCCCAGCGCCATGTCCTCCTCGATCTCGGGGGCGCGGGTGAGCCACTCCCCGAGCCGCTGGGCGTAGACCAGGGCGTCGTCGGCCAGGCCGAGCACCACGAGCGGGTCGACCCGGCCAGCGTGCCGGGACGCGCCGGCGGCGGTCGCGGCGCCGCTACCCGCCTCAGTCATAGGTACTCCACGTCCTCGGGCACCTCGTAGAAGGTCGGGTGCCGGTAGACCTTGTCCCCGGCGGGGTCGAAGAAGCTGTCCCGCTCCTCCGGGCTGCTGGCCGTGATCACGCCGGAGGGCACCACCCAGATCGAGACGCCCTCCTGGCGGCGGGTGTACAGGTCCCGGGCGTTGCGAAGCGCCATCGTCGCGTCCGGCGCGTGCAGGGACCCGACGTGGGTGTGGGACAGCCCGCGCTTGCCGCGGACGAACACCTCGAACAGCGGCCACTCGCCGGTGCCGCTCATGCGGCGCCCTGCCCGCGCGCGGCGTGCTTGGCGGCGTAGGCGGCGGCCGCCTCCCGGACCCAGGCGCCCTCCTCATGGGCCTGCCGCCGGTGCGCCAGCCGCTGGGCGTTGCAGGGGCCGTCGCCGCCGAGCACCCGCCAGAACTCCTCCCAGTCGATCTCCCCGAAGTCCCAGTGGCCGCGCTCCTCGCTCCATCGCAGGTCCGGGTCGGGGAGGGTCAGTCCGAGCTTCTCGGCCTGCGGAACGGTCATGTCGACGAACTTCTGCCGGAGGTCGTCGTTGGCGAACCGCTTGATGCCCCAGGCCATGCTCTGCTTGGTGTGCGACTGCGTGGCCGCTCCGTTGACGTTCTCCCCCGTGTCGGGCGGACCGAACATCATCAGCGACGGCCACCACCAGCGGTCCACGGCGTCCTGCGCCATCTCACGCTGCGCCTCGGTGCCCCGCGCGAGGGTCCACAGGATCTCGAAGCCCTGCCGCTGGTGGAAGGACTCTTCCTTGCAGATGCGGACCATGGCCCGTGCGTAGGGGCCGTAAGAGCAGCGGCACAGCGGCACCTGGTTCATGATCGCCGCACCGTCGACGAGCCAGCCGATGGCACCCACGTCGGCCCACGTCAGCGTCGGATAGTTGAAGATCGAGGAGTACTTCTGCTTGCCGGCATGCAGCTTGGCCAGCAGCTCGGAGCGGTCCACGCCCAGCGTCTCGGCCGCGGAGTAGAGGTACAGCCCGTGGCCGGCCTCGTCCTGGACCTTGGCCATGAGGATGGCCTTGCGCCGCAGGCTGGGTGCCCGGGTGATCCAGTTCCCCTCCGGCTGCATGCCGATGATCTCCGAGTGGGCGTGCTGGGCCATCTGCCGCACCAGCGTGTCCCGGTAGGCCGCTGGCATCGCGTCCCGCGGCTCGATCCGCTGGTCGGCGTCGATGAGGCCCCCGAAGTGCTCCTCGACCACCTGGGCGTAGTCCTCGGTCTCCGCCGCGTTGAGGGGCCCTACCTGGCTGCCGTCCATACCCCCAGTATGCCGCAGGCAGCCCAGCGATGTCACACTTCACCCGTCACCTGCCGCCAGGAATGTGACAAGCCCCGGGTGCGAGACTGGGCCGGTGAGCGAACCGCACAGCCACTCCCCCGGCCCGCTGGCCGACGCCAGCGTTCGCACCGCCCGGGTGACCGACGCTCCCGCCGTCGGCCTGGTCCAGGCGCTCGTCTGGCAGGAGGCGTTCGCCGGCGTGCTTCCGGCGGAAGCGCTCGAGCAGTTCGAGGGGCCGGCCTTCGCCGCCGCCTGGCGGCGGTCGCTGGAGGACCCGCCCAGCCCGGTGCACCGGCTGCTGGTCGCCTGCGCCGGGGCGCAGGTGGTCGGCTTCGCCGCCATCGCACCGACTGCGGAGTCCGGCGTCGGCGAGCTGCTCGTCCTCGGCGTGCATCCCGACGCCCGCCGGGCCGGCCACGGCTCCCGGCTGCTCAACGCCGCCGCCGACACGCTGCGCGCGCACGACCGCACCGAGCTGCACGCCTGGGTGCCCGCCGCCGACGAGCCGACCCGCGCCTTCCTGTCCGCGTCCGGTCTGGGGCCGGACGGTGCGTGGCGCGACCGCGTGATCGACCCCGAGGGGGCGACGCTACGGGAGGTCCGGCTGGTCGGGTCGCTGGGCTCGTGACCGCCCGGGCCGCGCGGGAGGGCCGGCCCGCCCGGACCCCAGCAGGGTCGTGGCGGTACCGCCCGGTGGTGCGCCAGGCGCTCGCCGTCGGCATCGCGACCGGCGCGTACGGGATCAGTGCGGGTGCCCTCGCCGTCGCCGCCGGGCTCTCGGTGTGGCAGGCGATGGCGACCTCGCTGCTGCTGTTCAGCGGCGGCTCCCAGTTCGCCTTCTACGGGGTGATCGGCACCGGCGGGAGCCCGGTGGCCGCGGTCGCTGCCTCGACCCTGCTCGGGGTGCGCAACGGCTTCTACGGGCTGCAGCTGGTGCGCCTGCTCGACGTGCGCGGCTGGCGCCGGGCGGCCGCGGCCCAGCTGACCATCGACGAGTCCACCGCGGTCGCGGTCGGGCAGGAGGACCGCACCGACCAGCGGGTCGGCTTCTGGACCACCGGCCTGGCCGTGTTCCTGCTGTGGAACGCGATGACCCTCGCCGGCGCGCTGCTGGGCACCGCGCTCGGGGACCCGCGCGCCCTGGGGCTGGACGCCGCCGCGGCCGCCGCGTTCGTCGCCCTGCTGTGGCCCCGGCTGCGGGGCCGCGACCCGCTGGCGGTCGCCGCGCTCGCCGTGCTGCTCACCCTGGTGACCGCACCGCTGGCCCCACCGGGCATCCCGGTGCTGGTCGCCGCGGTCGCCGCCCTCGTCGTGGGGCTGCCCGGCGGCAGCAGGCGGCCGGCATGACGCTCTGGGTGGCGGTGGCGGCAGCGTGCGCGCTCGCGTACGCCCTGAAGCTGGCCGGCTACCTGGTCCCGCACCGGCTGCTCGAGGTGCCGTGGGTCGCTCGGGTGACCCCGCTGCTCCCGGTGGCGCTGCTGTCCTCGCTCGTGGTCACGCAGGCCTTCGTCGGGGACCGCACGCTGGTGCTCGACGCTCGGGCCGCGGGGGTGGCGGTGGCGGTGGTGGCGCTGCTGCTGCGGGCCCCGTTCCTCGTGGTCATCGCGCTCGCCGCGGCCACGGCCGCGCTGCTGCGGGCGGTGTCGTGAGTGTCGTGAGCACCCGCATCGTGGGGGTGGACGCCGCCCGCTGCCTGGCGCTGGTCGGGATGGTGCTCGCGCACCTGGCGGCCTTCAACCGCGCGGGCGACGACGTGGGGGTGACCTTCCAGGTCACGGCCGGCCGGTCCGCGGCGCTGTTCGCGGTCCTGGCCGGGGTGTCCATCGCACTGCTCGACCCGAGCCGGCGCCAGCTCGTGGTCCGGGCCCTGCTCCTCGCCGGGCTCGGCCTGCTGCTCGGTGCCGTGCCGACCGGGGTGGCGGTGATCCTCACCTACTACGGCGCCCTGTTCCTGCTCGCGCTGCCGGTGCTGGGCTGGGGCGCCCGGTCGCTGGCGCTGCTGGCCCTGGGCTGGGGGCTGTTGTCGCCGGTGGCCAGCCAGCTGCTGCGTCCCCACCTGCCGGACGCGAGCTACCAGGTGCCGGCGCCGTGGTCGCTGGCCGATCCCGCGCAGCTAGGCGCCGAGCTGCTGGTGACCGGGTACTACCCCGTGCTCACTTGGGGCACCTACCTGTTCGCGGGGATGGCGCTGGGGCGGCTGGACCTGCGAGCGCGGGCGTGGGGGCCGCGGCTGCTGGTCGTGGGCGCCTGGCTGGCGGTCGCTGCGCTGGCCGTCGACCGCTGGCTCACCCGGGAGGGCGGGGTCCGCGAGGCGCTCGTCGCCAGCTGGGACCGACCGTGGGCGCGGGTGAGCGACTGGGGCGACCTGGAGGTCGTCCTCAGCCAAGGCCTCTACGGCACCACCCCGACCGGGTCGTGGTGGTGGCTCACCGTGTGGTCGCCGCACAGCGGGTCGGTCGTGGACATGGCCCACACCGTGGGGACCGCCGTGGCCGTGCTGGGTGGCTGCCTGCTGCTGGCCCGCGCGGTGCCGACCGTGGCCCGGGTCGCCCTCGGCGCGGGCACGATGACGCTGACGCTCTACGTGGCCCACGTGCTGACGGTGGGGCTGCCGGACGCGGTCCCCGGTGCCCACGATCCGCGGGTGCACGTGGTGGGGCTCCTGGTCACTGGGGCGCTGGTGGTGAGCAGCGGCAGCAAGGGCCCGCTCGAGGCGCTGGTCGCCTGGCTGAGCGGGACGGCCTCCCGCCGCGCTGCCCCGCCCTGACGTCGGGCGCGCGCCCGCGGGCAGGGAAATGCGAGAAGCCGGGTCCCCGGGAGGAGGCCTCCCGGGGACCCGGCTTCGGGCGTCAGCGTGACGGCGTCAGCGACGCGGCCCGCTCACTCCTGGGAGTCGGACCCGTCTCCGCCGTTAACTTCGGGAGCGCTCACAACGACTCCACTCATCGACTGCTGACTGAGGACGCGGCGAAGTCCGCGAGGTCGTCGT
>NZ_WIQI01000084.1 GCF_009602535.1 Ornithinicoccus halotolerans | reverse complement strand
CGTGGTGGAGTCGCCGGAGGACCCGCGGGTGCGCGACTACCTGTCGCTGACCGACGTGGCGCTGCGGCGGGTGGTGGAGCCGGCCGAGGGCCTCTACCTCGCCGAGTCGGCCAAGGTGATCTCCCGGGCGCTGGGCGCCCGGCACCGGATGCGCTCGCTACTGCTGACCCCGCGCTGGCTCACCGACCTGGCCCCGCTGGTGCAGCGAGCGGTGGCCGCCGGCGCCCCCGTCTACGTGGCCTCCCCGGAGGTGGTGCGGGCGATGACCGGGTTCCACCTGCACCGGGGCGCGCTCGCCTCGATGCACCGCCCCGCCGAGCGGCCGCTGGCCGACGTGCTCGCCGCTGCCCGCACGGTGGCGGTGCTGGAGGACGTGGTCGACCACACCAACGTGGGCGCGGTGTTCCGGTCCGCAGCAGGGCTGGGCGTCGACGCGGTGCTGGTCACGCCGCGCTGCGCGGACCCGCTCTACCGGCGGTCGGTGCGGGTGTCGATGGGCACCGTGTTCCAGGTGCCGTGGACCCGGCTGCCGGACTGGCCGGGCGGTGTCGCTGAGCTGCAGCGGCTGGGTTTCACGGTCGCGGCGCTGGCCCTCGCCGACGACGCCGTCCCGCTGCAGCGGCTCGCGGCCGAGCGCCCCGAGCGGCTCGCGGTGGTGCTGGGGACCGAAGGCGACGGGCTCAGCCCGCGCGCCGTCGCGGCCGCCGACCTCACGGTGCGCATCCCCATGGCTGGTCAGGTGGACTCGCTGAACGTGGCGGCCGCGGGTGCCGTGGCGTTCTGGGCGCTCGGCCCCGGGAGGGCGAGCTGAGCGACCGGCTCAGCTCGCCAGGCCCGGCACCACCTGGACGGCCGGCAGCTGGCTGACCAGGGAGCCAGGCAGCCGCAGCTTCGAGATGCGCAGCCCCGAGCCCACCACGACCTGCGGCTGCTCGACGACCCGTTCGTCCACCAGCACCGGCCAGTGGTCTGGGAGCCCGAGGACGGTGATGCCGCCGTACTCCATCCCGGTCTCGGCGACCGCCCGCTCCATCGGCATGAAGCTGGCCTTACGCACGTCCAGCGCCTTGCGCACGGTCCGGTTGACGTCGGCGCGCGTCGTGGCCAGCACCAGGCAGGCCGCGATCCGCTCCGCCTCCCCGCGGCGGCCCAGCACGACGATGCAGTTCGCGCACTCCTCGAGGGTGACGTCGCTGCTGTCGACGAGGGCCTGGGTGTCGGCGACCGCGGGGTCGATCTCGGCCACCTCGACGTGACTGGCCAGGCCGGGCGACGCGGCGAGCGCGTCACGGGCGGAGGGAGCCAGCAGGTCCGGGCGCTCGGTGGCGGGCAGCCACGCCAGCGCGGTCACAGCTGGTAGGTGCCGGTGCGCTGGCCCCGGGCGAGGACGTTGCCCATGGTGAGGAACTGCGCCTTGGCGAACGAGGTGTCGGCGTCGATGCCGTGCTCGGCGGTGTCCAGGGCGGTGACGGTGAAGATGTACCGGTGCGGCCGGTCACCGGGGGGTGGCGCCGCACCGCCGAAGCCATGCTGGCCGTAGTCGTTGACCAGCTCGACGCTGCCCTCCGGCGGCTCGGCCCCGGCCGCGAGCGTGGTGGTGCTGCCGGGCACGACGGCCGCCCAGTGGCGGAAGCCGCCGGCCACCGGCGCGTCCGGGTCGATGCAGGTCAGCAGGTAGCACGCGGTGCCGTCGGGGCCCTCGGACCAGGACAGGTGGGGTCGCGTGCCGCCACGCTCGGCGCCGGCGGAGTCCGGCAGCGGCGCGCCGTCGGCGAAGTCCTGGCTGCTGACCTCCAGCTCGGCTGGAGCGGCCGGGACGAAGTCGTAGGGGTTGGGTGCTTCGGGTCGTTCCAGGCTCATGCCACCGACCATAGCCAGCCAACGGTGGGTCCGTCAGTTCGGGCGGCGGACCAGCCGGTCGAGCAGGTGCGCCAGGGTAGCGGCGGGGTCGCCGGTCAGCCCGGAGTGCACCGGCCCGGGCTGGACCACGGTGCTGCGGGGGGCGCTGAGCCACCCGAACCGCTGGCCGGGCCGGGAACCCCGCGCCGGCCCGGCGCCCTCGCCCCGCGCCACCTCACCCACCCGGTCCAGCGCGTGCTGGACCGCCTCCACGTCCACGTCCGGGTGCAGGGCCCGCGCCCGCTCGGCGTCCAGCTCGCACCGGGCGGCCAGGTAGTCGGCCTGCTGGCAGTGCAGCACCACACCCACGTTGAGGAACTCCTCCCGCTCCACACGGGGGACCAGCCGCAGCACGACGTACTGGTAGGGCATCGGCGGGGGTGGCGCGCTCATCCGGTGCCTCCTGGCAGCCAGCCGGCCGGCCGGTGCAACCGGGCCAGCAGGTGCTCCTGGTAGGCGGCCCGGGCCGCCTGCGCGTCGGGCAGGTCGGTGCCCGGCTCCAGCCAGCCATCCGGGACGGCGGCCAGCACCGTGGGCAACAGCTGCGGCACCCGCGGCGCCAGCCGGTCGTGGGCGGCGCGGACCGAGGGCGCGTCGACCAGCTCTCCCAGGACGTGGTCGTCGACCCGGTAGGGCTGCGCGGCGAACCGTTCCGGGTCGGGCCGGCGGCGCGGCCACCCGTGGTGGAAGTACAGCGCGGCGCCGTGGTCGATGAGCCAGGTGCGCCGGTGCCAGACCAGCAGGTTGGGGTTGGCCCAGGTCCGGTCCGGGTTGGCGGTGAGGGCGTCGAGCCACACGACCGCCGCCGCCAGCTCGGGCTCCGCCGGCCGAGACCCGTCGTACCCGAGCGCGCCGGGCAGCAGGTCCACGCCCAGGTTGCTGCCCACCGAGGCCCGCAGCAGGTCCTGGACCTCCTCGTCGGCCTCGTAGCGGGCCAGCTCCTTCGGCAGCGCCATCTCGACCAGGCGGGGGACCGGCAGCCCGAGGCCGCGGGCGAGCTCGCCGACCACCACCTCGGCGACCAGCACCTTCAGCCCCTGGCCGGCGCCGCGGAACTTCAGCACGTAGGTGCCCAGGTCGTCGGCCTCCACCACGCCCGGCAGCGACCCGCCCTCGCGCAGCGGGAGGACGTAGCGGGTGGCGGTGACCTGCTGGAGCACGCCCGCACCATACCCGGGCGGGAGTGTGCTCAGCGGCGCGACAGCATCCGGGTGCGCACCTGCCGCAACGCCTGCGCCAGGATGCGGCTGACCTGCATCTGGGAGACACCGATGCGTTCGGCGATGCGGCGCTGGCTGAGCTCGTCCAGGTAGCGCAGCCGCAGCACCCGGCGGCTCCGCGGCGAGAGCTCGCGCAGCGCCGGGCCCACGGTGAGCTGGTCCTCCAGCTCCGACAGCCGCCGGTCAGGCTCCTGCAGCTGCTCGGCCAGCGGCACCGACCCGGGGACGGGCGCCTCCAGGGACTCGGGCCGGAAGGCGCTGCGCAGGGTGAGCGCCTCGACCGTCTCGCTCAGGTCGGCGCCGGCCGCGGCCGCTACCTCTCCGACGTTGGGCAGCCGGCCCAGCTCCTGGGTGAGCCGCTCCTGAGCGGCGACGACCACCGGACGCAGCTCCTGCAGCCGGCGCGGCGGCCGCACTGCCCAGGTGTGGTCGCGGAAGTGTCGCCGCAGCTCCCCCAGCACGGTGGGCACGGCGAAGGCGGCGAACCCCTTGCCGGAGGCGCCGGGCCGGTACCGCTGGACGGCGTGGACCAGTCCGAGCCGGGCCACCTGGATCAGGTCATCCATGGCTTCACCACGGTGGGCGTAGCGGCCGGCGAGGCTGCGCGCCAGCGGCAGGTAGTAGAGCACCACCTGGGCGAGGAGCTCTTCGCGCTCCTGCGGATCGGTGGTCCTGGCGGCGCGCGCCAACACCTCCTCGGCCGCGGCGTCGGAGTCCAGCTCCTCCTCCCCGAAGCCCGAGGGGAGTCCTGCAACAGCTCCGGTCATGGTCGGCAACCTTTCGTCCACGCACTGTCCGTCGTCAGTGGCGGTGGCGCGTTGCTGGACCACTGCTCGGGAGACCTGGCCGGCACACTGCTGAGGCGTGCGTCGGGTCATCCCTGTGCCACAGTGATCATATGGCACCGGTCCGCTCCCGCGCCAGGGTGGTGCACCTGGATCTCGACGCATTTTTCGCGGCGGTGGAGCAGCGGGACAAGCCTTCGCTGCGGGGTCGTCCGGTGGTCGTCGGCGGCATCGGGGCACGGGGCGTGGTGTCGACCGCCTCCTACGAGGCTCGCCGCTACGGGGCTCGGTCGGCGATGCCCACCCACGAGGCGCGGCGGCTGTGCCCGCCGGGGACGGCGTTCCTGCACGGCCGCTACGACGCCTACCGAGCCAGCTCGGCGGTCGTCATGGAGCTGCTCCACGAGGCGTCCCCGCTGGTGCAGCAGGTCTCGGTCGACGAGGCCTACCTGGACCTGACCGACGTCGGCGTCGACGACAGTCCCGAGGGGCTGCGGGCCTGGGGCGAGGAGCTGCTGCAGCGGATCCGGGCCGCGACGGGAGGGCTGACCGCGTCACTGGGGATCGCGACCTCCAAGATGATGGCCAAGATCGGCAGCGAGATGCACAAGCCGGGCGGGATCACCGTCATCCCGCCGGGCCAGGAGCAGGCGGTGCTGGAGCCGCTACCGACCCGAGCGGTCGCCGGGGTCGGCCCGGCCACGGCGGCCCGGCTGCACAGCTTCGGCGTCGAGACGGTCGGGGACCTGGCCCGGGTGTCGCTGGAGGACCTGGTGGCGATCTTCGGGCAGGCGCACGGCCGGGGACTGTACGAGCTGGCCCGCGCCCGGGACGACCGGCCGGTCACACCGGAGCGGGAGACCAAGTCGCTGTCGGCGGAGGAGACCTTCCCCACCGACGTGACCGACCGGCGGGCGCTCGAGGCCGAGCTGGAGCAGATCGCCGGCCGGCTGGCGGCCCGGCTCGGGCGCGCGGCGCTGTTCGGGCGGACCGTGACCGTGAAGGTGCGGCTGCACGACTTCACCACGATGACGCGCTCCGGGACGCTTCCGTACGCGACCGGTGAGGCACAGGTGGTGCTGCGCGAGGCACGGCGGCTGCTGGCCGGGGTCGACGTCTCGGCGGGGGTGCGACTGCTCGGCGTGGGAGTGTCCGGCCTCGCCCAGCACGCCCAGGAGGAGCTGGTCCGGCTGCCCGAGTCCGCCTGGACCGGGGGAGCGGCCGCCGGCGACCCGTGGCCCGACGCGGTGGGTGCCGGGGACGCCGGGACGGCGCCGGAGGCCTCGAGCGTGACCACGCTGCACCAGGACGGAGGGTGGCGGACCGGCCAGGACGTCGAGCACGCCGAGCATGGCCGCGGGTGGGTCTGGGGCGCCGGCAGGCGGCTGGTCACGGTGCGCTTCGAGGGCCCGCTGACCCCGCCCGGCCCGATCCGGTCCTTCGCGCTGGACGACCCCCGGCTGCGGCCCGCGGACCCGCCAGAGTGGCGGCTCCCGGAGTCCGGAGAGGCAGCCGGAGCGTGCTAGGCTTGCGGGCCGTTGCCCACCTCCCCGCGAGGTGTGGCGATGACCCTCGTCCGGGTGGCGGAATGGCAGACGCGCTAGCTTGAGGTGCTAGTGCCCGTAAAGGGCGTGGGGGTTCAAGTCCCCCTCCGGACACCAGGCAGGACGCACCCGCGGGCCCGCCGTGGCTGCGGTGGCGCAGCACGGCAGCCTTGTTCGCCGGCGGCAACCGCGCGATGATGGCCTCATGACCTCCGCACCCGACGAGCAAGGCTCGCAGGGCAGGGACGACGACCGCCCGGGTTCGACCTCCAGCGCCGTCGAGGTGGCTGAGGCTCGCCGGCTCAACGTGCACATCCTCGTCGTCGGCCTGCTGGCATTGGTGTGCGCGGTGGCGGCCGTGGTCAGTTCTGCCACCGGGGGGCCGGTCTGGGTGTCGGCCTTGCTCATCCTGGCCGGTCTCGGTTGCATCGTCGACCTCGCCGTCGTCGGCGCTCGTCGCAAGGAGATCGGCCGAGTCGACTGACCGGCCCTAGGCGAACCACACCACCAGCCCGACCGTCGACGCGAGCATGACGCCGGTCAGTACGCGGTAGTTCGCGAGCACGGGCGTGGTGCGCAGCTCGCGGCTCTCCTCCCGCCAGTACTCCGTCTTCCAGGTGAGCTCGTCCGTCTTCTCCAGGTCCGGTGTGGTCCCGACAGCGCTGATGACCGTCAGCATCAGCAGCGCCGTGACGAAGCCGATGCCGGCCGCGTACAGGAACTGCAGCTCGACGAGGCCCTGGACCTCGATGAGGAGGAAGGCGACCAGGCCCAGTGGCTGCAGCACGACCAGTGTCGTGAAGGCCGCCGTGGCGGTGACCCGCTTCCAGCCGATGCCCATCAGGAAGACGGCCACGACAGGCGGCACCAGGTAGGACAGCACGGACTGCAGGTAGGCGTAGAGCGTGTCGAACTGCGCGATGAACGGCGCCCAGACGATGGCGACGACGAGGGCCACGACGGTCGCGATCCGCCCGGTGAGCACCAGCCCACGGTCGGAGGTGCGCGGGCGCATCGTCTTGACGAAGTCCATCGTGACGATCGTCGAGGCGGAGTTGAGAATGGAGTCGACGGTCGAGGTGATGGCTGCGACGACGGCCGCGAGGATGAGGCCCCGCAGCCCCACCGGCAGCAGGTCGAAGACGAGGGTGGGGAACACCACGTCCGGGCTGGGCAGGTCCTGGTAGAGGGTGAGCGCCATGACGCCGGGCAGGATGAACAGGAACAGGAACGTGAGCTTGATGAAGCCGGCCAGCAGCGCGCCCCAGCGGCCGTGGTCCAGGCTGCGGGCGCCCAGGGTGCGCTGCACCACGAGCTGGTTGGTGGTCCAGTAGTAGAGGCCGATGATGAGGACGCCGGTGATCAGCCCCGGCCACGGCAGGTCGGGGTTGTCGGGCGGCAGGATCAGACTCATCTTCTCGTCGCCGGCGGTCTCGTACACGGCGTCCCAGGAGGGCATGGCCCGCCACGTGGCGATGAAGACGATGAGTCCACCGACAATGGTGACCGTGGCCTGGATGCTGTCGGAGACCATGACGGCGCCCAGGCCGCCGATCACCGTGTAGATCGCCGCCAGGATGGCCAAACCGGCCACCGCCACCCAGATCGGAACGTCGGGGTAGAGGGTGCGAATGACGATCGCGCCCGCGAACAGCGCCGCGGCCATGTCGATGAACATGTTGGCGAAGAGGTTGAAGCCCGCGAACGCCATCCGGGCCCGGCGGTCGAAGCGCTTCTCCAGGAACTCCGGCAGCGTGAACACCCCGGAGCGCAGGTAGAACGGCAGGATGAAGAAGATGAAGATGGCCAGCACGACCGCGGCCATCCACTCGTAGGCGAAGATCGAGATGCCTTGGTCGTAGGCCCCGCCGGCAAGCCCGACGAACGTGGCCCCCGACATGTTCGTGGCCACCAGCGACAGCCCGACGAACGGCCAGATGAAGTTGCGTCCACCGAGGAAGTAGTCCTCCGTGTCGCTCGTCTCCTTGGTATTGCTCTTCTTGGCCCGGCCCGCGACAACCAGCGGAATGATCCGGCTGAGCAGCAGGTAGCCGATGATGACGGCGAGGTCGATGGTGCCGACCTCGAAGTTGGGTGTGGACTGCGTCAGGACCATGACCTGGGTGGATGGCATCAGCGGTCCTTCCTCACCACGAGGACCGGGCAGGGGGCGTGCCGCACCACGCCCTCGGCGTCGCTGCCCAGCAGCACCCGGCTGAACGTGTTGAGCCCGCGGCTGCCGAGAACGATGAGGTCGGCCTCGATCTCGTCCCGCAGGCGCAAGATCTCGTCGGTCGCCCGGCCCATCCGCAGGTGCGTGGCGGTCGGAGCGATCCCGGCCGCAGTGAACTTCGCTACCTCCTGCTGCAGCACGGCCTCCGCCTCGGACCGCAGTCGCGCCATCTGCTGTGGCCCCAGGGTGCGGGGGTTCGTCCAGGTGGAGAGGAGGCCCACGTGCACGACGTGGATGTCGGCCGCGGTGTGCTCGAGAAGGTCGACGCAGTACCGCAACGCAAGGTCTGACTCACGTGACCCGTCGGCGGCGAACAGTATGCGGTGCGGGAACTGGGCCATGCCCCCTCCTACCCCTGGACGGCTTCGTCGCGGGTCAGGGTGGCACAGGTCACACCTCACCCGCCACTCAGCAGACCCGGGCCACCGGAGCGTGACTTCTCGCCGACGTCGCCGGCGTGCTCGACCGGAATGAGTCGGTCACCGACGCGACGCGCTGCGCAGCGCCAGTGCCCCGGGAAGACAGGGCGACCGGCCGTAGCGTCGCCCGTTGGACAGGCGGTCGGGTCGCTGCGGTTGTAGCGTCCAGCAGCATGCCCGCGAACCCCCCACCGCCTGCCGAGGAGCCGGCGTCGCCGGACCAGCCGCCGCCTGATGTCGAGCCGGAGTCGGTGGAGGTCGAGGACGAGATCGCAGATGAGTTCCGCGACGCGGTGGGGGAGGGCGCCGAGCGCCTCCACCGCGGGTGGCGGTCCCTGCTCGCGACCGGTTTCTTCGGCGGACTCGAGATCGGCCTGGGCATCCTCGCCTACCTGGCGGTGCGCACCGCGACCGGCAGTGAGCTGCTCGCCGGGCTCGCGTTCGGCATTGGCCTCGTGGCGCTGCTGCTGGCCCACAGCGAGCTCTTCACCGAGGACTTCCTGATCCCCGTGATGGCGGTGTTCGCCAAGCGGGGAACCGTCACGGACCTGCTACGCCTCTGGGGGGTCACGTTCGTCACCAACCTCGCCGGCGGCTGGGTGAGCATGTACATGATCACCAGCGCGTTCCCCGAGTTCGGACCGTTGTTGACGGAGATCGCCCAGCACTTCGTCGAGGCACCCCTGGATCTGCGGGCGGTGGCGCTCTCCCTGCTCGGCGGCCTGGTGATCACCGTCCTCACCCGGATGCACCAAGGGACCGACTCCGACGGGGTGCGGGTCTTCGCGTCCATGATCGCCGGCTTCCTGCTGGCCGGACTGGGCCTGTTCCACTCCGTGCTCGACTCCTTCTTCATCTTCGGAGCGATCCAGGCCGAGGGGCATGTCAGCTACCTGGCATGGGTGCAGTGGCTCTGGTATGTCATCCCGCTCAACCTGCTCGGCGGGCTGGTGTTCGTGACCGCCATGCGGATGCTGCGGGCGAGCGAGATGGACGAGGCGCCGGGGCCCAGCAAGAACGACGGCGAGCCCAGTCGGAGGCCGTGACGCACGGCGACTCGGGCCAGGCCGATGGTTCACCCGTCGTGCTCGGCCGCCTCGTCCACGACCTCGCCGACCAGCTCCTCGAGCACGTCCTCGAGGGCGGCGACGCCGACGACTCGACCGGTGTCGCGGTCGACGACCCGAGCCATGTGGGCGCCTCGGGCCTGCATGGTCCGCAGCGCTGCGCGCAGCGGCTGGTCGGCGACCACGGTGGCGAGGGGGCGGATCCACTGCGCGCGCACCGGCTGGGACCGCCGCTGGGCCGGGGTGTCCAGCAGGTCCTTGAGGTGGAGGTAGCCGACCAGCTCTGTCGTGCCGCCCGCCACCGGGAAGCGGGAGTGACCGGTCTCCGCGCAGAGGTCCTCCAGCTCGGCCACGGTCACCTCCGCTGGGACGGTCACGAGGTCGGCGGTACCGAGCAGCACGTCCCCGACCTGCGCGCCGGTGAAGTCGAGCGCGCCGGTGAGGAGCTCGTGCTCGTACTCGTCCAGCAGTCCCTCGCGCCGGGACTCCTCGACGAAGGCGGCGACCTCGTCGGCGGAGAACGTCGAGGCCACCTCCTCCTGCGGCTCCACGCGGAGCAGCCGCAGGACCGCGTTCGCGAGGGCGTTGAGCAGCCAGATGACTGGCTTGAGGGCGATGACGATGACGTACAGCGGCGGACCGAGCAGGAGCGCGGCGCGATCCGGTCCGGCGATGGCGATGTTCTTGGGAACCATCTCGCCGAGCACCATGTGCAGGGTGACCACGATGGCCATCGCGACCACGAAGGCCACCGTGTGCTGCAGCGCCGACGGCAGGCCCGCCGCTTCCAGGACCGGCCCGAGCAGATGGGCGACCGCGGGCTCCCCGACGGCGCCGAGGCCGAGCGAGCACATGGTGATGCCGAGCTGGGCGCCGGCCATCATCAGCGAGACCCGCTCCATGCCCCGCAGCGTCAGCCGGGCAGCGGTGGAACCAGATCGCGCCCGGGGCTCGATCTGGGTTCGGCGCGAGGAGACCAGCGCGAACTCCGCTCCGACGAAGAAGGCGTTGCCGGCCAGCAGCAGGAGGGCCACGGCCACCGCGGTGAGGTCACTCATCGCCATCCTCCTCCGGCACGGTCTCCTGCCGCAGGTGGATGTGGTCGACCCGCCGACCGTCCAGCCGGGTCACCTCCATCGAGACGCGGGCCGCGGCGGGTACGCCGTCCCCGTCGAGGTTCCTGAGGTCCTCGGCCGGCATGGTGACGGCATCGGCGACGGCCGGCAGCCGCCCGAGGTGCTCGGTGAGCAGGCCGCCCAGCGTGTCGCTCTCGGCTGCCGCCGGCAGCCGCAGCCCGATGAGGTCCTCGACCTCGTCCGGCCGCAGCAACCCGGACAGTGACCAGCGACCGTCTCCGAGCGAGCGGTACCGGCCCAGCGGGCGGTCCTGCTCGTCGAGGATCTCGCCCACGATCTCCTCGACCAGGTCTTCCAGGGTGACGATGCCGTCGGTGCCGCCGTACTCGTCGACGACCAGCGCCATCTGGGTGCCGGAGCGGCGCAGCAGCCGCAGCAGCGGGTCGAGCTCCATGCTCGACGGGACGGCCGGCAGGTCGTGCACGATCTCGGCCACGGTGCGGTGCCCGCGCTCCTCCGGCGACACGCCGAGGGCGTGCTTGAAGTGCACCACCCCCACCACGTCGTCGACGTCGTCGGCGTACACGGGGAACCGGGCCAGCCCGGTCGAGCCGGACAGCTCGAGCACGTCCCGCACGGGGGTCTGGCAGTGCACGAACTGCACCCGGGGGCGGGGGGTCATGGCATCGGCGGCGCGGCGGTCCCCGAACTCCACCGACCGGGTGAACAGCTCGGCGGCGCCGGGCTCGAGCGACCCGTGCGCGGCCGATCGGGCCGTGAGGGAGGCCAGCTCGTGTGGGCTTCGCGCCGAGGCCAGCTCCTCGGCGGGCTCGATGCCGACGGCCCGCACGATGGCGTTGGCCGAGCCGTTCAGCACCAGGAGCAGCGGCTTGCTCGCGGTGGTGAAGGCGCGCTGCCACCCGGCGACGGCCCGCCCCACCCGCATCGGCTCCGCGATGGCCCAGTTCTTGGGCACCAGCTCGCCGAACACCATCTGGGCCCCCGTGGCGAGGGCGAACGCGACCGCGAACGCCGTGGCCCCGGTGGCGGCGTCACTCAGCCCGGCGAGGCCGATGGGCCCGCGCAGCAGTGTGGCGATGGACGGTTCGGCGATGTAGCCGACGACGAGCGAGGTGATGGTGATGCCCAGCTGGGCACCGCTCAGCTGGGTGGACAGGCGCTGCCGTGCGGCGAGCAGGCTGCGGGCACGGCCGTCGCCACCCTCGGCACGGCGCTCGACGCTGGCGCGGTCCACCGTGACAAGGGAGAACTCTGCGGCGACGAAGAGTGCGTTGGCGCCGATGAGGAGGGCGACAACAAGGAGAAGGACCCATTCGGTCATCGGGGCGGGCACGCACCTGGCCAGGACATGGGGCTCAGCCTATGGTCGCTCGGGGGTCTGCTGCGCGCGAGCGTCATCCCTCACCCAGGTAGAACTCCCGCAGCTGCACCAGGTCCCGGCGGCGCTCGCTGATGAGCAGGTCGGGGTGGATCAGTCGGTACTGGGCGTCCGGCAGGTCCTCCCAGCCGAGCGCGCGAAGGATGGCCCGGCCGCGGTCTGCCACCGTGCCGGTCAGCCCGAACGCGGCCAGCATCTCGGCGACGGTCGTGCCGGCACGGGGGCCCAGCAGCCCGTTCATGGAGGCGGCCACCCACAGCAGCGCCGCCGCCTGCCGGTCCTCTCGGGGGCCGGCCGCCAGCAGCTCGGGGGCGGTCACGGCGAGCTTGGCGACCAGGCGGCGCAGCACGGTGCGCAGCTCGACCCCGGCGATGTCGAGCGCCACGGGTTCGGCCATGTCGAGCAGCAGCGTCACCCGCGGTGGCAGGTCCGCCGGCACGACCGACCAGTCGAAGGCCTCATCGGGGAGCGGGACGTCGTCGAGCCGGGCCACGGCGTCGGCGCTGCCGAGCTGCTGCTCCAGCAGGTCCCGCACCAGCTCCACCCGCTCTGCCTCGAGCCGGAGTCGCTCCGAGACCAGGTCGGCGACAGTGGGCTGGCCGGCGTCGCGCTCCAGGTTCCGCAGCAGGGCGGGCGCCCGGTTGTCGATGGCCTCCAGCGTCTCCCGCGTCAGGGCGGCGGGGATGTCCTGGCGCCGGTGCACGAACTGGGTGAACGCCCGCAGCACGTCGGGCAGCGCGCGCCGGGCGCGGAGACTGAGGTCGGTGGACTTGCGCTCCCAGAGGTCCG
>NZ_WIQI01000083.1 GCF_009602535.1 Ornithinicoccus halotolerans | reverse complement strand
AGCTGCTGCTCGGTCAGCTCCGCCGCGTCTGCGACGAGCCGGTGCGCGGCGGCCCCCGCCTGGGCGGCGGTGGCGGTCACCTGGTCGCCCCGGCCGGGTCGCCCAGCGCCTGCGGCAGCAGCGAGGCGACCTCGGCGGCCTCGCCGGCGGTGACCCGCCCGTCAAGCACGGCGACCTGCACCCAGCGGGTGAGCGGCTGCTCGGCGGAGGTGGTGACCGGCTCCTCCCAGGCCAGCGACCGGCCGACACCGGGGTACCCCGAGAGCCGCACGAACCACGGGTCGGGGTCGTCGGCGGCGAGCACCAGCGAGGCGTCCTGCCCCGGCGTGCCGGGCGGAACCGCCCACCCGGGCGCGTGCACCCGGGCGGTCAGCGCCAGCCACGGGGCGACCGTGCCGTGCACGTCCTCCTCACCGTGGGTGGCCTCGGTGAGCACGTCGGCCTCGGTGACCGGGGGCAGCCGCCAGAAGAACCCGCCGTAGCCACCGCCGGGGCGCCCGTTCGAGCCGGGGCTGCCCAGCTCGACCGGCTGCTCCCCGGCGGGAGCGAGGGTGAACTCCAGCCCCAGGGCCCAGCCGCGCCCCTCCCACGGCGCCGGCAGTAGCTGCCAGGTCCAGCCGCGCCGCTCCCGCAGCAGCACCGCGCCGTCGGCTCCGACCCAGTCCAGCTCCTCGGCCAGCCGGCCCGGGCGGTCCCCAGCGGGGGTCAGCTCGCGGGCGGTGGCCGCTACCTGGCCGTGGTCGTCGCGCCAGACGTAGCGGCCGTCGGCGCGGGTGAAGGTGCGCCCGCCCCACAGGTTGTGGCCGGCGACGTCCTGGACGGCCACCCCGACGCCCAGGTGCCAGACGTGGTCGGTCGGCTGGTGGTCGGTGACCGCGGTGCCCGCGAGGGTGCGGACCGGGTGCAGCACCGGCCGGGGCGAGGAGGTGGCGGCCACGCCCTCCGGGCCGCGGACCCGGGCGACGGTGCGGCCCGCCAGCCCCAGCTCCAGGTCGGGTGGACTGCCGTCCTCGGGGAGCGCCCACGGCACGCCCAGGTCGGCCAGCCCCTGCTGGGAGGCGGTCACCCGCTCGGTGAGCTCGACGATCCCGGCGACGACCGGGTGCGCCTCCGGGCCTTCCCCGACCCAGCTGACGTAGTCGGGGTCGACGGGCCGGGGGGCCGGGGCGGTGCGGACCGCCTCGAGGACGCGGGTGAACGCGCCGGTGGAGGCCAGCGGCACCTGCAGCTCGCCGCCGTCGGCGCGGCGGTCCAGCAGGTCCTCCAGCAGCACCGTCCGGCCGTACCGTTCCTCGGTGGTGCCCTCGGCGGTGGTGACCTCCAGCACGTCGCTGGTGTAGTGCAGCACCGCCCGGCCCTCGGTGCCCTCGATCGTGATCCAGGGGTCCTGCTGCTCGGGGGCGACCAGCGTCAGCGCGCAGGTCACCGGGATCCCGTCGGCGGTGCGGACCCGCACCACCGAGGTGTCGTCGGACTCGATGCCCTCGTGGGCGTGGAACAGCTCGACGGCGACGTCCGCGACGTCCTCAGCGGTGCGCGCCCCGGCGACCGCGAGTGCCGTGGTGACCGCGTGCGCCAGCGGGTTGGTCGCGACGCCGTCCACCACGTCGGTGTCCCCCAGCCGGCGGCGCCCGGCCCACGGGGAGCGGTCGAAGTAGACGCGGGTGCGCAGCCACAGCCCGGTGGCGCTCACCGCGCGCAGCCGTCCGATCCGGCCCGAGGCCAGCAGCTGCTGCACCGCCGGCAGCGCGTGCGAGCCCAGGCTCTGGAACCCGACCTGCACCCGCCGCCCGGTCTCGGCCGCGGTGGCCAGCAGGTCCTCGAACTGCGTCTGCGAGGCGGTCGGCGGCTTCTCCAGCAACACGTCCGCGCCCGCCCGCAGCGCCTCGGTCGCCAGCGCGTGGTGGGTGTGGATCGGGGTGGCGACCACGACCACGTCCGGGCGGGCCCCGCCGCCCAGCAGCGCGGTCAGGTCGGGGTAGTGGCTGCCCGCGCCCGCCACCGGTCCCACCGGGTCGGCGTGGCCCACCAGGTCCACCCGGCCCTCCTCGACCAGGCGCTGCAGGGTCACCAGGTGGTGCGCCCCGAAGCCGCGGGCACCCACCAGGGCGACGCGGGCCGGGTGCGGGTGGGCCGGCGCAGGCGGCGGGGCGGCGGAGGTCATGGCGGCTCCTCGAGCGGGGTCGGGCAACGGGTGGGAAACCGATTTCCCAGGCTACCCGGCGCGGTGACCGTGTCAAGGGCCGGCCCGGGCCCCGCCCAACCCAGGGGAGGACGGCTCGGCCGGCGTGACCCGCTCCACCCCGGTCCCGGCCAGCCGGTCGTGCAGGCCCCGCCCGGCGCCCAGCGCGACGGTGCCGACCATGACCGCCAGCAGCGGGTAGGTGACCACCGTGGCAGCCAAAGTGAGCAGGTCACCGGTTTCGAACCCGCCGGTCGCGGCACCGATCGCCACCAGGTGCCCGAGCGTCCAGGGGAGCCCGATCTTGACCACGTTCCGCGCCAGCGCCCGGCCGGCCCCCGGCCGGCCCGCCGGTGCCCGGACGGTGAGGCCGAGGCGCCGCTTGCCCCAGGTCGCGGCTGCCGCCCCGGACTCGCGTGCGGTGGCGTACAGCGTGGCGGCGAGCACCGGCACGCTGCTGGCCGCGACCACGAACGCTCTGCTCCCGCCCCAGCCGAGCTGGTGGGCGAGCAGCCCGGCCGGCACGGTGGCGACCGCGAGGCCGAAGTACAGGACGCAGTCCATGCCGTAGGCCAGCACCCGGTCGCGGGCGAGCGGGTGCACCCGCGGCACCGTCCGGGCGGCGGGCTGCCGCTGAGTCATGTGGGGCCCCTCCTGCTGGCCGCCCGGGCAGCGCCCGGCCGGGGTGGCGGCCGGCCGGGTGGCCGTGCCGTCGTCAGGCTGGCCCAGGACGCTCACCAGCGGCAAGGGGAGCCGTTGGGAAAACGTTATCTGCCTGCCTTGACCCACCTCCTGGCGGTGGCCTACAGTGCTTGGAAATCGCTTTCCCAGCGATGGCCGTGCCGAGGCGGCCACCGAGTAACCGGCTCAACGAGGAGGCACCGGACATGATCTCAGCCACACCCATCGGCGGCGGAGGCCGCCCGCGCAGGACCTGGGCCAGGACCGTGGCCCTGGGTGCCGCGGCGGCGCTGACCCTGAGCGCCTGCGGCAGCGGGGACAGCGGCGGCGCCGGAGGCGACGGCGGGGAGAACGGCGACGACGGGCAGATCACGCTCCGGTTCGCCTGGTGGGGCTCCGACACCCGCCACCAGGCGACCGAGGAGATCATCGCCGCGTACGAGGAGCAGAACCCCGACGTCGACATCCAGCCCGAGCCCGGCGACTGGAGCGGCTACTGGGACAAGCTGGCGACGCAGGTCGCCGCGAGCGACGCCCCGGACATCATCCAGATGGATGAGAAGTACATCCGTGAGTACGCCGACCGGGGCGCCCTGCTGGACCTGCAGGACGTCGACGTGTCCGACATCTCCGAGGACACGGTGGCCACCGGCGAGACGCCGGAGGGCCGGTTCGGCATCGCCACCGGCATCAACGCCATCGTCATCATGGCCAACCCGCAGATCTTCGAGGCCGCCGGCGTCGAGATGCCGGACGACCAGTCCTGGACCTGGCAGGACTACGGCGACATCGCCGCCGAGATCGACCAGAACAGCGAGTTCTACGGCGCCACCACCCCGAACGAGCCCTCCGGGCTGGAGGTCTGGCTGCGCCAGCAGGGCAAGGACCTGATCAACGAGAGCGGTGAGCTGGCCTTCGAGTCCGCCGACCTGGAGCAGTACTTCCAGCTGCAGCTGGACCTGCTCAAGCAGGGCGCGCTGCCGCAGCCCTCGATCCTCTCCGAGGACCAGAACACCGGCCCCGACCAGTCACTGACCGGCACCGGGCAGGTGGCGATGGGGCACTGGTGGACCAACCAGATCGCGTCGCTGAGCGAGACCTCCGGCGCCGACCTGGTGCCGCTGCGGATGCCGCAGACCGAGGGCACCGACACCGGGCACGGGCTGTACTACAAGTCCTCGATGTTCATGTCCGGCAACGCCAACACCGAGCACCCGGACGTGGTCCAGGACTTCATCGACTTCATGATCAACTCCGAGGAGGCCGGGATGATCAACCTGGCCGACCGCGGCCTGCCGGCCAGCCAGACCGTCCGCGACGCCGTGGTCCCGGAGCTGGGTGAGGCCGACCAGCGCGCCGCCGAGTTCCTCCAGGACATCGAGGACGAGCTGGGCGACGCGAAGCCGATCCCGCCGCTGGGCTACAGCGCCATCCAGGAGATCCTCATGCGGTACGAGATGGAGGTCTTCTTCGAGCGGCAGACCCCGGCCGAGGCTGCCGAGGCCGCCTACGCGGAGATCGAGTCCGCCATCGCCGGCTGACCGACCATGATGGGGCAGGGGTGGGCCGGCGCAGCTGCCGCCGGGCCACCCCTGCTCCGTCGGTAGCGGCCCACGGTCCCCCGTGGGCCGCTACCGTCTGAGCAACCGAGCCCAGCCACGTCCCGACACCACCGACCCCGCCCGCCACGCCCACCCGAGGAGCACCCGTGCCCAGGCTGACCCCCACCGAACTCGCCCAGAAGCTGCGCGACGGGCTGCTGTCCTTCCCCGTGACGCCGTTCACCGCGGACCTGGAGCTGGACCAGGGCCGGTTCCGGGAGCACCTGGGCTGGCAGGCCAGCAAGGGCGTGGCGGGGCTGTTCATCGCCGGCGGCACGGGGGAGGGGTTCAGCCTCACCGGTGAGGAGCGCGCCACCGTGGTCCGGGCCGCTGTCGAGGAGGTCGACGGCCGGCTGCCGGTCCTGGGCAGCGCCACCGGCAACACCGCGCAGGCGGTCGCCGACGCCCGCGCCGCCGCCGAGGCCGGCGCCGACGGGCTGCTGCTGCTGCCGCCCTACCTCACCGAGTGCGACCAGCGGGGTTTGGCCGCCCACGTCGCCGCGGTGTGCCGGGCCAGTGACCTGCCGGTCATCGTCTACAACCGGGCCAACGCCCGCTACGGTGCCGACACCCTCGCCGGGCTCGCCGCTGAGCACCCCAGCCTGATCGGCTTCAAGGACGGCGTCGGCGACCTGGAGCAGCTGGCCCAGGTCGTCACCCGGCTCGGTGACCGGTTCTTCTACCTGGGCGGGCTGCCCACCGCCGAGACGTTCGCGCTGCCGCTGCTGCAGATGGGGGTGAGCACCTACTCCTCGGCGCTGTACAACTTCCTGCCCGAGTTCGCCCTCGACTTCTACCGTGACGTGCGCGCCCAGGACGGCAAGGCGGTGACCGCCCGGCTCGAGCAGTTCGTGCTGCCCTACCTGGCCATCCGCGACCGCGCCAAGGGCTACGGCGTCTCGATCGTCAAGGCCGGGCTGCGCTCGGTCGGCCGCGACGCCGGGCCGGTCCGCCCGCCGCTGCAGGACCTCACCGAGGCCGAGCAGGCCGAGCTGGACGTCCTCGTGCGCACCGTCGGTGCCGGCGCCGGCCAGCCCGCCGCAGGGGCGGGCCGGTGAGCCAGACCGACGCGGTCACCGAGGTCACCCTCTCCCGGGTGGTGCTGCCGCTACCGCGGGCGATCAGCGACGCCAAGGTCCTCACCGGCCGGCAGAAGCCACTGACCGAGGTGCAGGTGCTCACCGCCGAGGTGACCACCGCGGACGGCCACCAGGGGCTGGGCATCAGCTACAGCAAGCGGGCCGGCGGGCCGGGGCAGTACGCCCACGCCGCCGAGGTCGCCGGGGAGCTGCTGGGCCAGGACCCCAGCGACATCCAGCGGCTGTGGACCCACCTGGTGTGGGCCGGGGCCTCGGTCGGGCGTAGCGGGCTGGCCACCCAGGCGGTCGCCGCGCTCGACATCGCGCTGTGGGACCTGAAGGCCCGCCGGGCCGGGCTCCCGCTGGCCAAGCTGCTGGGCGCCCACCGCGACGCGGTCCCGGCCTACAACACCTCCGGCGGGTTCCTGTCCTCGCCGCTGGAGGAGGTCCTCGACAACGCCGCCGGCGCGGTCGAGTCCGGCATCGGCGGCATCAAGGTCAAGGTCGGCCACCCCGAGGCGGCGCAGGACCTGGCGCGGGTCGCCGCGCTGCGGGAGGCGCTGCCCGACCACGTGGCCCTCATGGTCGACGCCAACCAGCAGTGGGACCGGGCCACCGCGCTGCGGGTGTGCCGGCAGCTGGAGCCCTACGGGCTGACCTGGATCGAGGAGCCGCTGGACGCCTACGACGCCGAGGGACACGCCCGGCTCAACGCCGCGCTGGACACCCCGGTCGCCACCGGTGAGATGCTGACCAGCCCCGGCGAGCACGCCGAGCTGCTCCGGCACCGCTCGGTGGACGTGCTGCAGCCGGACGCCGCGCGGGTCGGCGGCATCACCCAGTTCCTCAAGATCGCGGCCGCCGCGGCCGAGGCCCGCGTCGACGTCGCGCCGCACTTCGCGATGGAGCTGCACGTGCACCTGGCGGCGGCCTACGAGCACGGGGTCTGGGTGGAGCACTTCGACTGGCTGGAGCCGCTGTTCGAGGAGCGCCTGGAGCTGGCCGACGGCACCATGCTGGTGCCCGACCGGCCCGGTCTCGGGCTGACGCTCAGCGGGCAGGCCCGCGACTGGACCGCCGAGACGGTCACGCTGGGCGGCTGACACCGCCGGGGTAGCGGCTCACCCGGGTGTGCCGGCGTCCTCCCCCCGCCAGCCCGGGACGTCGGAGAGGGCGGAGGCGTCCCCGACCGCGGAGGACGGCACCACGCTGAGGGTGCCGTCCGGCTCCAGCACGACGGCGGCGACCTGGTCCAGGCCGCCGCTGCCGGACGAGCGCACCGCCTGTAGCACCTCACCACGGGTGAGCCGGTGTTTGCTGATGGCCCGCTCGTCCACCTGGCCGCGGGCGGCGACCAGCGTGGGCTGGGCGTTGACCGCGTGCCGGCCCCCGGGGAGCCAGACGGTGAGCCGGGCGATCAGCACCTGCCCCACCACCAGCACCGCCATCCCGGCGAGCGCGGACGCCCACGGGACGCTCTGGCTGACCACGGCGCTGGCCAGCACCGAGCCGATGGCGACGGTGACCACGAAGTCGAACGCGTTCAGCTTGGCCAGGGTGCGCTTGCCGGCGAGCCGCAGCAGCACCACCAGGGTCAGGTACGCCGCGGTGCCCACCAGCAGCACTCGCAGCACGGCCGACCACGAGTCGAACCACATCGCGCCCTCCTTCCTCCGGTTGTGCACGTGGTGTCAGCGACCCTGCCACCTGCCCGGCCACCGGGCGAGGCGAACCGGGCGGGCCCGTGTCTGGTTCACTACCGGCGTGACCACACTCACCCTGGAACGCGACACCGCGGTGCGGGACTCGGCGCGGGTGGCGGTCTTCGCCGCCCTCATCGTCGCGCTGACCCTCGTGCCCGGCATCTACCTGCTCGGCGGCACGGTGCCGGTGACCCTGCAGACGCTCGGCGTCACGCTGGCCGCGGCCGTCCTCGGGCCGTGGCGCGGCGCGGCGGCCGTGCTCACCTACCTGGCGCTGGTCGCGGTCGGCCTGCCGGTGGCCAGCGCCTTCAAGGGCGGGCTCGGCGTGTTCGCCGGGCCGACCGGCGGCTACCTGGTCGGCTTCGTGCCGATGGCGGTGGTCATCGGGGCGCTGGCGCGGCTGGCCATCCGCCGGGTGCGCGGCGCCCGGCTGCCGCTGGCGCTGTTCACCGCCGCCGTGGCCGGGCTGCCGGTGCTCTACAGCTTCGGCGTGGGCTGGCTGGCGCTGTCCACCGAGACGTCGCTGACGCCGCTGGTGATCGGCACGGTGGTCTTCCTCCCCGGGGACCTGGTCAAGGCCGCGCTCGCCGCCGGCGTGACGGCCGGGGTGGTGCGGGCGCTGCCTGGCCTGGTCGGTGCCCGTGGCTGACGGTAGCGGCGGCCCCGCCAGCGAGCAGCGTCCGCCGGCCCGCGTCGTCGGCCTGCACCACGTGCAGGTCGTGGTGCCTGCCGGGTCCGAGGAGCGGGTGCGCGGCTACTACGGCGGCGTGCTGGGGCTGCCCGAGATCGAGCAACCGCCGGCGATCGCCGCCAGGGGCGGGGTCTGGTTCGCCGCCGGTGAGCAGGAGCTGCACGTCGGGGTGGAGGAGCCGTTCCGGCCGGCGCGGAAGGCGCACCCGTGCTTCCTGGTCGCCGACCTGGACGCTGTCGCTGAGGCGGTCGAGAGCGCCGGGGGCGAGGTGCGCTGGGACGAGCAGATCCCCGGCGTGCGCCGCTTCCACACCGACGACCTGTTCGGCAACCGGGTGGAGGTCAGGCAGGCGGACTGAGCGCGGCCACCGCGGCCTCCGGCGTGGGGCACTGGCACCGTCGGCCGGCGCGGCGCGGCGGGGCGGTGACCAACTCCGCACTCGCGCGGGTTGCTCACCTGGTGGGCGGGGTGGGGCGGTGACCAACTCCGCACTCGCGCGGGTTGCTCACCGGGGCCGCGCCTGCCACCCCCGGCGACAGCCCTCAGCGCCGCGGGAGGTCCCGGCCGGCCGGTCCCTCCAGCCGGGTCCCGTCCGGGCCGAACCGGGAGCCGTGCAGCGGGCAGTCCCACGTGCACTCGGCGTCGTTCCACCGCAGCACCCCACCCAGGTGCGTGCACACGGCGGAGACCCGGCGGGTCACCCCGTCGACCGTGCTCACCGCCACGGGCCGGCCGGGGACCGGCCCCGAGCTCAGCTGACCGACGGCGCCCTGGCCCTCCTCGGGCATGGGCGGCTGCGGTGGTGACAGGCTGCCGCGCAGCCAGCCGGTGGTCATCGACCCGCCGACCTGGGCGTTCAGCCGTGCGGTGGCGACCGCCCGCTGCGGGTTGATCGGGTGGTCGGCCAGCGGCTGCGCCCAGTCGGGGGCGCCGCCGGTCAGCCGGCCGGCGATCGCGACGGCCGCGCCGGTGCCGCCGGTCATGCCCCACTTCTGGAAGCCGGTGGCCAGCTGCACCCGCCCTCCGGTGCCCGGCACGGGTCCCACGAACGGCATCCCGTCGACCGGCTCGTAGTCCTGTGCTGACCAGCGGTGGGTCAGCTCCGCGCCGGGGAAGGTCGTGGCCGTCCACCCGGCCAGCTCCTCCTGCAGCAGGGCCGGGGAGGAGAAGCGGCCCACGACGTGGCCGGGGCCGCCGGTCACCAGCACGTCCTCCCCGTCGATGCGGGCGGTGCGCAGCGACCGGGTCGGCTGGTCCACCGAGAGCGCCATGGTCTGCGGCAGCGGCGTGCCGTGCGGCACCCGGTGCGCCTGGGCGTAGGAGCGCTTCGGCTCCAGCTGGGCGAAGTGACCACCTCGGTCCAGCAGCGGCGACCCGGTCGCCAGCACCACGTCGGAGGCGGCCAGCCCGCCGCGGTCGGTGTCCAGCCGGACGGCCCCGCCGCCGCCGGTGTGCACACCGGTGACCCGGACCCCTTCCAGGACCTGGCCGCCGGCCTCACGCAGCCGCGCCAGCAGCAGATCCAGCACCCGTACCGGGTGCAGCTGCCACTGGTCGGCCAGCCGGATCGCCGCGTGCACCGGGTAGGGCAGCCCGGTGACCGACGGGTCTCCGCCCACCGCCGTGACCGGCAGGCCGGCCTGCTGGCAGGCCTCCAGCTCCTGGGCCACGGTCCGCTCCCCGTCGGGCGTGGCGGCGTAGGTCAGCGCGTCGCGCTGCTCCAGCAGCGGGGTGCCGGAGCCGTCGGCCTCGCTCGCCAGCTCGGCCGCCAGCCACTCCTGGCCGGCGCGGTGGGCGGCGACGTAGCCGGCCAGCCGCTCGGCCCCCGCCCTGGCCCGAACTTGGGACAGCACCGACCCCTGCAGCAGGCTGAGCTTGGCGGTGGTGTGGCCGGTGGCGAGCGCTCCCACCTGGCGCGCCTCCAGCACGGTGACGCGACGGCCGGCGCGGGCCAGCTGCAGCGCGCACGCCAGCCCGGTGAGCCCGGCGCCGACGACGACGACCTCCAGCACCCCGGTGCGGGGGATGACCTCCTCCCACGAGTCGGTCGGCGTGGCGGTCCCGCGGGTGTCTAGCCAGAGCGAGCTCATAGCGCCAGCGAAACACCGCCCGGTCCGGCGCGCCACCGGGAGCGGCATACTGGCGGGCATGAACGCACAGCAGCTGCGCGAGGCCCAGGCACCGCTGCGCGAGGAGTACAAGGCCGACCCGGACGCGGCACGCACGCTGGTCCGCGCCCGCGGCGACTTCCGCGACGCCGGTGTGACCGCCACCGTCGACGGCTGGGCGGGCCCGGTCCGGGCCGGCCTGCACCGCGCGACCGGCGGGGACGGATCCGACGCCTGCTCCGGTGACATGCTGATGGACGCGCTGGCCGCGTGTGCCGGGGTGACGCTGCGCAGCGTCGCCACCGCCCGCGGGCTGACGGTGCGCGAGTGCCGGGTCAGCGCCGAGGGGATTTTCGACGCCCGCGGCACCCTGGGCGTGAGCCGCGAGGTCCCGGTCGGCGTCACCGACGTGGTGGTTCGGTTCGAGCTCGACACCGACGCCGACGACGAGACCCTCGGCGCGCTGGCGCGGGCCACCGAGCGCTACTGCGTCGTCGGCGCCTCGCTCGCCACGCCGCCCACGATCGAGGTCCGCCGGCTGCCCGGTGACTGAGCCTCCCGCCGGGGCCGCCGGTCCGCCCGCCACCGGGACGGGGGTGACCTTCACCGGCGTGGGGCTGCGTCACGGCGAGCGGACCGTGCTCGCCGACGTCGACCTGGCGCTGACCGAGCACCGAATCGGCATCGTGGGCGCCAACGGTTCGGGGAAGTCCTCAATGGTGCGGATGATCAACGGGCTGGTCCGACCCACGACCGGCCGGGTCGAGGTCGGCGGGCTGGACGTGGCCCGCCACACCCGCCGGGTGCGGTCCGCCGTGGGGTTCCTCTTCCCCGACGCCGAGCACCAGATCGTCATGCCCACCGTCCGGGAGGACCTGGCGTTCTCGCTGCGCGGCAGCGGGCTGCCGCGGGAGGAGGTGGAGCGCCGGGTCGGGGCGGCGATGGCCGAGTTCGGCCTGGCCGACCACGCCGACCACCCCTGCTACCTGCTCTCCGGTGGGCAGAAGCAGCTGCTGGCGCTCGCCGCGGTGCTGCTCACCGAGCCGGCGGTCGTCGTCGCCGACGAGCCCACCACGCTGCTGGACCTGCGCAACGTGCAGATGATCGCCGGGCGGCTCGCCGCGCTGGACCAGCAGGTGCTGCTGGTCACCCACCACCTGGAGCTGCTGCGCGACATGGACCGGGTGGTGGTGCTGGACGAGGGGCGCGTGGTGGCCGACGACGCGCCAGGCCCGGCCCTGGCGCACTACGTGCAGCTGATGACCGGAGCGGCGCCGTGAGCTGGGGCGGCTCGCTCTCGCTGGTCGGCGTCCACCAGCCCGGTGACTCCTGGCTGCACCGGCTGCCGGCCGGTGCCAAGGTGGCGGGCCTGGTCGCCGCCATCGCCGTGCTGCTGCTGGTCTCCGACCCGGCCTGGTCGGCCGCCGGAGCCCTCGCAGCGCTGCTGCTGCTGTGGTCCACCGGCACCCCGTGGCGTCCGCTGGCCCGGGTGGCCCGCGCGGTGGCGGTGATGCTGCTGGTCATCGGGGTGGTGCAGGTGTGGGTGCTGGGATGGGAGGCCGCCGTGGTCGGGGTCAGCCGGGTCGCGGCCTCGCTGGCGCTGGCCTGGGCGGTGTCGCTCACCACGCCGGTCAGCGCGATGCTGCCGCTGGTGGCGCAGCTGGCCCGCCCGCTGCGACCGCTCGGGGTGGACCCGGACCGGGTCTCGCTCGTGGTCGCCATGGCGATCCGCAGCGTCCCGCTCGGGGTCGCGGCCGCGGCGCAGGCCGACCAGGCCCGGCTGGCCCGCGGCCATCGCCGGTCGGTGCACGCGCTGGCGGTGCCCACCGTCGTGCGGACGGTCCGGATCGCCGACGCGCTGGGCGACGCGCTGCTGGCCCGGGGCGTGGGCGGCGAGCCCGACCCGGGCGAGGGGCTCACAGCTCGGGGGCGCGGTCCCCGTGGCCGGTCGTCGTCGCCAGGTGATGGGCCACCCGCAGCAAGCTGACGTCCTTGCCCTCGGCGGCGACCAGCTGCACCCCGACCGGCAGCCCCGCCGGGGTGAAGCCGCCCGGCACCGACACCGCTGGGCACCCGGTCGCCGAGACCAGGGTGGCCGAGCGCATCCACTCCACGTAGCTGCCCATCGTCACCCCGGCGACCTGCTTGGGCCACCGCTCCTCGGCCGGGAACGGGACCACCTGGCTGGTCGGGCACAGCAGCACGTCGAACCGGTCGTAGAACCGGCGCACCGCGGCGTGCAGCCGGGTGCGGGCGACGGCGGCGTCCATCAGCTCCGGCCCGGTGAGGGCCAGCCCCCGCTCGACGTTCCACACCACCTCCGGCTTGACCTGGTCGCGGTGCTCGGCCACAACCTGCCGCAGCGTCACCGCCATGTCGAAGGCCCGCTGCACGTCGAAGACCTCGTCGGCCCCGCGCAGGTCCGGGCAGCCGTCCTCGACCACCGCGCCCAGCCCGGTCAGCACCTCGGCCTGCTGCCGCAGCACCGCCACGACCTCCGGCTCGGCCGGCACGCCCAGCCCGAAGTCCTCGGTGTAGCCCACCCGGATGCCCGCCAGCGGGAGCCCCTCGCCCGGCCGGTCCAGCGCCGCGGCCAGCGCGGCG
>NZ_WIQI01000082.1 GCF_009602535.1 Ornithinicoccus halotolerans | reverse complement strand
CAAGCCAACGAACGCAATCGTGCTCATCTACCGTCCTCCTCGCAGTCCACGCTCAACGGTCGTACGTCAACGGGAGTTGGTCAGCGGCGCTGGTCGGCCGGCAGCCAGCCGAACGGGTCCCCGGTCTGTGCCGTGTACTCCAGCCCCACCGGACCGGTGTAGCCACCGGCGCGCAGGTCCCGGACCCAGTCGGTGATCGGCAGCTCGCCGGTGCCCGGCTCGCCCCGGCCCGGCGCGTCGGCCACCTGCACATGCCCGATGCGGTCCCCGTAGCCGCTGATGGCCGCCGGCACGTCATCGCCGTTGACCGCCAGGTGGTACACATCCAGCAACAGCGCCAGGTTCGTGTCACCGTGCTCGGCAGCCACCCGGTCGATGACCGCCACCGCGTCCGCAGCCGTCCGCAACGGGTACCGGTCGGCCCCCGAGACCGGCTCCACCAGCACCGTGCCACCCACCCGGGCGACCGCCTGCGCCGCACGGTGCAAGTTCTCACTCGCCAGCTCATCCTGCACCCGAGGGTCGGCGCCCTCGAGGCGGTTGCCGTACAACGCATTGAACCGACGGCACCCGGTCCGCTCAGCGATCGCCGTGACCGCCTCCAGGTTGGCCCGCAGCTCCGCCTCCCGCCCCGGCCAGGAGAACAACCCCCGGTCACCACCCGGCATGTCACCGGCAGCGAAGTTCAGCCCAGTCAGCACCACCCCCGCCGCATCCACCGCAGCCACCAGCGCATCCACCTCATCGGCATCGGGCACGACCGACGGGAACGGCCACCACAGCTCCACCCCACCGAACCCGGCGTCCGCGACCGCCCCCGGCCGCTCCAGCAACGGCAGACCGGTCAACAAGATCGAGCAGTTCACCGTCCACGGCACGGCCACCTCGGCGGTCCCGCCCGATCCCCCGGTCACCCCGGCTGTCGCGCTCATCTCGGCGTCCTTCCGTGATGTGAAATGTAGATTCTATGTGTTGGAAGGCTAGCCAGCCGTGGCGGGCGCCGTCAAGAGGTGACCGGACCCGGCCGTCCCTGCGCGCGACCCCGCCCGGCACGACCCCGCCCGGCACGACCGCCTGGCACGACCGCCCGGCGCACACCGGCGGGGTGCGCCGCTACCCGAGCCGGCCGGTGCGGGCCAGCCGAGCCAGGGCGGGGCCGTCGACACCGGTGCGCGCGGCGACCTCCTCGGCGGTGAGGGCGCCGCAGTCGACGCCGCGCTGCAGCGACCACGCCATCGCGCGGGCGGTGGCCGGCTCGTCGAGCACCGCTCCCCCGGCGCGGCCCAGGTAGCCGGCCAGCCGGTCGGCGGCCTGCGGGAACGCGGCCCGGTAGAAGGCGTAGGTGGCGGCGAACCGGCTGGGCAGCTGGCCGGGGTGCAGGTCCCACCCCTGGTAGTAGCCGCGCTCCAGCGAGCGCCGCACCAGCCGCCCGTGCAGCGCCCACGCCTCCCGCACCTGCCTGGGCTCCCCGACCGGCAGCACGTTGGTGGACCCGTCGGAGAGCCGCACGCCGGTGCCGGCGGCGGCCAGCTGCATGACCGCCTTGGCGTGGTCGGCCGCCGGGTGGTCCATCGCCTGGTACTGCGCGGCGATGCCGAGCGAGGCGGAGTAGTCGTAGGTGCCGTAGTGCAGCCCGCTGACCCGGCCGCTCCCGGCGTGCACCATCCGCGCCACCAGCGCGGTGCCGTCCGGGCCGAGCACCGCCTGCGGGGTCTCCACCTGCACCTCGAACCGCAGCCGGCCCTGCGGCAGGTCCAGCGCGCCCTCCAGGTGCCCGCACACCAGCACCATCGCCTCCACCTGCTCGACCGAGGTGACCTTGGGCAGCGTCAGCACCAGCCCCTCGGGCAGCCCGCCGGTGCGGGCCAGCCCGGTGACGAAGGCGTCCAGGGTGCGCAGCCCCCGCGCCCACGTCGGCCGCTCGAGCGACTTGAACCGGATCCCCACGAACGGGGTCGCGGTGGCCCCGGCCTCGGCGCGCTCCTCGGCCAGCGCGGCGACGGCCACCTCGACCGCCTGGTCCTCCTCGGCGTCGCCGTGGTCGCCGTACCCGTCCTCCAGGTCGATCCGCAGGTCCTCGACCGGCTCCTCGGCCAGCTTGCGCTCGACCGCGGCCGCGACCGCCTCCCGGTCACCGGGGTCCACGCCGACCTGCTCCAGCAGCGCCTCGGCACCGCCGGCGCCGGCCAGCACGTCGCAGGCCTGCTCGCCCCAGTCGGCGGCCAGCCCGGCGCGGTACCGGTCGGCGGGCACGTAGACGGTGTGCACCGGCTGCCGGCTGCCGTCGTCACCGGGGTAGCCGCGCTCCAGGACCCGGTCGGCGGCGACGAGCCGCTCCTCGACCCGGGCCAGCACCTCGGGGCCGAGGCTGCCGGCGGGGGTCACCGGCGCTCGCCCGCGGCCCGGGTCTCCGGGGGCGCCACGGCGAGGTGGTCCTCGCTGACGTCGGCGTGGTCGTGCCCGCGTGCCTGCAGCTCCTTGACCGCCTCCCGGCGCACCGCGGCGGTCACCGACTCGGCGACCCGGTGGTCGAAGACCCCGGGGATGATGAAGGCGGCGTTGAGCTCGTCCTCCCCCACCACCTCGGCGATCGCCACCGCGGCCACCCGCATCATCTCCTCGGTGATGTCGCGGGCGCCGGCGTCCAGCAGCCCGCGGAACAGGCCCGGGAAGGCCAGCACGTTGTTGATCTGGTTCGGGTAGTCGCTGCGCCCGGTCGCCACGACCGCGGCGGTGCGCCCGGCCTCGACCGGGTCCACCTCGGGGGTGGGGTTGGCGAGGGCGAACACGACCGCGTCGTCGGCCATCTGGGCGATGTCGTCACCGGTGAGGATGTCGCCGGCGGAGACGCCGATGAAGACGTCGGCGCCGGCCAGGCCCTGCTGCAGGCTGCCGGCGAAGCCCTCCTCGTTGGTGTGCTCGGCGATCCAGCGGCGGTAGGGGTCCTCCTCGACCTGCTCCCGGCGCAGCGCGCCGTTGCGGCCGAAGCCGATGATGTGGCGGGCGCCCTGGGCCTCCAGCAGCCGGATGATCGCCGACCCGGCGGCGCCGACGCCGGAGACGACGATGCGGACGTCCTCCAGCCGCTTGCGCACGACCTTGAGGGCGTTGATGAGCGCGGCCAGCACCACGATGGCGGTGCCGTGCTGGTCGTCGTGGAAGACCGGGATGTCGAGCTCCTCGCGCAGCCGCTGCTCGATCTCGAAGCAGCGCGGGGCGGAGATGTCCTCCAGGTTCACCCCGCCGTAGACCGGCGCGAGCGCCTTGACGATGGCGATGATCTCCTCGACGTCGGTGGTGTCCAGGCACACCGGCCAGGCGTCGACGTTGGCGAACTCCTTGAACAGCGCCGCCTTGCCCTCCATCACCGGCAGCGCGGCGGCCGGGCCGATGTCGCCCAGGCCGAGCACGGCGGTGCCGTCGGTGACCACGGCCACGGCGTTGCGCTTGATGGTCAGCCGGCGGGCGTCCTCGGGGCGGGCCGCGATCGCCTGGCACACCCGCGCGACGCCCGGGGTGTAGGCGCGGGAGAGGTCGCGGCGGGTCTTGAGCGGGACCTTGGTGGTGACCTCGATCTTGCCGCCCAGGTGCATCAGGAAGGTGGAGTCGGAGACCTTGAGGACCGTCACGTCGTCGAGGGCGTTGATGGCCTGCTCGACCCGTTCCATGTGCGCCCCGTCGACGGTGTCGCAGGTGATGTCCACGGTCAGCCGGGTGGAGGAGGAGTGGGCGATGTCCACCCCCACCACCGCCGCGCCGGCGTCGGCGACCGCGGCGACCAGCAGCGAGGTCGCCACCTGGGAGGCGGGGGCCTCGACCCGCAGGGTGACGGTGTAGCTGGGGGACGGGACGGGCATGGTGACTTCCTCTCGGCGCGCCGACGTGTCAGACTTCCGTCGGATGGAATGAACATTCTGTTGTGCGGTGGTTCTCAGGATGACCCACCGTGACCGGATACGGAAGAGGACACGCGATGCCACCTTCCCAGCGCCGTAGCAGCGGGGTCCAGTCCGTCGACCGCACCGTCGACCTGCTGGAGGCCCTGACCGACCTCGGCGGGGCGGCGACGCTGAGCGAGCTGGCCGGCCAGACCGGCCTGCCGCTGCCCACGATCCACCGGCTGGTCGGCTCGCTGGTGGCCCGCGGCTACGCGCGACAGGGTGCCGGGCGCCGCTACACGCTGGGCCCGCGGCTGATCCGGCTGGGCGAGAGCGCCGGGCGGCAGCTGGGGGCCGGCGCGCGCCCGCACCTGGAGGCGGCCGCGCGGGAGCTCGGTGAGACGGTCAACCTGGCGATGATCGACCGCGACATGGTCGTCTACGTGGCCCAGGCGGCCTCGGCCCACTCGATGCGGATGTTCACCGAGGTGGGGCGCCGGGTGTACTGCCACTGCACCGGCGTCGGCAAGCAGGTGCTGGCCGAGCTGCCCGAGCAGACGGTGCGCGAGATCGTGGCCCGGGTGGGGATGCCGCCGGCGACCGACCGTTCGATCACCGACGTCGAGGAGCTGCTGGCCGAGCTGGAGCGGACCCGCGAGCGCGGCTACGCCGTGGACGACGGCGAGCAGGAGATCGGCGTGCGCTGCTTCGCGGTGCCGGTTCCCGACGCCCCGACCCCGAGCGCGCTGTCGGTCTCCGGCCCCGCCGCCCGGGTCCAGCCGGACTTCATCGAGACCGCCTACCCGGTGCTGACCCGGGTGGCCGAGTCGGTCGCCCGCGAGCTGGTCACCACCAGCCGCTGAGCTCAGCAGAAGCCGGCGACCGTCGCCCAGGCCCGCGGCTCCGGGGTCGCGTCCTCCCGGCGCACCTCCGCCTCGATGAGCCCGTAGGGACGGTCGGCGGCGTAGAACACCTCGCCGGGGTTGTCGAGCCCGAACGGCGCCAGGTCCACCAGGAAGTGGTGCAGGTTCGGCATCGAGAACCGGATCTCGGCGATCTCGGGGTGGGCACGCAGCACCTGCTCCCCCATGTGGTGCAGCGTCTGCTGCAGCGCCAGCGAGTGCTTGTCGGCGAACGACTCCAGCAGGATGCGCCGCACGTCGGCGAAGACGGCGTCGAAGTCGATCCCCCCAGTGACGCCGGCGCCCTCGGTCGCGTAGCGCCACCGCGCGGTCACCGAGGTCGCCAGGATCCGGTCGGTGGTCTCCGGCAGCGTGGTGTAGCGGTCCTTGGGGTAGCCGTGGAACTCCGACCCGGTCGACTTCAGCACCGCCAGGTCCTCCAGCCCGGAGACCACGAACACCTCCTCGCCCTCGCGCTGCACGACGGTGGTGCGGGTCTCGGTGCCGCCCTTGACGAAGGCGTGGTCGTGGGTGCCGTCGGTGACGTTGCTCGTCAGCGTCGAGGGGATCCGCTCCCAGGTGTGGGCCTTGACCTCCCACCGGCCGCCGGTGATCCAGTCGAACGAGCTGGTGAAGTGCCCGGCCAGCCGCATCGCGAACGACTCGGGGCTGCCCACGCCGTCCCGGGCGAAGCCGAAGACGGTGTTCTTCTGGGTGTCGGTGGCCACCACGTGGGAGTTGTCGCCCTCCAGGTGGGCAGCGGCCAGGTCGCCGCGCAGCTGGGAGGTGACGGTGTAGTCGGTGACCCGGTGCCGCGGCGTCTCCCGGTCGATGCGGACCAGGCGCACCTCCGCCTTGCCGTACTGGTTCTCGCCGAGGACGACCCGGCCGCCGGGGCCGCGCTGCGGGTCGGCGGCGGGCGTGCCCGCCGGGTCCTGGGTGGTCTGCGTCATGGTGCTCACTCCTTCGTGATGCGGGCCGGTGCGATGCGGGCGGGTGCTGGCGGCGGCTCCTGGCTCAGCTCAGCTGCCGCGGTAGGTCGAGTAGGCGTACGGGCTGAGCAGGATCGGCACGTGGTAGTGCTGCTGGTCGCCGGTGACGGTGAAGTCGACCGTCACCACGGGGTAGAAAGCCTCCCGGCCCTGCGCGGCGAACCACTCGCCGGTGGCGAACCGCAGCTGGTAGTGGCCGGGGTCCAGTTGCTCGGGGCCCAGGTCGCGGGCCCGCCCGTCGTCGTCGGTCTCGCCGGTGGCGAGCACGGTCGCCCCGCCGTCCGGTCCGACGGCCGTCAGCGTCAGCCCGACCCGGCGGGCCGGCGTGCCGGTGACGGCGTCGAGCACGTGGGTGGTGATGAACGAGGTCATGGCCGCTCCGTCCGCTCGGTGGTGGGCTGCTGCGCCCGGCCGGCTCCCGCGTCGCCGGTGTCGCCGGTGTCACCGGTGTCGCCCAGCTCGGTCTCCAGCCGCAGCAGCGCGATCTCGCGCAGCTGCGCGGCCGCCTCGGCTCGCTCGGTGGCCGGGTCGTTGGCCAGCCGGCGCTCCAGCTCGGCCAGGATCTCCGCCCCGGTGCGCCCGCGCGCCCGGATCAGGAACACGTGGCCGAACCTCTCCTCGTAGGCGCGGTTGCCCTCGGTGAGCCGGCGGGTGGTCTCCTCGTCCCGGCCGACCCCGGCCTGCTCGCGGGCGGAGTGGGCGGTGGCACCGCCGCGACCGGTGGGCCGCTCCCCGATGCGGGGGTGCCCGGCCAGCGCCCGGTCGACCTCCTGCTCGGTCCAGGGGTCGGCGGCAGAACGGGCCGACTCGAGCAGCGTTGGCAGGTCGGCGTAGGGGCGGCCGTCGGCGACCTCCTCCGCCCACCGCGGCACGTCCGCGCACCGGGTCAGCAGCGCCACCGACTCCTCCCGCGGCGCCTCGTTGAAGCCGGCGAGGCCGGTCGGTAGGCCGGTCACCGGCGCGAACCCTCGGCCTCGGGGGCGGTGACCGTCACCGGGTTGCCGTCGGTGTCGACCACCGGCACCTCCTCGCCGTGGCAGTCGACCAGCTTGCCGCCCTCCACTCGGTCACCCTCCCGCAGGCAGCTGAGCTGCTCGGGCGAGATGTAGCGGGCACCGCGGGCGATGAAGACCGAGGACCGCGGCCGGTTGCCGGCGGCGATCTCGTTGAAGACGACGTTGAGCAGCACCGCCATGATGGCCGCCGAGCTGATGCCGGAGTGGAAGATGATGCCGAACCACTCCGGGAAGTTGTCGTAGAAGCTCGGCGAGACGATCGGGATCATGCCGAAGGCCAGCGACGAGGCGACGATGACCAGGTTCATGGTGCCCTCGTAGTCGACCTTGGCCAGGGTGCGGATGCCGCTGGCGGCCACGGTGCCGAACAGCACCACGCCCGCGCCGCCGAGCACCGGGGTCGGGATCGCCGCGACGACCTGGCCCAGCACCGGTAGCAAACCCAGCACCAGCATCACCACGCCGCCGGCGCTGACGACGAAGCGGCTCTTGATGCCCGTGATCGCCACCAGCCCGACGTTCTGGGCGAAGGCGGTCTGGGCGAAGGAGTTGAACACCGGCGCGACCGCGCTGGAGAGCATGTCGGCCCGCAGCCCGTCGGCGATGCGGCGCGAGCTGACCCGGGTGCGGACGATCTCGCCCACGGCGAGGATGTCGGCCGTGGTCTCGGTCATGCACACCAGGATGACGATGGTCATCGAGATGATCGCCGCGACCTCGAAGGTGGGCATCCCGAACGCGAACGGCTGCGGCACCGCCACCGGCGCGCCCTCCCCGACGCCGGAGAAGTCGGTCATCCCGGCCGCGGTCGCCACCACCGCCCCGATGACGATGGCCAGCAGGATGGACAGCCGGGAGATGGCCGCCGAGCCCACCTTGCTCAGCCCGAGCACGACGACGAAGGTCAGCGCCGCCAGGCCGACGTTGGCCAGGCTGCCGTAGTCAGCCGCCTCCGGGTCACCGCCCATCGCCCAGTTGGCGGCGACCGGCATCAGCGTCAGGCCGATCGTGGTGATGACCGTGCCGGTGACCACCGGCGGGAAGAACCGGATCACCTTGGCAAAGAACGGCGCCAGCACCAGGCCGACCAGGGCGGCGACGAGCACCGCCCCGAAGATCGCCGGCAGGCCCCCACCGCCGGCCAGGATCGCCAGCATGGTCGCGACCCCGGCGAAGGACACCCCCTGCACCAGTGGCAGCTGGGAGCCGAAGAACGGCACGCCCCAGCTCTGCAGGATGGTCGCGGCGCCGCCGACGAACAGCGCCGAGGCCACCAGGACCGCGGTCTCGTTCGGCGAGAGCCCGGCCGCGGTGCCCACGATGAGCGGCACCGCGATGACGCCCCCGTACATCGTGAGCACGTGCTGCAGCCCGTACATGAGGCTGCGGCCGATCCCGAGCCGCTCGTCCTCCGGGCGCTGCCCGACCGGGGCCTCCGCCGCCCGCTGCGGCGACGACGCCGCTGCTACCGGGTCCTGCTGCGCCATGTCACGCTCCTCTCCCTCGCCCCGTCGCGAGGTCAGGTACTTCCGTAGTGCGGAATCCTGATTCCGTGTGATGACGCGACTGTAAGAGCGGGTCGAGGGAGCGTCAAGACCCCACCACGGTTCGCCCCCGATTGTCCCGCATCCGCAGACGGCGGCCGGGAGCGGCGACTACCGTGCCACGCCAGCGGGTGACCCGCCCGTGCCGTCCTGACCGGAGGCCCACATGAGCGACTACGTCAACCTCGTCCCGCTGTGGATCTGCGCGCTGGTCGTCTTCGCCGTCATCCTCGTGCAGTCCGCCATCTACATGCGCGCCGCCAGCCAGGCCGGTCCCGAGCTCGGGTTCACCCGCCGGGACCTGCGCCGCTCGTTCGTCTCCGGAGGGGTCGCCGCGATCGGCCCCTCGCTGGCGGTCGTCATCGTGGCGGTCGCGCTGCTGGCGCTCTTCGGCACGCCGGCGGTCCTGCTGCGCATCGGCCTGGTCGGCTCCGCGGCCACGGAGACCTCGTCGGCCGAGCTCGCGGCCACCACCGTGGGCGGTGGCCTCGGTGGCGAGGGATGGACACCGGAGGTGTTCGCGGTGGCGTTCTTCGCGATGGCGATGTCCGGCGGCATGTGGATGGTCGGGACGCTGCTGCTCACCCCGGCGCTCAAGCGCGGTGACACCCGGCTGCGGCAGGTCAACCCCGCGCTGATGGCCATCGTCCCGTCGGCCGCGCTGGTCGGCGCGTTCGCCTCGCTCGGCGTCGCCGAGCTGCCCAAGAGCGGCGTGCACGTGCTCACCGTGGCGGTCTCCGCGGTGACCATGACCGGCTGCCTGCTGCTGGCACGGGCGCTGCACGCGGCGTGGCTGCGGGAGTGGGGGCTGGGCATCAGCATCATCGTCGGACTGGTGGTGGCCTACGTGGCCCACCAGGCAGCCTGAGGAGGGCGGCATGAGCGAGCACACCCCCGAGACCTCCCACCCGCAGGCCGGTCGCGGCTCCGGCGCCGCCGGCGCGACGGAGACCGAGGCGGCCCGGGCCGCCTACGCCCGGTACGACCGCACCACCAGCCGGTGGGGCCGGGCCACGATGGCGGTCGCCCTGCTGGTCTCGGTGTCGGCACCGCTGCTGCTGATCCTGCTCACCGACCTGAGCCCCACGGCCGGGCAGCTGCTCACCGCGTTCCTGGCGGTGGCGGCCGTGTTCGGCATGTTCTGGGTGGTCGAGCCGGTCACCTACTACCCGGTGCTGGGCCCGGCGGCGATGTACCAGGCGTTCATGATCGGCAACATCGCCAACAAGCTGCTGCCCTCGGCGATCGTGGCGCAGGCCGCCATCGAGGCGCGTCCGGGGACCAGGCGGGCCGAGCTGGCCGCGGTGATGGCCATCTGCGGCGCCGCCGTGGTGCACATCGTCTCGCTGGTGCTCTTCGTCGGGATCGGCGGCACCTGGCTGGTCGCCCAGCTGCCCGAGTCGGTCGTCGAGGTCGCCCAGCTGTACATCTTCCCGGCGATCATCGGGGCGGTCGTGGTCCAGCTCGCCGCCTACGTCAAGCAGGTGCGCGTGGTGGTGATCGCGCTGGCCGTCGCCGCCGTCGTCCAGCTGCTGCTGGTCCCGCGCATGGGTGACCTGTTCGCCGGGTTCGCCACCGCCATCGTCGTCTTCGCCACGATGGCGCTGGCCTGGGCGCTGCGCGACCGCCGCGCCCACGCCGCGTGAGCCGGTCCCCCCAACCGGGGCCCGGGCCGCTACGGCCTGGCCCGGGTGGCGTGCAGGAACGCCTGGTCCTCCCCCTCGTGCCCGACGCCGGGGCGGACCAGGCGGGCGACCTCGCGCGCGTCGGCGGCGGCGAGGCCGGCCGCGACGTCCGCCACCTCGTGCAGGTGGCGCTCGAGCACGACCTCGTGGCCCAGCCGTCGGTAGGAGGCAGACACGTCCCGGGTGCCCGTGCCGGCCTGGAAGCCGACCAGCAGCTGCCCGCCCGGCGCCAGCACCCGGACCGCCTCGGCCATGAGGGTCGGGAGGTCGGCCGGCGGGGTGTGGATGACCGAGTACCACAGCAGCACGCCGGTGAACCGACCGTCGGGGTAGGGCAGCCGGTCCAGCGAGCCCACCCGGAAGGCCAGGTCCGGGTGGTGCCGCCGTGCCTGCTCCACCATGGCCGGGGACAGGTCGACGCCCTCCACCTGGTGACCCCGGTCGGCCAGGTAGCGGCTCATCCGGCCGGCCCCGCACCCCGCGTCGAGGATGACCGCGCCGGGGCCGGCGGCGTCGGCGAAGGCCTCCAGCAGCGCCAGCTCGGCCGGCTGCTCGGCGCGGGTGTCCGGCAGCAGCCGGGCGTAGTCGGCGGCGACGGTGTCGTACGCGCGCCGCACCGCCTCCGGGTCGGCGCGGCCCCGGCTGCCGCTGGTCGCCGCTGTCACGGCCGCCATGCTCCCACCCGGACCCGGGGGCGGCGATGCCGTCCGACCCCGGCACGACACACTGGTCCTGGCGCCCCGCCCGGGACGCACCCCGCGACAGGAGGAGACTATGCCGCTCTCCCGCCCGACGATCGGTGAGGACCTGCAGGCCGACCTGCACGACCTCTACCGGCACCTGCACCGCCACCCCGAGCTGAGCATGCAGGAGCATGCCACCGCCGACCTGATCGCCGAGCGGATGACGGCGCTGGGGGCCGAGACGTTCCGCTGCGGCGGCACCGGTGTGGTCGCCGTGCAGCGCAACGGTGACGGCCCGGTCGTGGCCTTCCGCGCCGACACCGACGGGCTGCCGGTCGCTGAGGAGACCGGGCTGGACTACGCCTCCACCGCCACCGGCACGCTGCGGGACGGCGCCGACAGCGCGGTGCCGGTGATGCACGCCTGCGGCCACGACACCCACATCGCCAGCGCGATCGGCGCCGCGACGCTGCTGGCGCGCGACACCGGGTCCTGGTCCGGGACGGTGGTGTGGCTGTTCCAGCCCGGCGAGGAGACCGCCGAGGGGGCGGCCGCGATGGTCGCGGACGGGCTGTGGGACTCGGCGCCGCACCCGGAGGTCGTCTACGGCCAGCACGTGTGGCCCGGCACGGCCGGCACCCTGGAGGTCGCGACCGGCCCCGCCATGGCGATGGCCGACTCCTGGAAGGTCACCGTGCGCGGGCGCGGCGGGCACGGCTCGCAGCCGCACACGACGATCGACCCGGTCGTGCTCGCGGCCCACATGGTGGTGCGGCTGCAGACGGTGACCGCCCGCGAGGTGCCCCCGCAGCAGGCGGCCGTGGTGACGGTCGCGAGCTTCCACGCCGGGCTGAAGGAGAACATCATCCCTGCCGAGGCGGTCTTCACGGTCAACGTGCGCAGCCTGGACACCGAGGTCCGCGAGAAGGTGCTCGAGGCGATCCGGCGCATCATCACCGCCGAGGCCCAGGCGTCCGGGGCTCCCGAGCCGCTGGTCGAGGAGACCTACCGGTTCCCGCTCACCGACAACGACGAGGCGGCCACCGGCGCGCTGGTGACCACCTTCCGCGAGGTGCTGGGCGAGGACGCGGTGAAGGCCGCCGCCCCCGTCATGGGCAGCGAGGACTTCGGGACGCTGGCCTCGGCCATCGGCGTGCCGGCCGTGTACTGGTTCTTCGGCGGGCTGCCGCCCGAGGTGGTCGACGGCGACGAGCCGGTCCCCTCCAACCACTCCCCCCACTTCGCCCCGGTCCTCGAGCCGACGCTGTCGACCGGCGTCACCGCGGCCTGGACCGCGGTGATGTCCCGCGTGGGGAGCCAGCGATGACCGGCCCCGGCCGTGGCGGCGGCGCCGCGGAACTGCTGTCGCTGAGCACCGTGGCGCTGTCCCGGGCGCTGCGGCACCGGGAGGTCTCCGCCCGCGAGGTGCTGCAGGCCCACCTGGACCGCATCGAGCAGGTCAACGACACCGTCAACGCCGTCGTGACGCTGGTGCCCGAGCAGGCGATGGCGGCCGCCGAGCAGGCCGACGAGCTCGCCGCGACCGTCCCGCCGGGCGAGCTGCCGCCGCTGCACGGGGTCCCCATGACGCACAAGGACACCCACCTGACCGCCGGGATCCGCACCACCTTCGGCTCCCCGGTGCACGCCGGCCTGGTGCCGCGAGAGAGCGACCTGGTCGTGGAGCGGCTGCAGCAGGCGGGCGTGGTGACCACGGGCAAGAACAACGTGCCCGAGTTCGCGGCCGGGTCGCACACCTTCAACGAGGTGTTCGGGACCACCGCCAACCCCTACGACACCGCCCGGAGCGCCGGCGGCTCCAGCGGGGGCGCGGCAGTGGCGCTGGCCACCCGCATCCAGCCGCTGGCCGACGGCGGCGACATGGGCGGCTCGCTGCGCAACCCGGCGGCGTTCTGCAACGTGGTGGGATTCCGGCCCTCGGCCGGCGTGCTGCCGGTGGCCCCGACCCGCAACGCGTGGGCGTGGTTGTCCCGGACCGGGCCGATGGCCCGCACCGTGCACGACATCGCGCTGGCGATGTCGGTGCTGGCGGGGCCGGACCCGCGGGTGCCGCTGGCCTGCAAGCGGGAGGGCATGGAGCCCACCGA
>NZ_WIQI01000081.1 GCF_009602535.1 Ornithinicoccus halotolerans | reverse complement strand
ACTCCCTCCGGCAGGTAGGACAGCGGGTCGTGCGCCGAGGTCTGGTCGGTGACGATGTCGACCTCGACGCCGCGGCGGGCAGCGACACCGCGGCCGCCCCGGGCGCCGACGGCATCCACCTGACCCCGCGGGAGCACGAGGTGCTGCTGCTGGTGGAGCGGGGGCTGAGCAACGGCGACATCGCCCGGCGGCTGTTCGTCACCACCAAGACGGTGAGCGTGCACGTCTCCAACGTGCTGGCCAAGCTCGGCGCCCGCAGCCGCACCGAGGCGGTCGCCGTGGCGCGCCGGGCCGGGCTGCTCGGCTGACCGGCCCGCGGGGCGGGCAGCCCGGCGGGGGAGGCGGGCCGCTACCTCACTCGGCGAAGCCGATGTCGGGGGAGACGCCCAGCCGGTCGGCCAGCGCCATGGCGTCCACTGGCGCGCGGACCTTGGCGTCGTTGTCGAAGTAGACGTACACGTCGGCCGACTCCGCCCACGCGAGCACGTCGACCGCCCACCGGTCGAGTGCCTCGTCGTCGTAGCCGCTGACGTACAGCTCGGTGTCGCCGTGCAGCCGGACGTAGACCAGGTCGGAGGTGACGTCGCGCAGCACCGGGAACTTGCCCGCGGTGTCGGCCACGACCAGCGCGACGTCGTGCTGGCGCAGCAGCTCGGGGAAGGCCGGGTCCAGGAAGCTCTGGTGCCGCACCTCCAGGGCGTGCCGCAGCCGCCGGTCCGGCAGCTGCGTGCTGGTGACGGCGCGGCCGTCGAGCCGGTGGTCGTGCCGGCCGGCGAGCTCCGCGGCCGCACCGTGGGTGCGGGGCAGGGAGGCCAAGAAGCCCGCCAGCTGGGAGGCGTCGAAGGCCAGCGTCGGCGGCAGCTGCCACAGCACCGGCCCGAGCTTCTCACCCAGGTCGAGCAGGCCCTGGGCGAAGAAGTTGGCCAGCACCGTCTCCGGCTCCCGCAGCCGCTTCATGTGGGTGATGAACCGGCCGCCCTTGACCGCGAACTCGAACCCGTGCGGTGTGGCCTGCGCCCAGGCGGTGTAGGACTCCGGGCGCTGCAGCGAGTAGAACGAGCCGTTGATCTCGATGGTGGACAGGTGCTGGGCGGCGTACTCGAGCTCCTGCCGCTGCGGCAGCCCGGGCGGGTAGAAGACCCCCCGCCACGGCGGATAGCGCCACCCGGAGATGCCGACCCGGATCTGACCCATGCTCCGATGGTGCCGCAGCCACCGGGGACGCGCGCGCCGGCGGGCACGCCGGGCGAGTCAGTCCTCGAGCTGGGCCCGCAGCTGGGCGAGCTGGCGGGCGACCGCCTCGCTGAGCTCGACCGGCTCCGGGCGCGCCTCCGGGCTGGGGTGGGTCTGGTGCTTCCTGGTCTGCGCGTGCAGCGCGGCCATCTTGGTGTCCAGCTCGGCCGCGGTGTCCGCGGCCTCCTTGAGGTCCACCCGCAGGTCCACCGGCACCTGGTCGTGGTAGCGGTAGTAGATCTTGTGCTCCAGGCTCGCCCAGAAGTCCATCGCGACGGTGCGCAGCTGCACCTCGACGACCACCGGCACGATCCGGTCGGACAGGTGCACCGGCACCTCGAAGATGCCGTGCAGGCTCCGGTAGCCGTTCGGCTTGGGTCGGGCGATGTAGTCCTTGACCTGCAGCAGCACCAGGTCGGGCTGGGCCTGCAGCGCGTCGAACACCTTGTAGACGTCGCTGCTGAAGCTGCACGTCACCCGGATCCCGGCGATGTCGGTGATGACGCGCCGGATGTCCTCGAACGACGGCCCGCACTCCCGGCGCTGCATCTTCTCCACGATGCTGTCCGGTGACTTCAGCCGGGAGGAGACGTGCTCGATGGGGTTGTCGTCGTGCAGGTGGGTGAACTCCTGCTGCAGGATCGAGATGCGGGTGGTCATCTCGTCCATGCCGAACTTGTACTCCATCATGAACCGGGAGAACTCCTCCCGGACCCGGCCCAGGTCGGCCAGTGCGGTGATGGCCGTCGACGAGGAGGAGGAGTCATCCACGAGGAGCCACTCTAGGCCGTGTCGCTGACAGCCACCGGCCCAGCGCTCAGACCACCCGGGTCTGCGGCGCCCGCTCGGCGGTCTTGCCCGGGTCCCGCTCGACGACCTCACCCAGCACGTCGTCGATGGCCGCCAGCAGGTCCGGCTCCAGCCGCACCCCGGCGGCCTTGACGTTGTCCTGCACCTGCTCGGGGCGGGAGGCGCCGACCAGGGCGGAGGCGACGTTGGGGTTCTGCAGCACCCAGGCGAGCGCCAGCTGCGGCATGGTCAGCCCCGCCTGGTCGGCCAGCGGCCGCAGCTGCTGCACCGCGGTGAGGACCTCCTCGCGCAGGAAACCGGCCATGCCCTTGCCCATCTGCTCGTCGGCGGCGCGGCTGCCCGGCTCCGGAGCCTGGCCGGGCAGGTACTTGCCCGACAGCACGCCCTGGGCCAGCGGGCTCCACACGATCTGGGAGATGCCCAGCTCCTCGCAGGCGGGCACGACCTCGGCCTCGATGACCCGCCACAGCATCGAGTACTGCGGCTGGGAGGAGATCAGCTGGAACCCCAGCTCCCTGCTGAGCCGGTGCCCCTCGCGGAGCTGGTCCGCGGTCCACTCGCTGACGCCGATGTAGAGCGCCTTGCCCTGCCGGACGATGTCGGCGAAGGCCTGCATCGTCTCCTCCAGCGGCGTCTCGGTGTCGTACCGGTGCGCCTGGTAGAGGTCGACGTAGTCGGTCTGCAGCCGCCGCAGCGAGCCGTCGATGGACTCCATGATGTGCTTGCGCGACAGCCCGGTGTCGTTCTTGCCCTTCGGCCCGGTCGGCCAGTAGACCTTGGTGAAGATCTCCAGGTCCTCGCGCCGCTCGCCGCGCAGGGCCTCGCCCAGGACGGTCTCGGCCTTGGTGTTGGCGTAGACGTCGGCGGTGTCGAACGTCGAGATGCCGTGCTCGAGCGCGGCCCGCACGCACGCGTGGGCCACCTCGTTCTCGACCTGCGAGCCGTGGGTGAGCCAGTTGCCGTAGGTGATCGCCGAGATCTTCAGCCCGCTGTTGCCGAGGTATCGAAACTCCATGGGGCAAACCCTATGAGCCGGTCCCGGGCCGCAGTACCGTGGGTCACGGCGAAGGGCCGCGATGATGGAGAGCAGCACCATCCGGGAGTCCCGGGTGCCCCGCGGGTCGCGGCACCCGGGCTGGGACGGCGTGCTCGCCGAGCTGGGGGTCGACGGGGCGGACGCTGACGTCGCGGCGGTCGCGGCGCGGCTGGACGCCGCCGGGCTCGCCCGGCTCGCCGAGGCGCTGTGGTGGACCGGGTCCCAGCGCGAGGCGATGGGGCTGTTCGAGGACGCCTACGGCCGCTACCTCGCCGAGGGCAGGGCGGAGCAGGCCGCCCGCACCGCCGTCGAGCTGGGGCTGCTGTGGGCGGTCGCCGCGGAGGAGGCGATCAGCCAGGCCTGGACCTCCCGGGCCCGCCGGCTGCTCAGCGAGCTGCCCGAGTGCCCGGTGCACGGCTACCTGCTCTACCTGGAGGCCAACATCGCGCTCTCCGCCCTGGCCGAGCCGCCCTCGGCCGAGCTGTGCGAGCAGGTGCGGGGCGTCGGGCGCCGGCACGGCGCCCCCGAGCTGGAGTGCCTCGGGCTGGCGCTGCACGGCCTGGCGCTGGTGCACGCCGGCCGGGTCGAGGAGGGCTTCGCCGCGCTCGACGAGGCGATGCTGCCGGTGGTCGCCGACCGGATCCCGCTGCTGTGGGCCGGTGACGTCTACTGCCTGGTCATCCACGTCTGTTACCAGCTGGCCGATCTGCGACGGATGCGCGCCTGGACCACCGCGATGCAGCGCTGGTGCGACCGCCGCGGCGAGCAGCGGCTCTACCGGGGCGTGTGCGAGGTGCACCGGCTGGAGCTGCTGGGCAGCGTCCAGGCCTGGTCGGAGGTCGAGCCGCGGCTGGTACAGGCCTGCGCCGAGCTGGCCCCCGGCAGCCCGTGGGCGGCCGGTGAGGGCTTCGAGCACCTCGGCGAGCTGCGCCGCCGGGCCGGTGACCTCGCCGGCGCCCAGGACGCGTTCTCCCGGGCCCGCGAGCTCGGGATCGACCCGCAGCCGGGGGAGGCCCGGCTGCTGCTGGACCAGGGCCGCCCGCAGCTGGCGGCCGAGACGTTGGGGGCATCGCTGGCCACCGCCTCCGGCCGCACCCGGCCGCGGCTGCTGGTCGCCGCGGTCGAGATCGCGCTCAGCCGGGGCCGCACCGAGGAGTCCCGCGCGGCGTGCGCGGAGCTGGTGGAGCTCGCCGAGCGGTACGGCACCCCCGGCTTCCTCACCTGGGCCGGGCAGGCCCGTGGCTCGCTGCTGCTCGCGGACGGAGACGCGCTCGGGGCGGTGCCCGCGCTGGAGTCGGCGGTGCGCATCGCCTGCGACCTGGGGGACCGGTACGAGATCGGGCGCAGCTACGCGCTGCTGGCCCGCGCTCACGAGCGGATCGGCCACGAGGCCACCGCCCGGACCCACCGGCGCGTGGCCCGGGAGGCGTTCACCGAGCTCGGCGCGCTCGCCGCGGCGCGAGCGCTGGAGCCCCCCGCTACCCCGGGCGGCCTCAGCGCCCGCGAGCTGGAGGTGCTGGGGCTCGCCGCCCGCGGCGAGAGCAACCGCGCCATCGCCCGCGCCCTGGTGATCAGCGAGAAGACCGTGGGCCGGCACCTGTCGAACGTCTACACCAAGCTCGGCGTCGGCACCCGGACCGCGGCGGCGGCCTGGGCTCGCGACCACGGCATCCTGGGCTGAGCACGGGCCAGGGACGGATGCTGTAGCGGCTCTCGCGGCAGATGCAGCATCCGCCCGATGTGGGGGCGCGGGGCTGCTTCCTAGCGTCGAGGGGACGGTGTGAACCGACCCGTCCCCCGAAGGAGAGACCATGACGATCACCGAACCCCAGGCCCGTCCGGGCCACCCCCTGCCCCCTGCCGCCGAGGCACCCGCCCTCAGCCCTGAGCAGGCCGCTGACCGGCTGATGCAGATTTGGACGGAGATGGGCACCGGGCTGCTGCTCGCGCTGGCCGACCGCACCAGCCTGCTGGAGACGCTCGCCGAGCGCGGGCCGTCCACCAGCGCCGAGCTGGCGCAGGCCGCCGGGCTGCAGGAGCGCTACGTCCGGGAGGTCCTGGACGGGCTGTTCGTCTCCCGCCTGCTCAGCCTGGACACCCGCACCCGCCGCTACGCCGTGCCGGAGGAGTTCGTGCCCGTGCTCACCAGCGCCGGCGGGCCCGACAACATGGTGCGGCTGATGCGCTACGCCGAGCTGGCCACCGTCCTCGACAAGGTCGAGCAGGCAGCCCGCCACGGTGGTGGGACCAGCTACGCCGACTACGCCCACTTCCAGGAGCTGCAGGCCGAGGACAGCGGCGCCGTGTTCGAGGCGACCCTGCTCGACCAGGTGGTGCCGCTGGTGCCGGACCTGCCGGAGCGGCTCGAGGGCATCGAGGTGGTCGACCTCGGCTGCGGCCGCGGCCGGGCCGTCACCCTGCTGGCGGAGGCCTACCCGCAGAGCCGGTTCACCGGCATGGACTTCTCGGCCGAGGCCGTGCAGTTCGCGCAGGCCGACGCGGCGGCCCGTGGCCTGGCCAACGCCGAGTTCCGGCTGCAGGACGTGGCCCGGTGGGACGAGCCCGGCCGCTACGACCTGGTCACCGCCTTCGACGCGATCCACGACCAGGCCGACCCGGCCGCCGTGCTGCGCGCGGCGCGCCAGGCGCTGCGATCCGGCGGGACCTTCCTGATGGTCGACATCGCCGGCTCCAGCCAGCCGGAGGGCAACCTGGAGCTGCCGTGGGCGCCGATGCTCTACGCGGTCTCGGTGCTGCACTGCATGGCCGTCTCCCTTGGCCAGGACGGGCTCGGGCTGGGCACCATGTGGGGCCGGCAGCAGGCGCTGCAGATGCTGGCCGAGGCCGGATTCAGGCACATCGACCCGATCGACGTCGAGGAGGACCCCTTCAACACCTACTACGTGGCCCGCCCCTGAGGTCCCGGTGCTGGCCCGGCCCCCGCCGAGGGCCGGGCCAGTCCGTGGTCCTCGCTCGCCAGGACAGGCCGCCGCCGGGTGGCTACCTTGGCCTCGTCGGGACAGGGACAGGGACAGAGACTCGGCGGGGAGGGGTTATGGGACGCAGCCGCCGGGCGGCGGGACTCACCGGAGCCGTGGCCGCCCTGGTGCTCGCGGCGTGCAGCGGCGACGACGGCCGCGTCGAGCTGGAGTTCTTCCAGTTCAAGCCCGAGGCGGTGCAGGCCTTCGACGACATCATCGCCGCCTTCGAGGCGGAGCACCCGGGCATCCGGGTGGTGCAGAACCACGTGCCGGACGCCGACACCGCGATCCGCACCCTCCTGGTCAAGGACAAGACCCCCGACGTCATCACGCTGAACGGCAGCGGCAACTTCGGCCGGCTGGCCACCTCGTGCGTCTTCGCCGACCTGAGCGACATGACGTCGGTCATCGAGTCGATCAACCCCGACGTCCAGCAGGTGCTCGACGACCTGGGGACCTGCGAGGACCAGGTGAACGGGTTGCCGTTCGCCTCCAACGCCAGCGGCGTCATCTACAACACGGAGGTGTTCGAGGAACACGGTCTGGACGTCCCGCGGACCTGGCCGGAGTTCCAGCAGGTGGTCGAGGCGCTCGAGGGCACCGACGTCATCCCGCTCTACGGCACCTACGCGGACCCGTGGACGCTGCTGCCGACGTTCAACAACCTCAGTGGGGCCATGGTCGAGCAGGGCTTCTGGCAGCAGATGCGGAAGGCGGGGGAGGACGTGGGGCCGGAGAGCGCGGTGTCCTTCAGCAACGACTACGCCCCGGTGGCCGAGCGGTTCGTCGAGGTCTTCTCCTACACCCAGTCCGACGCACGCAGTCGCGGCTACGACGACGGCAACCGCGCCATGGCCGAGGGCGAGGCCGCGATGCTCGCCCAGGGCTCCTTCACCCTGCCCGCGATCCGGGCCGTCGATGAGGAGGCCCCGCTGGGCATGTTCGTGATGCCGGCCGGGGAGCAGGAGTCCGACAACGTGCTCGTCTCCGGCGTCGACGTGGCGGTGGCCATCGGCGGGGACACCGACCACCCGGAGGAGGCCCGGCGCTTCGTGGAGTTCATGTTCTCCCCGGAGGTCGTCAGCGAGTACGCCACGGCGCAGAGCGCCCTCTCCCCGCTGCTCGACGCACCGCAGAACGACGACCCGGCCCTCAGCGGGATTCTCCCGCTCTACGAGGAGGGACGCATCACCGGGTACGCCGACCACCAGATCCCCGCGGCGGTCAACCTCGAGGCGCACGTGCAGACGCTCGTGCTCAGCGGCGACACCGACGCCTTCCTGGCCGCCCTGGACAACGAGTGGCGCAAGGTCGCGGCTCGGACGATCGACTTCGAGGAGGGCGGATGACCGTCTACAAGGCGGCGGAGGAGCCACGCCGGACCGCACCCACGCCGGACCCCTCCGACCGCTCCCGCTCCCGCCGCGCGCCGGGGATCCCCAAGACGATCTGGGCGATGGTCCTGCCCGCGTTCCTGCTGTTCTTCTTCTTCCACACCGTCCCGGTCCTCACGGGCATCTTCTACTCGTTCACGAACTTCGCCGGCTACGGGGAGTGGCGCTTCGTCGGGTTCTCGAACTACGTGAACCTGTTCCGCGACGAGCGCGTGTTCAGCGCCTACCGGTTCACGTTCTGGTTCGCGCTCGTCTCCACGGTGCTGGTCAACGTGATCGCGCTGGCCATCGCCGTAGGGCTGAACGCGCGGATCAAGCTCAAGACGACGTTCCGGGCGGTCTTCTTCCTGCCGCACGTGCTCGCGATCCTCATCGTGGGCTACGTCTTCAACTACATGTTCGCCAACTCGCTGCCGACCATCGCCGAGCGGATGGGGATCACTGCGCTGAGTGCCTCCATCCTTGCCAACGAGGACCTCGCCTGGGTCGGGGTGGTGATCCTCGCGGTGTGGCAGGCGGCGGCCTTCAACATCATCCTCTACCTGGCCGGGCTGCAGACCGTCCCGAGCGAGGTCTACGAGGCGGCCAACCTGGACGGCGCCTCCTCGTGGCAGCAGTTCCTCCGCATCACCTTCCCCCTGATCGGGGCCTTCTTCACCATCAACATGGTGCTGTCGCTGAAGAACTTCCTGCAGGTCTTCGACCACATCGTCGCGCTCACCAACGGCGGGCCGGGCACGGCCACCGAGTCGATCTCGCTGCTGATCTACCGGGGCGGGCTGCAGGGCGGTGAGTACGCGTACCAGACGGCGAACGCGGTGGTCTACCTCATCGCCATCGTCGTGCTGTCGCTGATCCAGTTCCGGATCCTGCAGCGGAGGGAGGCGTCGTTCTGATGAGCAGCGCGACCGAGGCCACCCAGGCCCCCGCCCGGCGGCGTCGCACCGGCGCCGGCGAGCGCACCAACTGGCCGGCCACCATCATCATCGCGGTCTGCTCGCTGTCGGTGCTGATCCCCCTCTACTTCACCGTGGTGACCGCCTTCAAGACCCCGGACCAGCTCGGCGGCACCGGTTTCGAGCTGCCGCAGGGGCTGGCCTGGGAGAATTTCTCCACCGCCTGGGAGCTGACGAGCTTCCCGCGGGCGCTGCGCAACAGCGCGGTCGTCACCGGTGGAGCGGTGCTGCTGACGCTGCTGACCAACTCCATGGTCGCCTACGCCATCGCGCGCCACATGGACCGCTCCCGGGTCTTCACGCTGCTGTACTACTACTTCATCGCGGCGCTGTTCGTGCCCTTCCCGATCATCATGCTGCCAGTCGTGCGGCAGACGGCGCTGCTCGGTCTGGACAACCCGATCGGGCTGATCATCCTCTACACGGTGTACGGGCTGAGCCTGAACATCTTCATCTACGTGGCCTACGTGCGCTCCATCCCGATCGAGCTGGAGGAGGCCGCGCGGACGGACGGGGCCAGCACCTGGACGACGTTCTGGCGGATCATCTTCCCGCTGCTAGCGCCGATGAACGCCACGGTCGCCATCCTCACCTCGATGTGGGCGTGGAACGACTTCATGCTGCCGTTGGTGATCCTGAGCGAGCCGGAGCACCAGACGCTACCCCTCGTCCAGTACGTCTTCCAGGGACAGTTCACGACGAACTACTCCGTCGCCTTCGCCTCCTACCTCATGGCGCTGCTGCCCATGGTGCTGGTCTACGTCGTGGCCCAGCGGTGGGTCATCTCCGGCGTGATGCGGGGGAGCGCCAAGTAGCGCCGGTCAGGTCGCCGCTCAGCGGGGTGACTCGGGGTTCCCGAACACGCCCACCAGCCCGTCCAGCACCACCCGCAGGCCGAACTCGAAGGACTCCTCCGGGCCCGCGCCGAAGGCCTCCATGTCCAGCCCGGCCAGCACCGGGAACCGGCCGGACGCCATCGCCGAGACCAGGACCGGCTCCTGGGCCTGCCAGAACTCCTCGGTGCTGACCCCGGTGCGCTGCTCGGCGATCATCGCCCCGTTGACGGTGCGGGCCAGGCTGGCCACGAACCCCTCGAGCGTGGTGATGGCCAGGATCTGCTGCCGGTGCTCGACGTCGGTGCCGGACAACCCGGTGAGCAGCGCCTCGAGCCCGGCGAGGGCGTTGGGGCCCAGCAGCGGCCGGCTCTGGTCGACGAACGGCAGCCACGGGTGCCGGCGGTACAGCTCCCAGGTCTCCCGGGCGTAGCGCTCCAGTGCGGCGCGCCAGTCCGTCGGGAAGGGCGCCCTGACCTCGCCGAGGTTGACCCGGTCCAGCATCAGGTCCAGCAGCTCGTCCTTGCCCGGCACGTAGCGGTACAGCGACATCGTCCCGACGCCCAGCTCGGCCGCGACCCGTCGCATCGACACCGCCTCCAGCCCATCGGCGTCAGCCACCCCGATCGCGGTGTCGACGATCCGGTCGAGGGAGAGCCGGGCGTCCCGGCCGGCGTCGGCGCCGGCCGGCTCCTGCCACATCAGCGCCATGCTGCGGTGGACATCACCAGCCCCGCTGCTCTCGGTGCTCATCGCGCTCCCTTCCGCATGAGAAAAACTCCTTGCCGGACCCTGAGCGTACACTGTACTCTCCGTGCGTACGGTGTACTCAGGAGGTACTCGATGAACGATTCCGACGGCGGGCTCGCCGTCCAGGCAGTCGGCCTGGTCAAGCGGTACGGCAAGGTGACCGCCCTCGACGGGTTCGACCTGGAGGTCACCCGCGGCAGCGTGCACGGCCTGCTCGGGCCGAACGGGGCCGGTAAGACGACGGCGGTGAAGATCCTGACCACGCTGATCCAGGCGGACGCCGGCACGGCCACGGTGGCCGGCGCCGACCTGCGGCGCGACACCCAGGAGGTGCGGCGCCGCATCGGCCTGGCCGGTCAGTACGCCGCCGTGGACGAGATCTTGACCGGCCGGCAGAACCTGGAGATGTTCGGCCGGCTGTTCCACCTAGGCAGCTCCCGGGCCCGCGCCCGGGCGGCGGAGCTGCTCGAGCAGTTCGCGCTCACCGCAGCGGCGGACAAGGGCGTGAAGGAGTACAGCGGTGGCATGCGCCGGCGGCTCGACCTGGCCTCGAGCATGATCCTGGCCCCACAGCTGATGTTCCTCGACGAGCCCACCACTGGGCTCGACCCGCGAGGCCGGGGCGAGGTGTGGGAGGCGGTGCGCGCGCTCGTCCGCCAGGGCACCACCGTGCTGCTGACCACCCAGTACCTGGAGGAAGCCGACCAGCTCGCCGACCGGATCACCGTCATCGACCGCGGCCGCCGGATCGCCGACGGCAGCCCGGCCGAGCTGAAGCGACAGATCGGTGGCGACCAGGTCGAGGTGACCGTGCTGGAGCGAACCGACGTGGCGGCGGCCGAGGCCGCCTGCGCGGCGGTGTCCGAGCTGACCCCGCTGGTGGACCCGGACCGGCGCCGGGTGATCGTGCCGGTGGAGCAGCAGCTGGACGCGCTGGCCGAGGTGGCCCGCCGGCTGCAGGCCGCGGGTGTCGAGGTCGAGGACGTGGGGCTGCGCCGGCCCACCCTGGACGAGGTGTTCCTGCGGCTCACCGGACACCCCGCCGAGGACGAGACGCCGGCCCAGGACGAGCCCCAGCCCGAGGGGGTGGCCCGGTGATGACCACGGACCTGCGCCCGCAGCAGCGGTCCTCGGCCTACTGGGCCGTCGTCGACTCCTGGACCATGGTGCGCCGCGGCCTGCTCTACTACGTCCGTCAACCCACCACGATCCTGTGGCAGCTGGGCTTCCCGATCGTGTCGGTGCTGCTGTTCGTCTACGTCTTCGGCTCGGCGATGAACATCGGCGACGGCGCGGACTACACCTCCTTCGCGATGCCGGGGATGTTCGCCATGACGATGGCCTTCGGGTTCATGAACACCGCCTACGCGGTGGTCCTGGACAAGGAGAAGGGCGTCACCGACCGGTTCCGCTCGATGCCGATGGCGCCGTCGGCCGTGGTGAGCGGCCGCGGCTTCGGCGACGTGCTCGGCGCGGCCGTCGACCTGCTGGTGCTGGCGATGATCGCCCTAGTCATCGGGTGGCGCTCGGACGGGACGCTGCTGGAGACGCTCTACGCGTTCTTCCTGCTGCTGTGGCTGCGGTTCGCGCTGATCTGGATCGGCATCTGGATGGGGCTGGGCGTGAAGAACACCGAGGCCGCCGGCAACCTGTTCGCGGTCGCGTTCCCGTTCGGGATGATCTCCAGCGTCTTCACGCCGCCGTCGATGATGCCGGACTGGCTGGGCTTCATCGCGATGTGGAACCCGGTGTCCTCGACCGCGACCGCCATCCGGGAGCTGTTCGGGAACCCCGCCCCCGTCGGCGGGTCCTGGATCGAGCAGCACGCCCAGCTGATGGCGCTGGTGTGGCCACTGCTGATCACCGCGATCTTCCTGCCGATGGCGGTCCGCCGCTACCAGCGGCTGTCGCGCTGACCGGTGCCCTTCGCGGGCCGGCGGCCAGTGGTCCGGCACCTGCTCGTAAGGTCTCGGCATGATCACTGAGCAGCCGACAGCCTCCGGCGCCACGGCCCACGAGCCCCGCAACCCGCTGCGCCGCCGCTGGGCGGCGGGGGAGACGGCTCGCGGTGCCTGGGTGCTGGCGCCGAGCCCCTACGTCGCCGAGGCGCTTGCCGCTGCCGGGGTCGACTACGTGTGCCTGGACATGCAGCACGGGATGCTCGACTACGTCGACGTCGTCCCGATGGTCGCGGCCGTGCACGCCCGCGGCGCGGTGCCGATCGTGCGGGTGCCCGCGGGGGCGCCGTGGCTGATCGGCAAGGTCCTGGACGCCGGCGCCGGAGGCGTCATCGTCCCCATGGTGGAGACCGCCGACGACGCCGCGGCGGCGGTCGCCGAGGCTCGGTACGCGCCGGTGGGGCGCCGCTCCTACGGACCGGCGCGGGCGTCCGTCCTGCACGGCACCACGGACCCCGCTGAGCTGTCCGACGTCGTGGTCGCGGTCATGGTTGAGACCCGGCGCGGGGTGGACCGCGTCACCGAGATCGCCGCGACACCGGGCCTGGACGCCGTCTACGTCGGGCCGGCGGACCTGTCGATCTCGCTCGGGCTCCCGCCGGTCTTCGAGCACGCCGACGGGGAGCACCCGCGGGCACTGGAGCGGGTGCGAGCCGCCTGCGCGGAGAGCGGGATCGTCGCGGGCGTCCACTGCCCGGACGGTGCGGCGGCCCGCCGACGGCTGGAGCAAGGCTTCCGGATGGTCAACGTGGCCACCGACCTGGAGCTGGTGCGGGCCGGCACCGCGGAGCAGCTGCGCGTCAGCGAGCCGGCCTAGGCGCCTCGCTGCTCCCGCAGCTCGCCCTGCTGGTGGTCCTCGGCCCACGCCTTCAGCACCGCGGCCGTGCTCTCATCCCGTCCCGTCGCCGGCAGGTAGTTCCGGACGAGCGTGTTG
>NZ_WIQI01000080.1 GCF_009602535.1 Ornithinicoccus halotolerans | reverse complement strand
CTGGCCGCGCCCGTCACCGGCATCCCCGCCGGCCGGGTCCGCGGCGTCGGCGTCGGCGCCGGCAGCAAGGAGGTCGAGGGTCGCGCCAACGTGGTCCGCGCGGTCCTGCTCGACCCCGCGCCGGCAGCGTCCGGGGGCGCCGGCGAGGGGACCGAGCGGGCGATGGTGGTGCTGGCCTGCAACGTCGACGACCTCGACCCGCGGGCGTGGCCCAGCGTGCTGGACGACCTGCTCGCCGCCGGAGCCCGGGACGCCTGGCTCACGCCGGTGCTGATGAAGAAGGGCCGCCCGGCCCATACCCTGCAGGTCCTGGTGGACGCCGACCCGGCCCCGGTCGCCGCGGTGGAGGAGGAGCTGTGGCGGGCCACGCCGACGCTGGGCATCCGGCGCAGCACCGTGGCCCGCGTGGAGCTGGACCGGGAGTGGCGCCCCGTGACCGTGCCCGGGCTGGGGGAGCCGGTCCGGGTCAAGCTCGGGCTGCAGCGGGGGCGGGTGCGCACCGCCACCCCGGAGTACGAGGACTGCGCCGTGCTGGCCCGGCGGCACCAGCTGCCGGTCGCCGAGGTGCTGGCGCGGGCAGCGGCGGCGGCCCGCGACGCCGGGCTGGTCCCCGGCGCGACGGTCGGTTAGGGGAGGGGCGCGGTGATCTGCGCGGCGAGGTGGCCGGCGCCGTAGCCGTTGTCGATGTTGACGACGGCGACCCCCGGCGCGCAGCTGTTGAGCATGGTCAGCAGCGGCGCCACCCCGCCGAATGCGGCCCCGTAGCCCACCGACGTGGGCACCGCGACCACCGGCGCGGGCACCAGCCCCGCCACGACCGACGGCAGCGCCCCGTCCATCCCGGCGACCACGACGATGGCACCGGCGGCCCGGAGCCGCTCCACCTGGCCCAGGATGCGGTGCAGCCCGGCCACGCCGACGTCGACGATCAGCTCGGCCGGCCGGCCGAGGTAGCGGGCGGTCAGCTCCGCCTCCCGTGCCACCGGCAGGTCCGAGGTGCCGGCCGCGACGACGGTGACCATCCGACCGGCCGGCTCGGGCGGCTCACCGGGCCAGGCCACCAGGCGGGCGTCCGCGTGGTGCACCGCGTCCGGCAGCACCTCCAGCACCGCCTCGACGTGCTCCTCGGCCGCGCGGGTGAACAGCACGACCGCGCCGGGGGAGCGCTCCCGCACCAGGCGGGCGATCCGGCGGACCTGGTCCGGCGACTTGTGCTCGCAGTACACCGCCTCGGGCAGCCCGCGGCGGGCGGCGCGCTCCAGGTCCAGCCGGACGTCGTCAGGCTCCACGGCGCTGCAGCACGTCGAGGGTGAAGGCGCCGGACTGCAGCCCGGACAGGTCCAGCGTCACGAACCGGAACCCGGCCGCCCGCACCCGCGAGACCAGCTCGGCCCGCAGCTCGACGGCACGCGCCAGCTCCTCCACCGGCAGCTCGACGCGGGCCACCTGGTCGTGGTGGCGCACCCGGGAGTCACTGAACCCGAGGGCGCGCAGCGCCCGCTCGGCGGCCTCGACCTGCTGCAGCTTCTCGGGAGTCACGGGGGAGTGGTGCGGGATCCGGGAGGCCAGGCACGGCGCGGCCGGCTTGTCGGCGCAGGCGAGCGCCAGCGCCCGGGCGACCTGCCGGACCTGCTCCTTGGTCATGCCGGCGTCGGCCAGCGGCCGCAGCACCGCGTGCTCGGTCGCGGCCAGCGCCCCGGGCCGGTCCGGGCGCCGGGCGTCATCGGCGTTCTCGCCGTAGGCGACCGCGTCCAGTCCCTGCTCGCGCACCACGCGGTCCGAGATCACCGTGAACAGCTCGTCCTTGCAGTGGAAGCAGCGGTCCGGGCCGTTGGCGATGTAGCCCTCGCGCTCGCCCTCGTGGGTGGCCACCTCCACCACCGGCACGCCGACCTGCTCGGCCACCCGGTGGGCGGCGTCCCGCTCGTCGGAGGCGAGGCTGGGGGACACGCCCATCACCGCGACGACGCGGTCGGGTCCCAGCGCCCTCGCCGCGAGGGCGAGCAGCACCGAGGAGTCCACGCCGCCGGAGAACGCCACGCCGAGCCGCCGCACCCCGGTCAGGCCACGGGCGACCGCCTCCGCGAGGGGGGCGACCTCGGCGGGGAGCTGCTGCCTCATACCCGCACCTCCGAGCGGTCACCGGACCACAGCGTGTGGAAGGAGCCCTCGTCGTCGGTGCGGCGGTAGGTGTGGGCGCCGAAGTAGTCGCGCTGGCCCTGCACCAGCGCAGCCGGCAGCCGCTCGGCGCGCAGCGAGTCCACGTAGGCCAGCGCCGCGGAGAAGCCCGGCACCGGCACACCGGCGGTGACGGCGGCGGCGACGACCTGGCGCCACCCCTCCTGGGTCCGGGCCAGCTCCTCGCGGACGCTGGGGGCCTCGAGCAGCGTGACCAGCTGGTGGGCGGCGTACTCGGAGCGGATGCGCTCCAGCAGCCTGGCGCGGATGATGCAGCCGTCGCGCCAGATCCGTGCGACCGCCGCCACGTCGACGTCCCAACCGTAGGCCTCGGAGGCGGTGCGGATCTGGTCCAGCCCCTGGGCGTAGGCCACCACCTTGGCCGACCAGAGCGCCTGCCGGACCTGCTCGACGAACTGCTCCCGGTCCGCCGGCTCGAGGGTGCGGTCCGGGCCGGTGAGCGCCTGCCGGGCCGCCTCCCGCAGCTCGGGGTGGCTGGAGGTCGCCCGGGCGAAGACGGACTCGCCGATCGTGTTGACCGGCACCCCGAGCTCGAGCGCGGACTGCACGGTCCACCGGCCGGTGCCCTTCTGCCCCGCGGCGTCCTCGATGACGTCGACCAGTGGCCGGTCGGTGCGGGCGTCGACCTGCTCGAGCACCTCGGCGGTGATCTCGATCAGGTAGGACTCCAGGTCACCGGTGTTCCAGGTGCGGAACACCTCGGCGACGTCGGTGGTGCCGAGCCCGGCGGCGCGCAACAGGTCGTAGGCCTCGCCGATGAACTGCATGTCGGCGTACTCGATGCCGTTGTGGACCATCTTGACGAAGTGGCCGGCCCCGTCGGGGCCCATGTAGGCGCAGCACGGCTCGCCGTCGACCTTGGCGGAGATGTCCTCCAGGATCGGGCCCAGTGCCTCGTAGGACTCCCGGGACCCCCCGGGCATGATCGAGGGTCCCTCCAGGGCCCCGACCTCACCGCCGGAGATGCCGGCGCCGACGAAGTGCAGCCCGTGCTCCCGCAGCCGCGCCTCGCGGCGGCGGGTGTCCTCGAAGTGGGCGTTGCCGCCGTCGACGACGATGTCGCCCTGCTCCAGGTGCGGCAGCAGTGCGTCGATGACGGCGTCGGTACCCGCCCCGGCCTGCACCATGATGATCACCCGGCGGGGCCGCTCCAGGGTGCCGACGAACTCGTCCAGCTCGCCGGTGGTCACGAAGGTGCCCTCGTGCCCGTGCTCCTCCACGAGGGCGTCGGTGCGCGCCCTGGTCCGGTTGTAGAGGGCGACGGTGTGGCCGTGGCGGGCCAGGTTGCGGGCCAGGTTGCTGCCCATCACGGCCAGGCCGATGACGCCGACCTGGGCGGCGCCGACGGCCTGCTCCGGCGCCACCGGCGTGCCCTCCTGCGTGGGGCGACCGGCTGCCGCGGTGGCGGCGGCCGTCTGCTCGGCGGGCTGGGGGGGCTGGGGCTCGCTCATGGATCAAGTCTGCCGAACCGGTCCCGGGCGCCACCACCCGGGTGGTCTGACCTATGGTGCCAGCATGGCCCTGGACGTCCCCGCGATCCGTGACCGGTTCCCCGCGCTCGCGGAGGGCGCGGCCCATTTCGACGGGCCCGGTGGGTCCCAGACCCCCGTCGACGTGGCCGAGGCGGTGGCCGCCACGCTCACCTCGGCGATCGCCAACCGCGGCCTGGTGACCACGGCCGAGCGGCGTGCGGAGCGGATCGTGCACGAGGCCAGGGACGCCGTCGCGGACCTGGTGGCCGGGCCGGCCGAGGGGGTGGTGTTCGGACGCAGCATGACCGCGCTGACGATGGACCTGGCCCGGGCGCTGTCGCGGGACTGGGCCGAGGGCGACGAGGTGGTCGTCACCTCCCTGGACCACGACGCCAACATCCGGCCCTGGGTGATCGCCGCCGGGCGCGCCGGGGCGACCGTGCGGTGGGCCGAGTTCGACCCGGCGACGGGGGAGCTCGACCCGCAGGCCGTCGCCGCGCAGCTGTCGGACCGCACCCGCGTCGTCGCGGTCACCGGTGCCGCCAACCTCATCGGGACCCGCCCCGACGTCCCGGAGATCAGCCGGCTCGCGCACGAGGTGGGGGCGCTGGTGCACGTGGACGGGGTGCACCTGTCCGCGCACGCACCGGTGGACATGGCGCGCCTGGGTGCTGACGTGTTCGCCTGCTCGCCGTACAAGTTCTGCGGTCCGCACCTGGGCGTGCAGGTGGGCAGGCCGGAGCTGCTGGAGCAGGTGCGCCCGGACAAGCTGCTGCCCGCCACCGACCAGGTCCCGGAGCGGTTCGAGCTCGGGACGCTGCCGTACGAGCTGCTGGCCGGCACCACCGCCGCGGTCGACTTCCTCGCCGGGCTGGAGGGGACCGCCGTCGGGTCGCGGCGCACCCGGCTGGTCGCCTCGGTCACCGCGCTGGAGGAGCAGGAGGACCGGCTGCGGGCCCGGATCGAGAGCGGGCTGGCCGCGGTGGAGGGGCTGACGTGCTACTCGCGCGCCGTGCGCCGCACACCCACGTTGCTGTTCGAGGTCGAGGGCGTGGCCAGCGCGGAGCTGAGCCGGGAGCTGGCCGCGGCGGGGGTGAACGCCCCGGCCGGCAGCTTCTACGCCCTGGAGGCCTCCCGGCGGCTCGGGCTGGGTGACGGCGGGGCCGTCCGGGTCGGGTTGGCGCCGTACAACGACGACGCGGACGTGGACCGGCTGCTCGAGGGCGTCACCGGGGCGGTCAGCCGGCTGCGGGGCTGACCCGCGCCGAGTGCGCTAGCCGCTCAGCAGCCAGCGCAGCGCGGCCGGGAACCGCTCGGCCCAGGCCGTCTCGTGGTGCTCGGCGGTGGAGTCGTACAGGTAGCGCACCGGGACACCGGCCCGGCGCAGCTCACTGACCAGCGCCTCGGTGTCGGTGACGTAGGCCCGCTGGGTCGGCGGGTCCTGCGGGTCCTCCCGCCCGCCCACGTCGACGTACACCCGGCCGCCCAGTTGGCCGGCGGCCAGCGCCGCGGCCACCGGCGGCAGCTGCTCCGGTGACCACCAGAAGGCAGGGGACAGGCAGCCGGCGGCGCCGAAGACGTCGTTCCGGGTCGACCACGCGTGCAGCGAGATGACGCCACCCAGGGAGGAGCCGGCGACCACGGTGTGCCGCGCCTCGGCCCGGGTCCGCAGCGCGGCGTCCACCGCGGGCTTGAGGTGGTCGGCCAGGAAGCTCACGTAGCGGTCCCCGCGGCCACCGCCCAGCGCCGGGTGCGGGAAGGGGGTGTACTCCAGGTGCCGGCCGTCGGCGGAGCACGGGACACCGACCGCGACGGCGGGGAGCCCGGCGGCCGCGGCCGCGGCCAGCGCCTCGTGGGCCCGCCAGGTGGACCCGGCGACGCACGCCGCGGGGTCGTAGAGGGTGGCGCCGTCGTGCAGGTAGATCACCGGGTACCGCGCGGTGTCCTCGTCGTACCCGGGCGGGAGCCACACCGTGACGTCGGCGCGACGGTCCAGGCCCGGCAGCGCCAGCCCGGGCCACCACCGCAGGTCACCGAGGCCTAGCCGCGCGGCAGCCGGGTAGGGGCGTGGCGGGGGGAGCTGCATGCCCCCACGGTGCCACGCCGGTTCGGACGGGGGCGCCGGAAGATAGGCTGTCGGGCGCAGTCCGGCCCACTCGGCGCGCGCCGCCGACCCGTCACCGAAGGAGGCCCTGGTGGCCCTGCGCATGTCGACCCTGTTCCTGCGGACCCTGCGCGAGGACCCGGCCGACGCCGAGCTGCCGGGCCACCGGCTGCTCCTGCGTGCCGGCTACATCCGGCGGGCCGCCCCCGGCATCTACAGCTGGCTCCCGCTGGGGCTGCGGGTGCTGCGCCGGGTGGAGCGGGTCGTGCGCGAGGAGATGGACGCCATCGGCGGGCAGGAGCTGACCTTCCCGGCGCTGCTGCCGCGGGAGCCGTACGAGGCGAGTGGCCGGTGGGAGGAGTTCGGGGACAACCTGTTCCGGCTGCAGGACCGGCGCGGCAACGACATGCTGCTGGGGCCCACCCACGAGGAGATGTTCACCCTCACGGTCAAGGACATGGTCAGCTCCTACAAGGAGCTGCCGCTGACGCTGTACCAGATCCAGACCAAGTACCGGGACGAGGCCCGGCCGCGCGCCGGGCTGCTGCGCGGCCGGGAGTTCATCATGAAGGACTCCTACTCCTTCGACGTCGACGACACCGGCCTGCAGGCTGCCTACCAGCGGCACCGCGACGCCTACGTGCGCATCTTCGACCGGCTCGGGCTGGACTACGTCATCGTCCACGCCCACTCCGGCGCGATGGGTGGCTCGGCCAGCGAGGAGTTCCTGGCCGTCAGCCCGCACGGCGAGGACACCTTCGTGCGGTGCGCGGCCAGCGGCTACGCGGCCAACGTCGAGGCGGTCGTGGTCCCGCAGGCGCCCCCGGTGGACGCCTCGGCGGTGCCGCCGGCGCACGTGGAGGACACCCCGGGCACCCCCACCATCGACACCCTCGTCGCGGCCGCCAACGCGGCTCACCCGCGCGCCGACGGCCGCGCGTGGACCGCCGCCGACACGCTGAAGAACGTCCTGCTGATGCTGACCCACCCCGACGGCACCCGGGAGCCGCTGGCCATCGGCCTGCCCGGGGACCGCGAGGTGGACGGCAAGCGGCTCGAGGCCGCGGTCGCCCCGGCCGAGGCGACGCCGTTCGGCGAGGCCGACTTCGCTGCCTACCCGGTGCTGGCCAAGGGCTACATCGGCCCCGGGGTGCTGGGAGCGGGCACCGAGGCCAGCGGCGGCAGCGGCATCCGGTACCTGCTCGACCCGTCCGTGGCCGAGGGGTCGGCCTGGGTCACCGGCGCCGACGAGGACGGCAAGCACGTGTTCGACCTGGTCTACGGGCGGGACTTCACCGCCGACGGCACCATCCAGGCCGCGGAGATCCGCGAGGGCGACCCGAGCCCCGACGGTGCCGGTCCGCTCACGCTGGCCCGCGGCATCGAGATGGGCCACATCTTCCAGCTGGGCCGCAAGTACGCCGAGGCGCTGGGGCTGCGGGTGCTGGACGAGAACGGCAAGCAGGTCGTGGTGACCATGGGCTCCTACGGAGTGGGCGTCAGCCGGGCCGTCGCCGCGGTCGCCGAGGACACCCACGACGAGCTCGGCCTGTGCTGGCCGCGGGAGCTGTCGCCCGCCGACGTGCACCTGGTCGCGACCGGCAAGGACCGGGAGGTCTTCGACGCCGCCGACCGGCTGGTCGAGGAGCTGGAGCAGGCCGGCCTGGAGGTCGTCTACGACGACCGGGCCCGGGTCTCGCCCGGGGTGAAGTTCAAGGACGCCGAGCTGCTCGGGGTGCCGACCATCGTGGTGGTCGGCAAGGGGCTGGCCGAGGGCACCGTCGAGATCAAGGACCGGGTGACCGGCGCCCGCCGGCACGTGGCGGTCGCCGACGCCGCGACCCAGGTGGTGGCCGAGGTGCGGCCGGGGACACCCGGCTGATGCCGGGCCGCGGGGCGGTGCGCGCGGTCATCTTCGACTGGGGCGGCACGCTCACCCCCTGGCGCGCGGTCGACCTGCGGGAGCAGTGGCGTGCCTTCGCCGCCGAGCTGCACGCCGACGACCCGGCGGTGGCCGAGGAGCTCGCCCGCCAGATCCTGGCTGCGGAGTCGCGGGCCTGGCAACGCTCCCGCGAGCAGCACCGCAGCGCCCGGCTCGAGGATGTGCTCGCCGAGGCCGGCGTGGACCTGGCTCACGCCGGGCTGCCGGCTGCCCGGGCGGCCTACGAGCGGTTCTGGGAGCCGCACACCCGGACCGACCCGGTGGTGCGCCCGCTCTGGGAGCGGCTGCACGCCGACGGGGTCCGGATCGGGGTGCTGTCCAACACGCTGTGGTCCCGGGAGTACCACCGGGCGCTGTTCGACCGGGACGGCCTGCTCGGGCTGCTGGACGGAGACGTGTACAGCAGCGAGATCGCCTGGGCCAAGCCGCACGCAGCGGCGTTCCGCGCCGCGGCGGCGGCCGTCGGGGTGCCGCCGGACAGCTGCGTCTACGTGGGGGACCGGCTCTACGAGGACGTGCACGGCCCGCAGCAGGCCGGGATGCGCGCGGTGTGGGTGCCGCACAGTGACCTGCCCGCCGAGCAGCGGGTGGAGGTCGACGTCGAGCCCGACGCCGTCGTGGAGTCACTGGCCGAGCTGACGGGCGTGCTGCGCCGCTGGGGCACGCCCACGACCGCCCGGTAAGGGGAGGACCGGACCGGCAGCTCCTGCTCGCCTGGCCGGCGGCTGCGGCCTAGCGCGTGCCGAGCAGCGCCTCGTCGAGCACCCGGGCCGACATCCGGCCGTCATGGCGCGCGCGAGCCCACGCCGGCCCGCGGGCGGCCAGCGCGGCGTGCGGGTCCCGGTCGGTCACGGCCTGCTCGACCACGGCGCCGATCGTCACCGGGTCGGCCTCCAGTACCGGCGGCTCACCGCTGGCCGGGTCGGCGTCCGCCAGCCGCTCGCGGACGGTGGGCGTGAGGTGGGCCACGGCCAGCCGCCCCGCGGCGAGGGCCTCGGTGAGCAGGACGCCGGGGTTGCCCAGGACCACCTGGTCGATGACGACGTCCGCGTCCGCCAGCGCGGCAGCCATGTCGCGGTGCCGCACGCCCTCCAGGCGGCGGTACTCGACCAGGCCACGGCGCTGCAGGCCCGCCATGGCCGCCTCGACCGCGTCGGTGCCCTTCAGCCGGCGGTTGGAGGGGACGTGCAGCACGACCGGGACGGGCCGCTGCAGCACCGGCCGGCCCGCGGCCGCCTCCGCGAGCCCGGTGGTGTCCACGACCACGGGGAGCCAGGTCGCACCAGGCACGTCGTCGAGCAGGTCGACCGTCGAGACCAGCACCGGTCCCGGGAACCGGTCGACGCGGTCGCGGGTGCGTCCGACCAGCTCCACCAGCCGTGCGACATACGCGGGGTCGGCGCCGCCGCCCGGGGAGAACGGGGAGTGCGGGTCCCGACCGGCGTGCCGGTGCGGGTCGCGGATCTCCGAGCCGTGCAGCAGGATGCCGGTGCGGATGCCGGCGCGCTCGAAGGCGGGCAGGTCCTCGAGCACCGATCCGGCGAACGGGTCGCCGAGCAGCGAGCGGGCGCCCTCGCTGAGGACGTGGGTGGCCCGCAGCACCGCCGCCCGGCGGGCGCGGGTGCCGTGCAGCTGGGCGCGGCGGCTGAGGTGGATGTCCCGGGGGAAGTCCAGGCCCGGTCCCGCTCGCCCCTCCGCGGTCACCGTCCGCGCACTGACCCCGGGCAGGTGCCGCTCGGCGGCGCGGGACCACTGCCAGGCCTGCCCCGCCGAGCCCGCGGGGCCGATGAGCAGGCGCACCGGCGCCTCGGGGTCGAGCCACCGCTGGTCACGGACGTCGCGGTCGGCGCGCCGGCGCAGCACCTCCTCACCGAGCCCGCGCACCGGACGCGGCAGGGCACGGAACGCTCGGTAGGCGAGGCGACGCGGGCGCGCGCTGGGTGTTGCCACGCTGCGACACTAGCCGCGGATAGGCTTGGCGCGCCCTCCGGCGGGGCGTGCCGGGAGCCACCTGGCCAGATGCGGGCAGCGCCGGACAGGAGGAGGACAGGGATGGTCGCACTGCTGCGGACCGTCCGGGACCTGCTGGCCGAGCTCCCCGAGGGCACCCGCCGGTTCATCCTCGTCTTCGCCGCGTTGCAGTCCACGCTGGCGATCCTGGACGTGGCCGCGATCGGGCTGCTCGCGGTGATCCTCGCGCCGATGCTGACCGACAACGACCTGCAGCTGCCGGTGCTCGGCACGCTGAGCGACGCGTCCGACTTCCGCAACGTGCTCATCGCCGTCGGCGTGCTGATCATCAGCAAGAGCGTGCTGGCGGTGGCGCTGCAGTACTGGGCGACCCGGCGGTTCGCGCGGTTCGAGCAGGTGCTGGGTGCCCGGCTGCTGACGACGACGTTCAAGGCACCGTGGTCCGAGCGGCTGCAGCGCAACTCCACCGACCTGGTCCGTTCCACCGACGTCGGAGTGGGATCGACGGTCGCCGGGGTGCTGATCCCCTTCGCCCAGCTCTCCGGCGAGGTGTTCACCTTCCTGGCGGTGCTGGCCGTGCTGCTGGTCAATGAGCCGGTGCTGGCCACCGTGACCATCGTCTACTTCGGTGCGGTCGGTGTCGTGCTCTACACGTGGGTGCTGCGCAAGGCGGTGCAGGCGGGGCAGGACAACCGCACCTACTCCACCCAGGCGGTGCGGCTCATCAGCGAGATGGTGCACTCGCTGAAGGAGATCACCCTGCGCGGCAAGACCGGCGAGGTCGCCGAGGTGGTGCAGCAGGTGCGTCGCCGCGCGTCCGGCGCCAGGGCCAACCAGTCCTTCCTCGGCGCCATCCCCCGGTACGTGCTGGAGGCCGGGCTGATCGGGGGACTGGGCCTCGGGGCCTGGATCGGCTACGCCCAGGACGGGCCGGAGGGCGCGATGGCCGCGGTGGCGCTGTTCGGCGTGGCCGGGTTCCGGATCGTGCCCTCGCTGACCCGCTTCCAGACGATCATGGCCCAGACCGGGGCCAACCTGCCCTACGCCCAGCAGGTGCTGGAGGAGATCCAGCGCGGCAAGGCCTACGCGGAGGCCGAGGAGATCACCGGTCGGGAGCCGCTGCCCGAGGACGCCGCGTCGCTGCGGCTGGAGAAGGTCAGCTTCACCTATCCCGGGGGAGAGCGCCCCGCGGTTGACGAGGTGAGTCTGGAGCTGCCGTTCGGGCAGACCCTGGCGCTGGTGGGCGCGTCCGGCTCCGGCAAGTCCACGCTCGTCGACATCGTCCTCGGCCTGCTCCAGCCGGACTCCGGCCAGATCTTCGTCGGGACCGCGCCGCTGGGGGACGTGCTGCAGGCCTGGCGCTCCCGGGTCGGCTACGTCCCCCAGGACGTCGCCCTCTTCGACGCCTCGGTCGCCCGCAACGTGGCACTGACCTGGCAGGACTCCGAGGTCGAAGAGGACCGGGTGCGCCGGGCGCTGGCGCGCGCCCAGCTGCTCGACGTGGTCGAGGCCCGGCCCGGCGGGATCCACGCCCGGGTGGGCGAGCGCGGGCTGGCCCTCTCCGGCGGGCAGCGACAGCGGCTGGGCGTGGCCCGCGCGCTCTACACCGATCCGCTGGTGCTGGTGATGGACGAGGCCACCTCGGCGCTGGACACCAGCACCGAACGTGCGGTGACCGATGCCATCCGCGAGCTGCACGGCCAGGTCAGCGTCATCGTCGTCGCCCACCGGCTGGCGACCATCCGCCACAGCGAGCAGGTCTGCTTCATGCGCGACGGGAGGCTGGTCGCCCGCGGCACCTTCGAGGAGGTCATCGCCGCCGAGCCCGACTTCGCCACTCAGGCCGCCCTGGCCGGGCTGACCCGCGACCGGTGAGCACGGGCCAGCGGCACCTCAGCCGGGACGCGGCGCCGCCGCACAGGCGTCCGGGCCCAGGGCGTGCAGGGTCTCCACAGTGCGCTGGTGGCTGGCGGGATGGTGGTCCGGCCCGACGGGTCGCACCACGTGGCCGTCCAGGTCGACCCGCGTCGGGATGAAGCGCGCCTGGGTCTGCAGCGAGCCGTCGGCCTCCCGGGTGAGCCGGACCTGCAGCAGCACCCCCTCCTGGGTGCGCTCGGACAGGTCGCCGCCGGTGGTGTCGGGGGACTGGTTCGACAGCAGGTTCCCCAGGCCGTAGGCCACCAGCTTCCCGTCGATGGTCTCGCACGGCTGGACGAGGTGGGCGTGGGAGCCGACGACGAGGTCGACGTCGTCCGAGCCCAGCAGCTCCCGGGCCAGCTCCCGCTGCTCGTCGGTGGGTGCCACCTGGTACTCCGTCCCCCAGTGCATGGTGACGACCACGAAGTCGGCGCCCTGCCGGCGGGCGCGGGCGGCGTCCTCGAGGACCCCCTGGGCGCCGACGGCCGGCCACAGGCTGCCCCGCAGCCAGGGCGCCTCCGCGGGGACGTCGGTGTTGGGGGAGCCGGAGTTGAACAGCGTGTAGCTGTAGACGAGGTGGGCCACCCGCGCCGCGCCGGCGTCGTGGAACGGGATCTGCCGCGCCGCCTGTTCTCGGTGGGGTGGTCCGGACCAGCCGAGCCCGGCGGCCCTGACCTGCTCACGGGTGGCGGCCAGGCCCTCGAGGCCACGGTCCAGGGCGTGGTTGCTGGCCAGCTCGCAGGCGTCGAAACCGGTGTCGGCCAGCCCCTGCGGCAGCTCCCGCGGCGAGCTGAACGACAGGCTGCCGGGCTCCGTCAGCGCGGTGTTGTCCGCCGAGACCGGGGTCTCCAGGTGGCACAGCGCCAGGTCCGGCTCCGTCAGCACGTCCCGTACCGGCGCGAACATCGGGGCGAAGTCGTAGGGCAGGTCCGACCCCGACCGCTCGGCGTGCGCCGCGGCGCTGGTGATGACCGCTGCGTGCGGCAGGATGTCGCCGCCGGCCCCGATGAGGACCGCCACCGGCTCCTGGCCGCCGGCCTCCCCGGTGGGCGCGGGAGGAGGAGAGGGAGACGCCGCGGTCCCGGAAGGCGGGTGGCCGCCGCTGCGCGCCGCGGTCGCGGTCGGCCCGGTGCCCGCGGTGCCCTCCTCGTCGTGGGGCAGCGGCGGGAAGCCGGCCTCGCCCGTCGGCGGGGCCCCCGGGCCGCCGGTGTCCGGGCCGCA